>CAUJIK010000093.1 GCA_963205255.1 Pseudomonadota bacterium
CGCGCGCGGCATCGAGCTGATCTCCACCGGGGGCACCGCGAAAGCGCTGGCCGCCGCCGGCATTCCGGTGCGCGAGGTGGCCGAGGTCACCGGCTTCCCCGAGATCATGGACGGACGCGTGAAGACGCTGCATCCGAAGATCCACGGCGGCCTGCTCGGCCGGCGCGGCACCGATGAGGCGGTGATGGCGCGCGAAGGCATCGAGCCCATCGACCTGCTGGTGGTCAATCTCTATCCCTTCGCTGCCACCATCGCCAGGCCCGATGTCAGCTACGAAGAAGCGGTCGAGAACATCGACATCGGCGGTCCGGCCATGCTGCGCGGCGCGGCCAAGAACCACGCCGATGTGGCGGTGGTGGTCGATCCGTCCGACTATGCCGAGCTGCTCGCGCAGCTCGAGCGCGACGCGGGCAGCACCGATTTCCCCTTCCGTGCCCGGCTTGCCGCCAAGGCCTACGCGCACACCGCGGGCTACGACACGCTGGTGTCCGGCTACCTCGCGAAGCAGCATGCCGTGGAAGGCGAGCACTTCCCGCCGCAGCTCACTCCGCTGCTCACGCGCGTCGAAACACTGCGCTACGGCGAGAACCCGCACCAGGCAGCCGCCTTCTATCGCACCGCCGATACCGCGGCGGACAGCATCGCCAGCGCGCGCATGGTGCAGGGCAAGGCACTGTCCTTCAACAACATCGCCGATGCGGACACCGCGCTGGAATGCGTGCGCCAGTTCGACGGCAACGCCTGCGTCATCGTCAAGCACGCCAACCCTTGCGGCGTTGCCGTCGCCGCGACGCCCTTCGAGGCCTACGACCTCGCCTACCGCTGCGACGCCACCTCGGCCTTCGGCGGCATCATCGCCTTCAACCAGCCGCTGGAAGCCGACACCGCGCGGCGCATCCTCGAGCGCCAGTTCGTCGAGGTGCTGATCGCGCCCGCTCTGCTGCCCGGCGCCGCCGAGGCGCTGGCCGCCAAGCCCAATGTGCGCGTGCTGCTCACCGGCGTCCTGGGCGCTGCACAGCCTGGCCTCGAGCTGCGCAGCGTCAACGGCGGCATGCTGGTGCAGGACCGCGACATCGGCCGCATCGATGCCGACGCCCTGCGCTGCGTCACGAAGCGCGCGCCCACCGATGCCGAGAAGCGCGACCTGCTGTTCGCCTGGCGCGTCGCCAAATTCGTCAAGAGCAACGCCATCGTCTTTACGCGTGACCTCGCCACCGTGGGCGTGGGCGCCGGCCAGATGAGCCGCGTCTATTCCAGCCGCATCGGCGCCATCAAGGCCGAGGATGCGGGCCTTACCGTGCGCGGCGCGGTGATGGCCTCGGATGCCTTCTTCCCCTTCCGCGACGGCATCGACACCGCGGCGACGCAGGGCGTCACCGCCGTGATCCAGCCCGGCGGATCGATGCGCGACGAGGAAGTGATCGCCGCCGCGAACGAGCATGGTCTCGCCATGCTGTTCACCGGCATGCGCCACTTCCGCCACTGAACCGCACCCACATGAAAATACTGGTCATCGGCGGCGGCGGCCGCGAGCATGCGCTGGCCTGGAAGTGCGCCCAGTCGCCGCGCGTGAGCGAGGTGATCGTGGCGCCCGGCAATGCCGGCACGGCGCGCGAGCACAAGCTGCGCAATGTCCCCATCGGCGTGGAGCAGCTCGAAGAACTTGCCGACCTTGCGGCGGCCGAAGGCGTGGCCTTCACGCTCGTCGGCCCCGAAGTGCCGCTGGTCGCCGGCATCGTCGATCTGTTCGAGGCGCGCGGACTGCGCTGCTTCGGCCCCAGCAAGGCCGCAGCGCAGCTGGAAGGCTCCAAGGCCTTCACCAAAGCCTTCCTGGAACGCCACGGCATTCCCACTGCCGGCTACTGCAAATTCACCCGCGCCACTTTCGACCGCGACTGGCTCGCCGCACAGCCCACGCCCATCGTCGTGAAAGCCAGCGGTCTCGCCGCCGGCAAGGGCGTCATCATCGCGCAGACCGCAAGCGAAGCCGTGGAAGCCGCCGAATCCATGCTCGACGGCCGCTTCGGCAACGCCGGCGATGAAATCGTGATCGAGGAATTCCTCGAAGGCGAGGAAGCCACCTTCATCGTCATGTGCGACGGCAAGCATGCGCTGCCCATGGCCACGAGCCAGGACCACAAGCGCCTGCGCGACGGCGACCAGGGCCCCAATACCGGCGGCATGGGCGCCTACTCACCCGCGCCCGTGGTCACGCCGATGGTGCACGAGCGCGTGATGCGCGAAGTCATCGAGCCCACGCTCAGCGGTCTTGCCAGGGACGGCATGCCCTTCAAGGGCTTCCTTTACGCCGGGCTCATGATCGACGCCGCGGGCCGGCCCAAGGTCATCGAATACAACGTGCGTTTCGGCGACCCGGAAACCCAGCCGGTGATGATGCGCCTGAAGTCGGACTTCACCGTGCTCATCGAAGCCGCTCTCGACGGTGCGCTCGAGGGCGTGAAGGCCGAGTGGGATCCGCGCGCCGCGCTGGGCGTGGTCATCGCCGCCGAGGGCTATCCCGACGAGCCGCGCAAGGGCGATGTGATCGACGGACTGGATTCAGTCGGCGCGCTGCCAGGCAAGCTGTTTCATGCCGGCACCGCGAACAAGGATGGCAAGGTCGTCACCAGCGGCGGCCGCGTATTCTGCGCCGTGGGTCTGGGCGGCACCGTGAAGGCCGCGCAGCGCGAAGCCTATGCGCTGGTGGATGTCGTGAGCTTCAAGGGCGGCCAGTACCGGCGCGACATCGGCCATCGCGCCATTGCCCGCGACGGCGGGCCATAAGCGCCCGCCCTGGAATCCGCCGTCAATTCGTCAGTACGACCCCGGTGTTCCCATGGGCATCGACGGGGTTGCGGTTGTTCTCGAGACAGACGTATTCATTGATCACCCAGTCAGGCTCGAATTTCCACTGGGTGACGCGCGTGTAGGGCTTCGCGAAAGCCTTCGGATCGTCCATCGTGATGCTGACTTCGAGGCGACCCGGGCTGATCTCCCGGTAGCGCTCGGTCAGCGTCAGCTGGTCGCTGTGCGGCAACCCGTTCGCATCGATGACATTGTCATCCCGCAGACCGATGGTCTTCACCACCAGCGTATCGCCCTCCCAATGGCCCTGGGAGAAACCCGCGTAGCTTGGCGAGAGATCCTCCGGCACCGGTCGATCGACATAGATGTTGCGGTAGAAGCCACCATACTCCGTGATCATGGTGACCATCCCCGGCGTCATCATGACCTGCATCGGGTAGAGCGTATAGATCATGTACGGCATGCCCAGAGGCAGACACTCGGTGGCCGGAATGGAAATCGGGATGCCCTGCCGCACCTTCTCCTGCAGCGCCTCGTAACGCGCCGCATATTCCGGCTGGTAGCTGATGGGCGACGGCGCCCGTGTGCCCAGGCCCTTCGTATCGGAATCGAAAGGAACTTCGGGAGAGGGGACCTTGGACCACACACCGCTCCAGTCCGGGAATTGCGTGGCGGAGTAGGGAGGCGGCACCTGCGCGCGCGGAGGGCGCGCATCCTGGAGCGGCGCATCAGGCCCGGCCGCCGCCAGAACCGCGCCAGTGAACAGCACTGCGTACAACGCGGTGGATATTCTTGCCATCTGCATACCCGCAACTCCCATGCCCTGTGATTCCCGCCGAGGCTAGCAGTCGCCGTGGCTGCCTCGCAACAGGACCTCAGTCCTGCCGATGCACCACCCCCGCGCGCATCACGAAGGTCACTTCCTCGACGGCGCCGATGCGCTCCAGAGGATTGCCGGCCAGGGCAATCAGATCCGCCTTCTTGCCCGCTTCCAGCGTGCCCACATCCTGATCGATGCGCAGCAATCTGGCGCTGTTGGTGGTCGCCGTCTGGATGGCCTGCATGGGCGTCAGACCCAGCTCGACGTACTTCATGATCTCCCTGGCATTCTGGCCGTGCGGCATGATCCCGGCATCCGTGCCCATGGCGATCTTCACGCCTTTTTTCATCGCGCTGCTGAGCTTGGGATGAATGAGGGCGACGTTGCGGCGACGCGCCTCGTGCGCGGCTTCGGGAATTCCTTTCCGCGACAGGAACCAGTCCTGCAGGTACGCCGTGGGGACCAGGTACGACCCCTTGCTCAGCAGCAGCTCGATGGAGCGATCATCGATCCAGCTGCCATGCTCGATGGAATCCACTCCGGCCGCCAGCGCGGCATTGACGCCGGCCGTGCCGTGGGCATGCGCGGCGACGCGCAGATTGAGGTTGTGGGCTGCCGCGACCACGGCCCCCAGCTCATCATCGGACAACTCCGGCGCCGACTCGCGGCGACCATTGGGATCCGCGCCACCTCCGGTGGCGTGGACCTTGATCGTTTCCGCTCCCACCTTGTACTGGCTGCGAACGGCCCGGCGGCAATCGTCCGCGCCGTCACACACACCCTGGGACAGCATCAGCGCAGCGATGTCGGTGCGCGTGAAACGACGGTCGCCATGACCGGCAGTGGCGCTGATGGATTGCCCCGCGGCATAGATGCGCGGGCCGGGAATGGCGCCGCGCTCGATCGCGTCACGCACGGCGACAATGGCCTCGGCGCTCGAGGCCCCAAGATCACGAACCGTGGTGAACCCCGCCATCAGCGTGGTACGGGCATTCTCGACCGCGACCATGGCAAGGTCGGCCTCGGAGCGGCGGCTGAAATCCGCGGGCGTCTCCGGGAAAGTCAGATGCACGTGCATGTCCATCAACCCGGGAATCACGTAGCGGTCGCGAAGATCGATGATCCGGCTCTCGCTGCCGGGAAATTCGCTTGCCGGCAGATAACCGGGCCGCAGCGCAACCACTTTGCCATCCTGCACCACGAGCGTCTGTTCGCTCAGCGGAGCCTGCCCGGGCACCGGCAGGATCCAGCCGGCATGAACCAGTGTGACGGGCGCGGCGGCCATCGCCTGAAGACCGCAGATGGAAAGAAGCAGCGCGACGACGGGTCTGAACATGGTTTCCCCTATGTTCCTGTTGATGACATGCGGATGCTGCGGTGAATAGTACTTTCGAATCCGGCGCATCAGGCAACGATCCACGCCAGCGCCACCAGCCCCAGCGCGGCCGCGCCTGCCAGCCGCTGCGGCACGCGCTCGATCACTCTCATCGCGGCGGCCTGCGACGCAAGAGCGCCGCCCAGCGCGCCCATGACGAATCCCAGCGCATGCGCGACGAGATTGGTGCCCTCGCCCGCCGTGCCCAGCAACCCCAGCACCACGATGCCCGCCACCAGCGGCGCCCAGCGACGCGCCCAGTGCTGCGGCACATGGCGCCGCGTGCGCCAGGCATGTGCCGCCAGCAGGCCCAGCGCCGCGAACACCGCCGTGGAGGCGCCCACGGAACGGTGCGACCCCACACCCAGCCAGCCTTCGATGAAGTTCGACAACCCCGCGGCCAGCAGGATCAGCAGCCAGGCGCTGCCCGCGCCCAGCTGCCGTGAAGCCAGCCAGCCGAACACGGCGCCCGCGCCCATGTTCGACACCAGATGCACGATGTCCACGTGCAGCGTCAGCGCCGTGATCGCGCGCCACCACTGGCCCTGCTGCACCAGAGCCGAATCCAGGTCACCGCGCATGAAAAGATCCGGCGGGCCCCAGCCCCGCACCACGGCCAGCATCACTGCGGCCAGCAGCAACAGGTAGACGCAGCTGCCGACCCACGCGTGAGCAAAGCGCCGCACCGGCGCAGGCAGCGGCGCCACGCGCGGCTGCTGCTCGTTGTCGTATTTCCACAGGTGATGCACGGCCAGAGCCGCCTGCGATGACGGCACGCCGAGGACGAAACCAGCCTCCTCGACGAGGATCTCGCCACTGATGTTCACGGCCGCCAGCACGAATGCCCGCTCTTCGCAGGCCTTGCGGCTCAGGGAGCGGTATACCGGCACCAGCGTCTGCATCCTGCAACTGTGGGCCCGATTCGCAAACAATCAAGGCAGGCGTCGCAGATACACTCTTGCGATGCCCACGGCATCCCCATCGCAGCGCCTGCCCCATCTGTCCCCGCACACACAGCGGCGTTACCGCCGCTTCATGGCGCTGCTGCAGAAACTCAGCCCCGCGCTGGCCGCCCGTGTAGGCCTGTGGCTGTTCCTGCGTCCGGCGCGGCGGCAGCTGGATGCGGCCGATCTGCCGCTGCTGGATCAGGCGCGCCGCTCCACCCTGCCCTGCGCCGGCCTCAGCCTGTGCGTCTATCAGTGGGGCGACGGCCCGCGGCACGCCGTGCTGCTGCATGGCTGGGGCTCCCATGCGCCGCGCCTCGCGCCACTGGTCGCGGCACTGCTGAAGACGGGCTGGCGGGTCACCGCCTTCGATGCGCCCGCCCATGGCAGATCCACCGGCAGCCATTCGAGCCTGCCGCAGTTCGAGCAGGCGCTGCTCGCCGTGCTTGCACGGCACGGACCCGCCGATCTGCTCATCGGGCACTCGCTGGGCGCGCTGGCCATCGCCATGTGCCTGGGTGAAGACCGCATCGCGCCGCCGCCACGCGGCGCCGTGCTCATCAGCATGCCCTCCGGCGTGCCTTTCCTGATGGAGCGCTATCAGCAGATGTTCGGCATCGCCCCGCGGACGGCGGAGCAGTTCCTGCGGCTGTTCATGCGGCGCTTCGGTGAAGCCCCGCAGCACTTCGTCGCGCAGCGCGTGGCGGCAGGCCTGCATCCGCCGCTGCTGCTCATCCACGACCAGGGCGATGATGTAGTGCCCGACGCGCACAGCGCCGCATTGGCCCAGGCGGTGCCAGGCGCCACGATCCATCACACACATGGCCTCGGTCACAGCGCCCTGCTGCGTGACGCGGCCACCATTGACCTCATCGTCCGCTTCGCACAGGGTCTGCCATGACTGAAAAGCCAACCGTGCTGGTGCGCGAGGCGGATCTGGCCGACGCCGGTGATGCCGCCGCCATTGTCGGCGTGCTCGATTCCTATGCTGCCGACCCGCGTGGCGGCGGCCAGCCGTTGCCGGAACAGGTGCGCGCAACGCTGGTGCCGAAACTCAGGGCCCATCCCACGACGCTGGTGCTGCTGGCCTTCGATGCGCGGCAGGCCGTGGGCCTGCTGACGGGCTTCTGGGGTCTGAGCAGCTTCAGGGCGCAGCCCCTGCTCAATGTGCACGATCTCGCCGTGGTGCCCGGACAACGCGGCAAGGGAACCGGCCGCGCGCTGCTCACCGCAGCCGAGTCGCTGGCCCGCGCGCGCGGCTGCTGCAAGCTCACTCTCGAAGTGCAGGACGACAACACGCCGGCACGCCTGCTTTATGACCGCTTCGGCTTCCGCGACGTGCGCTATGGCGATTCGGGCCCGACCTGGTTCCTGGCCAAATCGCTGGATTGAGCAGCAGGAGTTTGACCGGCCACGCGGGCGCCGATACCTTCAGGCCATGAAGATCCGCCGTATTGCCGGAACTGGCGCCGCACTGCTCGCCGCCGGCCTTGCGCTTGCCCAGACCTCGGCCGTGGACCCGATCCTGCCCGACCAGATCCGGTGGATCGACGCACCCGACGTGGCCGGCGTGCGGATGACCTGGATAGTCGGCGCCGAGAAAGCATCCGGCGCCTATGCGCAGCGTGTGCTGCTGAGCAAGGGCACACGCATTCCACCGCACACGCATCCGGACACGCGCTATTCCACCGTACTGTCCGGCACGCTGCTGGTCGGCTTCGGCAGCCGCGTGGACGACACCACGCTGGTGGCCGTTCCAGCCGGAGGCGTATACATCGCGCCGGCCGGCACACCGCATTTCCTGTGGGCGCGCGATGACGAAGTGATCTACCAGGAATCCGGCATCGGCCCCACGGCCACGGTGATACTTCCGCCATGAAGGCCCGCAACACCTGATCACCCCGCCACCACCATCCTCTCTATGTCACGCATCCTGCTGATACTCATCATCGCCGCCGTCGTCGTGGTGCTGTTCTGGTCGCGCCGCCGCCGTGCCGCGCCACAGGAATCCGCGCCGCGTCAGGCATTGCCCGCTGCGCCGCCACCCGCCGCGCTGCCGCCGGCACAGCCGGACGCGGACGCCAGCCCGCTGCCCAGGATCTTCACTGAACTGCGTGCCCAGGCACTGGGAGATGAACGCGCGGCCGATCCGCAGGTCCTGCCCGATCCAGCCCACATGCCAGTGCTGCTCGCCGCCAGCCGCGAGATCGCGCAGGTGGGCAGCGAGCCGAACTACACACCGCGCCAGCCCTCGATGCTGCCGCAGATCATGGAGGCGGTGAACGACGAGGAAGCCTCGCTGCGCTCGCTGTCGCGCATCATCGCGCAGGACCCCGAACTCACCAGCGAGCTGCTGCGCACGGCAAACAGCCCGCTGTATCGCCTCAGCAGCACGCCGGTGGAAAGCGTCGAGCGCGCCGCCGCGCTGGTCGGCACGCAGGGCATCCGCACGCTCATCACGGCGGCGCTGATGAAACCACTGGTCAACACCGGCAGCGGCGCCTTCGGCCGCTTCGGCAAGGTGACCTGGGAGCATTCGCTCTACAGCGCCTCGGCCGCCGAGGCTTTCGCGGCCCGCGCCCAGGACTGCGATCCCTACACCGCGCATCTGCTGGGCCTGCTGCATGGCCTGGGCAGCGTGGCGGTGTACCGCGCCATCATGAACCAGTACGCCGCGCAGCCCGGCCTTGCTCCGGACGCGGCATCCGTGTCGCAATCCCTGGGCGCCCAGTCGGGCGTCACCGCGCGGCGCATCGCCGCCAACTGGGGTCTGTCGGAGAGCACCCAGGAAGCCCTGGAATCACAGTCCAGCGCCGCGCCAACGTCCGCGGAAGGTCCACTGGACCGCGCGCTGCGTTTCGGGCGCACGGCCGGCGCGCTGGTGCTGCTGTGCAATCGCGGGAAGATCTCCGCGCAAGAGGCTCACGGGCAGCTGGCTGCCGCCGGCTACACCTCGCCCCAGGCAGACCGCATCTGGGAGCGCCTGGTCAAGGCCTACGTCAGCGCGAAGTAATCAGAAGCTGACGCGGACGAAGGCCTCGGGGCCGCGGGCCTTGAGCACGAAGCGGCCGGAGAAATCCGCATCGAGGCTGTCCACACGCACGCTCTGCTGCGTGTAGCCGAGGCCGAACGCCAGGTTGGGACGCCAGCGGAACTGCACATCGGCGTGATAGCGCAGGAAGGAGCCGTCGACATCGTCGGTGCCGACAACGTCGCCCGGCAGATACTGCGCCCACGCATTGGCGGAGAAGCGCGGCGTGAACCGCCAGGTCGCATCCACACCGAGGCTTGCGAACGGCCCGGCCACATCGAAGTCCTCACGCAGCAGGCGCGCCGGCACCGCGGCCCGGCCCTCGGCCTGCAGCAGGTGCACGGCCAGCCCCACGCCGATCTCGACGGTCTCGCGCTTCAACAGCGAGTACGAGTAGCCCAGATTCAGAATCCGCAGCTTCATCGACGAGACCACGCGGTCCGAGACCAGATAGACGTCATCGCCGAAACGCACCACCTGATCCAGCATCACATCGCCGGAGCGGTTCATCTGGAAGAAATCGGTGCGGATGCGCTGGCGATCCGTGAGACGGAAGGTCATCTCCACCATGCCCTGGTTCAACTCGCTGTCGAAGCCCAGCGTGTCCTCGCCTGAAATCGGCGTGCCCGGCAGCAATGCCGAGGAGTCGTAACGCAACGGCATTTCCACCGCCGGCTGATAGTAAGTGCCGCGCAGCGAGAAGCGGTCGGTGATCGGGCTGGTGATGGTCTGCTTCGGTGGCTGCAGCAGCTCGCGCGCGGGACGGGCTTCCGCCGCGCCGAGCGGCGCGGCAAAGGCCAGGGCGAGGCCAGCCAGGATCAGCGGGTGCCGGTAAGTCATGCGCGCATGATCCCAGAGGGCCGGCAAGGCCGCCAACGTCGCAGCCCCGCGACGTGCCGGAAGGAGAATCAGGTCACATTTGGGCGTTGAGCGCCGTCGCGCTCAACGCTTCATCGCCTCGAAGAACTCGGTGTTGGTCTTGGTGTCCTTCATGCGGTCGAGCAGGAACTCGATCGCCGCCAGCTCGTCCATGGGATGCAGCAGCTTGCGCAGGATCCACATCTTGGCGAGCTCGTTCTGGTCGGTGATCAGCTCTTCCTTGCGGGTGCCGGAACGGTTGATGTTCACGGCCGGGAACACGCGCTTCTCGGCGATGCGGCGGTCCAGATGGATCTCGCTGTTGCCGGTGCCCTTGAACTCCTCGAAGATCACATCGTCCATCTTCGAGCCGGTGTCGATCAGCGCGGTGGCGAGGATGGTCAGGCTGCCGCCTTCCTCGATGTTGCGCGCCGCGCCGAAGAAGCGCTTCGGGCGCTGCAATGCATTGGCGTCCACGCCGCCGGTGAGCACCTTGCCGGAGCTGGGCACCACGGTGTTGTAGGCGCGCGCCAGACGCGTGATGGAATCGAGCAGGATCACCACGTCCTTCTTGTGCTCGACCAGGCGCTTGGCCTTCTCGATCACCATCTCGGCCACCTGCACGTGGCGCGCGGCGGGCTCGTCGAAGGTGGAGGAAACCACCTCGCCCTTCACCGTGCGCTGCATCTCGGTCACCTCTTCCGGCCGCTCGTCGATGAGCAGCACGATGAGGTAGACCTCGGGATGGTTCGCGGTGATGGAGGTCGCGATGTTCTGCAGCAGCATGGTCTTGCCGGCCTTGGGCGGCGAGACGATGAGGCCGCGCTGGCCCTTGCCGATCGGCGCCACGAGGTCGATCGTGCGCGCAGTGAGATCCTCGGTGCTGCCATTGCCGCGCTGCAGCTTCAGCCGCTCGGTGGGATGGAAGGGCGTGAGGTTCTCGAACAGCACCTTGTTGCGGCTGCTCTCGGGCGAATCGAAGTTGATCTCGCCGACCTTCAGCAGCGCGACGTAGCGCTCGCCATCCTTGGGCGGACGGATGATGCCCGACACCGAGTCGCCGGTGCGCAGGTTGAAGCGCCGCACCTGGCTGGGGCTGATGTAGATGTCGTCCGGGCCGGCAAGATACGAGGCATCCGCCGAACGCAGGAAGCCGAAGCCGTCCTGCAGGATCTCCAGCACGCCATCGCCGTAGATGCCTTCCCCATTGCGCCCGTAGGCCTTCAGGATGGAGAAGATGATGTCCTGCTTGCGCGAACGGGCCAGGCTCTCGAGCCCCATGGACTCGGCCACCTTGACCAGTTCATGGATCGGCTTGGCCTTGAGCTCGTTGAGGCTCATGCGCTTGCGCGCCTGGGCCAGCTCCTCGCGGCTGACTATCTCTCCGTCGCCCGACGGATCGAACGGTTCCGGATCGTAGATCTCGTCGGGCCGGCCACCCACGTTGCCGTTGATGTTGCCGCCACCACCGCCGCCGCCGCCACGATTGCCATCGCGATGGCGCTGGTTCTTGTTGCGCTGGTTGCGGTTGGGCCCGCCGAGATAGCCCCTCACAGGTTGCTGTCCAGGAAAGCGCTCAACTGGGACTCGGACATTGCGCCGACCTTCTGAGCCTCGACCTTGCCGTTCTTGAACAGGATCAGCGTTGGGATTCCGCGGACGCCGTACTTCGGCGCCGTCTGCGGGTTTTCGTCGATGTTCAGTTTCGCGATTTTCAGCCGGCCCTGGTACTTCTGGGCCGCCTTGTCGAGAATCGGGGAGATCATCTTGCATGGTCCGCACCACTCAGCCCAGAAGTCCAGAAGAACGGGTTCGGCAGATTTGAGGACGTCGGCGTCGAAACGCGCATCCGTCGTATGAACGATCAGCGGATTGCTCACAGGAAAGGCCTCCGGAAGCCAATGGGCCAGTGTGTTTTGCGCAAGTTGAATACTTGGGGGTCAAGCGGGTGATTTCTGGTCGGTGGACCGGCACGTCGGGCCATGGGAGAAATCCCGTGCCACGGAAGCCGATCGAGCAGTTAGACTAGGTAGTTAGGGATTGCGTCCAGGGCGCCGGAAGTGCGCCGTGTCTGACGCGCTTTGTATCCGGTCCTTGCCGCTTTTGCAAGTGCCTCCTATGACGGAACCTATGATCAAGACGCTCTGGAAAAAACTGTTCGGCGGCTCGGACGCCCGGTCGAAGCAACCTTCGGCCAACGCCACCACCCTGGCCGAAGCCGCCCCGCCGCCGCCTCGCGACGCCACGCCGGAAGCCGCCGGCGACGGCCCCACCTTCTCCGGCTTCGACCTTGCCGAGCCCGTGGCGCGCGGCATCTGGGATGCCGGTTTCGTGCGTTGCACGCCCATCCAGGCGCAGACCCTGCCCATCACGCTGGCCGGCAAGGATGTCGCCGGCCAGGCGCAGACCGGCACCGGCAAGACCGCCGCCTTCCTGGTGTCGATGCTCAACACGCTGCTGGTGCGGCTGCCTCGCGAGCAGCGCCCGCTCAACTCCATCCGCGGCATCGTCATCGCGCCCACGCGCGAGCTGGCCGTGCAGATCCACAGCGACGCGCTGGTGCTGGCCAAGCACACCGGCCTCAAACTCGCCTGCGTGTTCGGCGGCGTCGATTACGAAAAGCAGCGCCGCCAGTTCGACAACGGCGCCGACATCCTCATCGGCACGCCCGGCCGCATCATCGACTACTACAAGCAGGGTGTGTTCGACCTGCGCCACGTGCAGGTGTGCGTGCTGGACGAGGCCGACCGCATGTTCGACCTCGGCTTCATCGCCGACATCCGCTACCTGCTGCGCAAGATGCCGCCGCCGGACCAGCGCCAGTCCATGCTGTTCTCGGCCACGCTGTCGCAGCGCGTGCTGGAGCTCGCCTACGAGCACATGAACAGCCCGGAGCTGGTGCGCATCGAGCCGGATCGCATCACCGCCGACAAGGTGCGCCAGCTGATCTACTTCCCCGCCATGGAGGAGAAGATCCCGCTGCTGCTCGGCCTGCTGCGCCAGCACGCCGCCGAGCGCACCATGGTGTTCGTCAACACCCGCCGCATGGCCGACCGCCTCGAAGAAGTGCTGCGCGCCAACCACATCAACGCCCAGGCGCTGTCCGGCGATGTGCCGCAGAACAAGCGCCTGCGGTATCTGAAGGATTTCCACAGCGGCCAGCTTGCCGTGCTGATCGCCACCGACGTGGCCTCGCGCGGCCTGCACATCCCCGATGTCAGCCACGTGTTCAACTACGACCTGCCGCAGGACCGTGCCGACTACGTGCACCGCATCGGCCGCACCGCGCGCGCCGGCGCCGAGGGCGATGCCATCAGCTTCGCCTGCGAGGACTACGCGGTGTGCCTGCCGGAGATCGAGGAATACATCGGCCACGAGATCCCGCGCGGCAGCATCACTCAGGAACTGCTGGCCAAGGATGTGGTGTTCCCGCGGCACAAGCCGCGCGAGGACGCGCCGCCGCGTCGAGGTGGTGGCGGCGGCGGCGGCCGCAGTGGTGGCAGCGGCAGACCGGGCGGTGGTGGTCCGCGCCGCGGCCCGCCGCGCGGCGGACGGCGCTAACCTAAAGCAGATCCGCTACCGCCGCGACGTGAGGGAAACCCGCCGGCGGCTCGCGCGGCGGCCGGCTGGAATCCGGGTGTGTCACCGCGATCACCGTGCCGATGCCGGCATTGCGCGCCGCAGCCAGCACCGCAGGGCTGTCGTCGATGAACGCGGCGCGGGCCGGATCGAACGGCTCCACCCTGCCGAAGCGCTGCCAGAATTCCGGATGCTCCTTCGGCACGCCGAAGGGATTGGAGCTGTACATCACGTCGAGGAAGGGCGCGATATCCACCTTGCGGTCCTTGATGCGCAGCGTCTCCGGGTGCGAGTTCGTCACCAGCACCAGTCGCCGCCCCGCGGCGCGCTGGCGACGCAGGAAATCCTGCGCGCCCGGCAACCAGGCGATGCGCTCGTCATGCTTCGACTTGATCGCCGACAGGTCCAGTTCCAGGGTGCGTGACCAGTAGTCGAGGCAATACCAGTCCAGCGTGCCCTCGGCGGAGCGCAGTTTCGGCCGGATATGCTGCTCCAGCGCCTGGGCCGCGGTGAGCCCGCGCGGCCGGCCGTAGTATTCGGGCACCACTTCGAGCCAGAAATGCGTGTCGAAGGCCAGGTCCAGCAGGGTGCCGTCCAGGTCCAGCAGCAGCGTGGTGACGGATTCAGGCAGTTCGGCGCGCTCTTGCATGTCTTCCGTATGATAGCCGCCACATGTTCACGCTGATCGATCTGCACACCCACAGCCACTGCTCGGACGGCCTGCTCGCGCCCGCGGCGCTGGTGGCCGCTGCCGCCGCGCGCGGGGTGCAGGTGCTGGCGCTGACCGACCATGACACCACCGCCGGGCTGACCGAAGCGCAGGCCGCCTGCGCCGTCGCCGGCATCCGTTTCGTGGCCGGTGTGGAGATCACCGCGCTGTGGCGCGGCCAGGAGATCCACGTGGTGGGTCTGGGCATCGACCCCGCGCAGCCGCAGCTGGCAGCCCATCTGGAAGCCATCGTGAGCCAGCGCCGCGAACGCATCCTCGCCATCGGCGAAAAGCTGCGTCGCGTGCCGAAACTGGCCGCGCTCGACCTGGGCGCACGGGTGCTGCGCGAAGCGCCCGTGCCCACACGCACGCACCTCGCCCGGGCGCTGGTGGCCGCGGGCGCCGCCAACACGCTGCAGGGCGCCTTCGACCGCTATCTGGGGCGTGGCACCAGCGGCCATGTATCGGCCGCCTGGCCCGCCCTGGAGCAGGCCGTGCAGGCCATCAGGGCCTCTGGTGGCCACGCCGTGCTCGCTCACCCCCACCGCTACCGCCTCTCGGGCGGCGCGCTGCGCAATCTGTGCGCGGAATTCGCCGCCTGCGGCGGCAGCGCGCTGGAGGTGAGCCTGCCGGGCCTGTCGCCCAACGACGCCGACCGGCTCGCCCGCCTGGCGCGGGAGAACGCTCTGGCGGGCTCGGCCGGCTCAGACTTCCACGACCCCGGTCAGCCATGGCGCCCGCTGGGTCGCTTCGCTAAGCTACCCGAGGGCGTCGAGCCCCTGCTGCCGCGTCTCGCGCTGGCCGCCTGAGCCGCACCAGGAATGTCCGAAGACAACGAAGACAACGTCAACCGCGAGCTGTTCCGCAACATCGAGAAGCTGCGGCAGCTGCGCATAGAGCATCGCGACCTCGACCAGGTCATCGCGCGGCTGGCGCTCGACATGCACACCGACGAGGTGCAGATGCGGCGACTCAAGAAGCGCAAGCTCCTGCTCAAGGACCAGATCACAAGGCTGCAGAGCCAGGCCATTCCCGACCTCAATGCCTGACCACGGATTGCAGCAACTGTTCGCCCAGCTCGCGGCCCCCGCGGTGCTCACCCAGATCGTGATGGTCACGGTCGCGGTGCTGGGCGGGCTCGCCGCCGGCCACTTCACCCAGGTCTGGTTCAAACACAGCACTCTGGCGCGCGCGCGCGGCTGGCAGGGCCGGGTCACCGGCGGCGCGGTCGTGGTCATGGCGGCTTTTGCCGCCCTGGTCCTGCTGCTGATCAGCCGCGGTCTGATGAGCTTCACCGAGTTCGCTCCGAACCTCATCGATATCGCGCTGCAGCTGGCGGCAGCCCTGCTGGTGGTGCGTCTCATCGTCCATCTGCTGCGCCTCGCGCTGGGCCCATCCAGCCGCGCCGCGCGCTGGGAAGGCCGCATCGCCATCGTGCTGTGGGTGCTGCTGTCATTCACGCTGCTGGGATGGTTCGATTTCATCGAGGGCGGCCTCGACGCCGTCGACCTGATCCCCGGCAAGGCCCGCTTCACGGTGTGGTCGCTGCTCAAGGGCGTGGTGGTGGTCACGGTGTTCATGGTGATCGCGAGCCTGGTGTCGCGCACCGTCGAAACCCGCGTGATGCGGATGGACGGCCTCGCGCTCTCCACCCGCATCGGCATCAGCAAGTTCACCTATTTCACGCTGCTGGCCCTGGGCGTGATGATCGGCATCAACGCCGCCGGCGTCGATCTCACCGCCCTGACCGTGCTCACCGGCGCGGTAGGCATCGGCCTCGGCTTCGGCCTGCAGGCCATCGCCAGCAACTTCGTCAGCGGCTTCGTGCTGCTGATGGACAAATCCATCAAGCCCGGCGATGTGATCAGCTTCACCGGCATGACCGGCACCAGCACCGAGAACTTCGGCTGGGTGCAGGAATTGCGCGGCCGCTACGTGGTGGTGCGCGACCGCGATGGCGTCGAGACGCTGGTTCCGAACCAGAACATGATCACCAATCCGATGATCAACTGGAGCTATTCGGATTCCAAGGTGCGCCTGAAGCTGCCGGTGCGCATCAGCTACCAGGACGATCCGGAAGAGGCACTGGACGTGTTGCTGCTGGCCGCGCGCGGGCAGCAGCGCGTGCTTGCCGATCCGCCGCCCGCCTCGCGGCTGATGAATTTCAGCGATCACGGCATCGACCTGGAACTGCGCTTCTGGATCGCCGACCCGCAGGAAGGCGTGAACAATGTGCGCTCGGACGTGAACCGCGCCATCTGGCGGCTGTTCCGCGAACACGGCATCACCATGCCCGTGGCCCAGCGCGACATACGCATGGTGAAGGCGCGCGGCGGCGATCCATGAGCCGCGAGCCGGACGCGGACGACTACTCCATCAGCTTCGTCCGCTCGGCCGGCCCCGGCGGCCAGAACGTAAACAAGCTGGCAACTGCGGCCCAGCTGCGCTTCTTCGTCGATCGCAGCCGCGCGCTGGACGAAGCCGGCAAACAGCGCCTGCGGCGCCTCGCCGGCCGGCGCATCACCGAAGCCGGCGACCTGCTCATCATCGCGCGCAACCACCGCACGCAGGAAGGCAACCGGCGCGAAGCGCTCGCACGTCTGATGACTTTGCTCGAGCAGGCCAGCAAGGCGCCCAAACCGCGCAAGGCCACGAAACCGACGCGCGCCTCGCGCGAGCGGCGGCTGGAACACAAGCGCATCGACAGCGGCGTAAAGCGTCTGCGCAGGAAAGTGCGCGGCGATGACTGACAGCGCGACGCCGGCGATGACCGACAGCGCGGCGCAGCACTTCGACCTGCTGGTGATCGGCGGCGGCATCAACGGCGCCGGCATTGCGCGCGATGCCGCCGGCCGCGGCCTTTCGGTAGCCTTGGTCGAACAGGACGATCTTGCGGCCCACACCTCCTCGGCCAGCACCAAGCTCATCCACGGCGGCCTGCGTTATCTGGAACAGGGCGAGCTGCGCCTGGTGCGCGAAGCGCTGTCGGAACGCGAGCGGTTGCTGGCCATCGCGCCGCACATCATCCGGCCAATGCGCTTCGTGCTTCCCTATGTCGATGGCCTGCGGCCCCGCTGGCTGCTGCGGCTGGGCCTGTTCGTGTACGACCATGCGGGCGGGCGCGAAAAGCTCGCGGCCTCCGAATCCCTGGATCTGGCCGGCACGGTGGAAGGCGCGCCATTGCGGTCGGGTATGCACAACGGCTTTGCCTATTCGGACTGCTGGGTCGAGGACAGCCGGCTGGTGGTGCTCAATGCGCGCGATGCCTGCGATCGCGGCGCGCGCGTGCTGCTGCACACGCGCGTGGAAGCCGCGTGTGCCGAAGGGGATCGCTGGCAGGTGCTGTGCCGCCCGCGTGGCGCGGCGCAACCGCTGCGTCTCACTGCCCGCGCGCTGGTCAACGCCAGCGGCGCGTGGGTGAACGAGGTGCTGGGCAGGGTGGGCATCGAGCCGCGCCAGCATCTGCGCCTGGTGCAGGGCAGCCACCTGGTATTGCCGCGCCTTTACCAGGGCGACCACGCCTACCTGCTGCAGAGCCCGGATCGCCGCGTGGTGTTCGCCATCCCCTACGAACGCGACTACACGCTGGTCGGCACCACCGACCAGCCTTTCGACGGCGACCCGGCGCAAGTGTCGATCACGCCAGGCGAACAGAAATATCTGCTCGATTGCGTCGAGCGTTTCTTCCGCATGCCGGTCTCGGCGCGGGACATATGCTGGACCTACTCCGGCGTACGCCCTCTCTATGACGACGGCAGCCAGACGCGCGCGCAGAGCGTGTCGCGCGACTACCATCTGGAATTGCAGCATGCGCCCGGCGGAGCGCCGGTGCTGTCGGTGTATGGCGGCAAGATCACCACCTACCGCAGGCTCGCCGAGGCGGCGCTCGATTCACTGCGCAGCCGCCTGCAGGGCATTGCCGATACGCCATGGACCGACCGCGCGCCGCTGCCTGGTGGAGACATGCCCGGGGCGGATCTGCCCCGCTTCACGGCGCAATGCCGCGAGCGCTATCCGCAGCTGCCGCCGGCGCTGGTCGAAAGGCTCGCGAATCTGTATGGCACGCGCATCGCGGTGCTGCTGGGAGAGGCCCGCAGCCTCAAGGACCTGGGCACGGCCTTCGGCAACGGGCTGACATTGGCGGAGGTGCGCTACCTGGTGCGCGAGGAGTGGGCGCGCTCGGCCGAGGACATCCTCTGGCGCCGCACGCGCGCTGGCATCCGGCTGCCTGACTCAGCCGTGCACGACCTGCAGCACGCTGTGGCGGATCTGCTCCGATAGCACCAGCTGCGCGTCGCTCGAGATGCGCTCCAGCACATCGTCGAACACCAGCCGGCCTTCGCTGTCGGCGCGGATCACGCCGCGCCGGCGCAGCAGCGCCAGATAGCTCTCGAACAATGTACGGTCGTGGAATTCCGGCGAATGAAAGCCATACAGCGTCAGCATGCGCTCGGCCATCTGCTGGCAGCGCTTGCCGAGTTCCGGCTGGGTGATCGCGCCGCTGCCGGCCTGACGCAACAGCTCGACGGCGAGGTAGTAACGCTCGATGGTCTGCAACGTGGGTTGTGCCAGCAGCGACAACTGCATGGCCTCGGCCGTCGCCGGAGGCGCGGCGCGCCAGCGACGCTGCTCGTCCATGTGCAGCACCCCCGTGGCGCGCAGCGCCTCGAGGTATCCGGTCACCACCTGCTCCACCTCGGATTCCTCCCAGCGCAGGAACAGCTCGGAAGAGATATAGGGATAGATGCGCCAGGCCAGGCGCTGCAGATCGCCCTCCTCCAGCACTTCGTTGGAGAGGAAGCAGCAGGCCAGCAGCGACGGCATGGCGAGCAGATGCAGCACATTGTTGCGGTAGTAGACCATCGACGCCGCGTGCCGCGGCGCCAGCCCCACCGCGCCGCCTTCGCGCCGCTCGAGCAACCCCAGCTTCTCGCCGGTACGGACGATCTCCTCCGGCGACTGGGTGGTGAGCGTCATGCGAGGCGAGTACGGCGCCTGCTTCAACAGCCGCAGGCAGAAATCCAGCTGCCGCAGCAGGTCCGCTTCCAGCATCACCTGCCGCGGCGTCGCCAGCAGCACCAGCGCCAGCAGGTTCACCGGCGTCATCGCGGCCGCGGAATTGATATGCCGCATGATGCGCGGCGCCAGCTCGTCGACGGCGCGCGCCACGGCGGCGGCGCGCACCTCCTGCCCGATCTGGCTGCGCCACTCGGCCTCGGTGGCATCCAGCAGCTGCGTCAGCGCAATCGGCTCGCCGATGTTCACATGCACGCGGCCGAAGTTCTCGCGCAGTCGCTTCAGCGACTTGAGGAAACCGCCCAGCGTCTCCTTTTCCTTCGGCTTGCCCGACAGCTCGCCGACGTAGCTGTCGACTTCCATGATGCGCTCGTAGCCCAGGTACACCGGCACGAACACCACCGGGCGGCGCGGCTGGCGCAGGTAGCTGCGCAGCGTCATGGACAGCATGCCGGTCTTGGGCGCGAGCAGCCGGCCGGTGCGGCTGCGGCCGCCCTCGATGAAATACTGGATCGGATGACCGCGGGCCATGATGGCGCCGAGGTAGTTCATGAACACCACGGTATACAGCGGGCTGCCGCGAAAACTGCGGCGCATGAAGAAGGCACCGCCCTTGCGCAGCAGCGGCCCCAGCAGCGGCAGATTCAGGTTGATGCCGGCGGCAATGTGCGGCACGGCAAAGCCGCGCGCATATACCGCGTAGGGCGTGAGCACATCATCCATGGTGCTGCGATGGCAGGGCACATAGACCAGCTCATTGCCGGAGGCGATGGCGCTCAGGGTTTCGCCGTGCTGCACCTCCACGCCATCGAAGATGCGCGTCCACAGCCTTCTCAACACCCGCTCCATGATCTGCACGAACCCCGGCGAGTAGTCGGCGGCGATCTCGTCGAAGATGGTTTTGGCCTCTTCCAGCGCCTTGCGCCGCGGTATGCCGCGATCGCGCGCCTGCTGCGCCACGGCGGCCCGCACCGGACGCGCACGCAGCACCTGCGCCATCAGGGTGCGGCGGTGCGAGAGATCCGGGCCGATGTACGCGGTGCGCGCGGCGGCCAGCTGCGCCAGCAGCTGGCGCGAGATCCGCCGCGCCGCAAGACTGGTGGACACATCATCGGCCAGCATCTGCCGCAACGACACGCCGGCGCCGAACTCCACCAGCGTATTGCGGCCGTTGAGCAGCACCGTGGCAAGCCGCCGGATGCGGCTGGCCAGTGCCCAGTCCTCCGACACCAGCAGTCGCAGCCAGGAGCCGGATTCGCGCTGCGGCGCGCGCCCCCAGTACACCGACACCGGCACCAGCAGCACATCGAATTGCGGATCGCCGCGCACAGCCTCGATGAGGGATGACAGCGCGGCGGGCGGACGCCGGTCGAGCCGGCCACGCCAGACACCGACCTTGCGCGCCAGCGGCAGCAGCGCCCTGCTGCCGGCGCGCAGCCTCCGGCCCGGCCGCGGCAGACGGGCCCTTGCGCAGGCACGCTGCAACACCAGCTCATCCAGCGCGCTTTCGCGCGCGAGCACATAACAGACCGGCGCCGCAGCGGCGCCCAGCTGCGCCGCCACATCCGGCGGTCGCAGGTTGAAGCGCACCCACGGCATGAGCAGCCTGCCGATGAAGCGATCCAGAACTACGGCTCCCTATTCGAGCGGTACAGGCAAATCCAGTTCGACGAGGAAATACTGGAACAGATCGCGGATCAGCGGCAACGCATCGTGCAGCCGATGATCGGATTCGACCAGGTGCAACGAGGCGCCATGCGCGCGCGCGAAGTCGATGCTCTGCTCGCAGGGCACCACCTCGTCACGCCAGCCATGCACCAGCGTCATAGGCGCGGCGAGCGCGCCGGGCCGCAGCGCCGGCAGGCCCGGCATGGTGATGGCCGGCGCCATGAGAAACACGCCGCGCGCATGCAGCGACGAAGCCGCCACCAGCGAAACCCAGGCGCCCAGGCTCGATCCCACCAGCACCAGCTCGCCCGCCAGATCCTTGCAGAAATCCGACAGCATCAGCACGCGTTCTTCCGGGGAGTCGATGCCGCGATAATCGACCGCGGCCGCGTGATAACCCTCGGCTTCGGCGATCTCGTACAACGCCAGGATCTTGCGGCTGAAGGGGCTGCTGTCCTGCCCATGCGAAAACACCACATGGCGGCGGATTTCTGCGCTCATGGCTGGGCAAGCTCCCGCGCGGCCAGCGCATTGAGACTCACGGGGCGGGTGTGACTGCCGGCGGCCCGGTGCGACACCAGCCAGCTCTGGCGATGCGCCCCCAGGCGCGACTGGAAGCCATAGGCCAGCCGCACCTCGCCGGCAAGCTCATCGCCCACGCCGTTCACGCGCTCGTCGCAGAACACGAAGTAATGCCGGTTGATCTGGGTGCCGGCGAAAGCCCCGGCCGCGGCAAGGCTGGAGAGAAAGCGCTCCACCTGCCGGCAGGCGCGCTCGCGGGTGCGCAGGCAGTTGCCTTCCATCGCGACCCAGCGCGTACCGCGCTCGATGCTGCTGCTGACGAACAACGCCAGACGGCGCTCGGACAATTGCCAGGTTTCAGGCGGCGAACAGCGGTCGCCGGCCAGCGTGCGCAGCGGCAGCGGCTGCCGCGCGTGGTTGCGGGTGGCGGACACCAGGTTGAGGCCGGCGCGCGCCAGCCGCAGCCGCTGCGCTTCATCCACCGCCACGGCGGGCTGCGCCGAGGGCCGCAGCAACGCCATCTCCACATCCTGCCAGGGCGCCTCCAGCGAGCCGGGATCACGCAGGATCAGCGCCGCCGCCGCCGCGGAGGGCGCGAACTCGGCCATCTGCGCCGTGAGACGGTCCTTGGCGAGGATGCGTGGGAAGAACATCAGCGCATCGCGATTCTGCAGCGGCCAGGCGCGCATGCCGGCAATGGCGTCATCGACCGTGCGCCACGCATGCGGCGGATCGACCAGCAGCAGCGCGTGCTGCTGGCGGCAGAAACGCGCCGCGACCACCAGCACGCTCAGGCCCAGATCCTGTTCCGGCGCCGGCGGCGGAATGCACAGGAAATTGAACGGCGAACCTCCGGCCAGAGCGAAGAGGCCGCTGCGGCCGGCCTCCGAACCGATCAGGTCGTAGTCGGACAGAAGGCGGCCATCATCGCCATCGCGGTTGCAGGCCGTGTAGCCGATGAGCGCCTGTGGATCGGCGCCGCGCGTGATGTCGGGGCGCTGTCGCGGCAACCGCCCCGAAAGCCGCACCAGCCGCGAGCCGGACAGCACGCGCCCGATCTCGCGCGCCGAACCGGCCAGCACCGACAGGCGACGGAAACTCTCCTGCGCCTCGACCAGCTCCGAGCCGGGCGCGCGCACCCGCTGCACCACCAGGTTGAAGAGGTCCGTATCCTGGGGGCTGATGCCGTCGTAATCGACCGAGACGCGCAGGAACTCGCGCGTGCCGGGACAGATGCCCGTCAGCACCAGGACGTCGTCACCCGCGGGCAGGTCGATGGTGGGCGGACGGCCACCGCTGACCACGCGCACGATCACCGCCTCGCGGCCACCATGCTCGAAGAACTGCTGCACGGCGTAGGAGAGCGTGGACCCGGACCACAGACCGCCGAACATCTGCTGGTATTCGACGAAGCTAGTGATCCGCTGCGCCTCGTTGACCGGCCCCTTGAGACAGCGGCCGACGAAGGCGACGACGCCGGTGGGCGCCGATGCAATGCCGGCTGTGTGGGCGGCATGCTGCGATGTGGATTCTGCAAGTGCAGCGCCGGAGGCGCGACCACCGGTGCCGATCACGTCCTGCACTTAGGAAACTTTCCCTTTCACCGCCTGCGCATCGCGGCTGTTTGCCGCGCCCTGGCGCAGCTTCAGCTCGGCGGCCGCGCGTGACTGGTCATCCTGCTTGCGGGCGATTTCGCCCAGCATGATCTTCAGCCATTCGGACAGGGTTCCCATGGGCACGCGACTATAGCTCAGGTGGCAGGAGCCTGTGCCTGCTCGATGACCATGGATTCCACGTCACGCTGCGCCTGCAACGCCGGATCATCGGCGCCATCCCAGTTGCCGCCATCGGGAATGCGGTTCTGCACGCGCGGCGCCGACGCCAGCAGCGCATCGATGGTCTGCCCGGTATCTGTGACCGACAGCGTCAGGCCGCGCGGATCAGCGGTGATCTGCGCCACGCGCTTCCAGTCCACCGTCTGGTTCTGCGCCTTGAGCTCGGCCTGGATGCGTGCGCTGAGCGTCTTGGCAAGCAGCTTGGGCTGGGACTTCGACCAGTCGCGCTTGTCGTCCTCGAGCACATCGTAGGCCTGAAGATAGAGCTGCCCTTCATGCCAGCCGAACACGAAGGGCTGGTTGACCACGCGCACCGCCGTGCCCGACCCCACCATCGAAAATACCTGCTCGATGTCCTCCGGATACAGGCGGATGCAGCCGTGGCTCGAGCGCAGCCCGACACCATAGGGCTTGTTGGTGCCGTGGATGAGATAGGACGGCCAGCCCAGTGTGAGCTTGTAGCGGCCCAGCGGATTGTCCGGACCGGCGGGCACCACCGCGGGCAGGATCTCGCCGTTCTTCTTGTGCTCGGCGATGATGGATTTGGTCGGCCGCCACACCGGGTCTTTCTGCTTGGCGGTGACCTTGGTCGTACCTTCCGGCGTCGACCAGCCCACCTTGCCGATGCCGATGGGGTGCGTGTAGACCACCTGCTTCTCACCCTTCTTCGCCGGCGGGAAATAGAAGAGGCGCATGGCGGCGATATTGATGACGATGCCCTGACGCGGCCCGCTGGGCAGCACGAACTGCGTGGGCACCACGATCTCGCGCCCCTCGCCGGGAATCCAGGGATCGACCCCCGGATTGGCGCGGACGATCTCCTCGTAGCCGACATTGAAGCGGCGCGCGATGTCGGACAGCGTGTCGGCCTGGCTCGCCACGGTGATCTGGATCTGGCCGACCACATCATCGTGCGCGGCGTCGATCTCGAAGTGGTGGGTGGCCACCGGCGGGTCATATTGTGGAGCCGGTGGTTCAACGGGCTCGGGAGCCGGTGCCGGCAGTTCGGCCCTGGGGCCCATCAGCGAACAGCCGGCCAAGACAGCCAGTGCTGCAAGTGCGATACCAGTGCGTAGCGTCTTCATGGCCCGATTATTACACCGGAGCGGTGCAATTGGGGCTGGTTCGCCTCAACTTTACGCTGTGCGAACAGGGCCTTAGAGCAGCAGAGGCTGGTCGGGAAGCTCTCCGGCCGCCGCGCCGGCCGGAAAATGCCGTTCCAGCAGCCGCGCCGCGCCATTGATGGCCGCCAGCGCTCCTTCCCCGCAGCGGCCGGCACGGAACTGCACCTCGACCTCGCGGCACAGCGCATCCCACTGCTCCTGCGGCACGCTGCGAGCAAGGCCACGGTCGGCCACGATCTCCACCGCGTGGTCGGCGTACAGCACGTAGATCAGCACGCCGTTGTTGCGCTCGGTGTCCCAGACGCGCAGCAGCCCGAACAGCTCCAGGGCCCGCTGCCGCGGCGACACACGATCCATCAGATCACCCAGCTCGAGCGCATGCTCGACCACGAAACGCAGCTCGCCGGGATGGGCGCGCTCCACCTCGCCGATGCGCCGCTCGATCTGCGCCAGCAGTGGCGGACGGAAACGCAGCCGCAGCATCCAGTACGGCATGAACAGATGACGCAGAACACGCAACATCGATCTACCAGCGGCCCGACGCGCCGCCGCCTCCGAAACCACCACCACCGCCGCCGAACCCGCCGCCGCCAAAGCCACCGCCACGGCCGCCGCCCCATGATCCGCCGCCGAGGCCGCCGCCCCAGCCTCCCGGCGGACCGGAAACTCCACCACCGCGACCATTGCGCACATTGGTGGAAATACCCAGCAGCAGGCTCAGCAGCAGCGCCGCGACGCCCGCGAAGCCTGCCAGCAAGAGCACCTTGGAAGCCAGCCACACGACGCCGCCGGTGAGCCCGCCGGTCAGCAAGGCCCCTGCCGTGCGACCGAACACGGCCCGCAGCAGCGCGCCCACCACCACTACACCGAAGAACAGCACTGGCAGCAGACCGGCGATGGGCTCGCCAGCCCCGCCATTCCATCGTTGATCGGGCGGCGGCAACGGCTCGCCATCCACCACGCCCATGATGCGCGTGAGCCCGGCGCCGATGCCGCCGTAGAAATCGCCCTGCTGGAACAGCGGCGTGATGGTCTCGCGGATGATGCGGCTGGCAATGGCGTCCGGCAGCACGCCCTCCAGGCCATAGCCAACCTCGATGCGCAGCTGCCGATCCTGCATCGCCACCAGCAGCAGCACGCCATCGTCAGGCTGCTCGCGACCGAGCTTCCATGCCTCGACAACCCGGATCGAATACTGCTCGATGGTTTCCGGCTGCGTGGTATTGACCACCAGCAGCGCGATCTGCGCGCCCTTGCGCTGCTCGAAGGCGGCGAGTTTCTGCTCCAGGTCCGCCTGCTGATCGGCGGTGAGCGTACCGGTGAGATCCGTGACCCGTGCCGCGAGCCCCGGCACCGGCTGCAACGGCTGCGCCGCCGCAGGCACGGCGCAGGCAAGCAGCGCCAGCAGCAGCGCTGCCGCGCGAAGACCGGGCCGCAGCAGGTTCACGGCGATAGGGCTACGGCGCCGGCGCAGGCGCCGCGCCGCCGAAGTCCACCGTCGGCGCCTGCGAGATGGCTGCTTCGTTCTCGACGGTGAAGCCCGGCTTGACCTTGTGCTTGAACAGCATCGCGGTCAGGTTGGTCGGGAAGGAACGCACCGTCGTGTTGTAGGCCTGCACCGTCTGGATGAAGCGGTTGCGGGCCACGGCGATCCGGTTCTCCGTGCCTTCCAGCTGCGCCTGCAGTTCGAGGAAGTTCTGGTTGGCCTTGAGGTCCGGATAGTTCTCGGCCACCGCGAACAGGCTCTTGAGCGCCTGCGTCAGCTGGCCCTGCGCCTCCTGAAAGCGGGCCATCGCCGCCTCATCGTTGACGAGTTCGGGCGTGAGCTGTATCGAACCGGTCTTGGCCCGCGCCTCGGTGACGCCGACGAGCACGCTCTCCTCGTGCGCGGCATAGCCCTTCACCGTGGCGACGAGGTTGGGGATCAGATCCGCGCGGCGCTGGTACTGGCTCAGCACATCGGCCCACGAGGCCTTCACCGCCTCGTCCTGGCTCTGCAGCGTGTTGTACCCGCAGCCCGACAGCAGGACGGCGGCAGCCATCACTACGAAACGCAATCCACGCATGGTCCAACTCCTGTTTGGAAAGGGCACAACCCTGGCGCGCAAGTGTAGTCTCTGCTCCCCATGAGTCGCTACCGCCCGCCCGCGAAACCCGGATCGCAGTACATCACGCCGGCAGGCGCCGCCCGTCTCAGGGCGGAGCTGGAACAGCTGTGGCGGGTGGAGCGTCCGCAGGTCACCGCGGTGGTCAGCGCCGCCGCCGCGCAGGGCGACCGCTCCGAGAACGCGGACTACACCTACGGCAAGAAGCGGCTGCGCGAGATCGATTCGCGGGTGCGCTTCCTGCGCAGGCGGCTCGACGGCATGGTGGTGGTGGACCAGCCGCCCTCGGATCACGGCCGCGTGTTCTTCGGCGCCTGGGTCACGCTCGAGGACGACGACGGAGCCGAACATCGCTACCGCATCGTGGGACCCGACGAGTTCGGCGACCAGCCTGGCTACATCAGCATGGATGCGCCACTGGCGCGGGCGCTGCTGGGCAAGGCGCTGGATGCACAAGTGGCGCTCGAGACCGGCGGCCTCAAGCGCCACTACGTGATCGTGGCGATCGACTACGAGTGAGGCGCGCCCCGGAGCCAGGCGCGCCGCGCGTGCAGGTCTAGATCACGCGCACGTTCTTGAACTGCCATGGATCGCTCTTGTCGATGTCCTCCGGGAACAGGCGTTCGCGGTCGGACAGCGGCGTCCAGTCGGTATACTCGCCGGTGACAGTGCCCAGATACGGCATGCAGATTTCCAGCACGCGCCGGTAATCGATCTCATCCGGCTCCAGCAGGCCGCGGTCCGGGTTCTCCATCGCCCAGATCATTCCCGCCAGCACCGACACCGTCACCTGCAGGCTGGTGGCGTTGTTGCGCGGCGCCAGCGCGCGCGCCTGCTCGATGGAAAGCTGCGAGCCATACCAGTAGGCATTCTTCTTGTGGCCCGCGATCAGCACGCCCAGCTCATCCACGCCGCTCACGATGTCGTTCATCAGGATGCGCTTGCGCGGTTGCAGCTCCCAGTTGCGGCCGGCGAACTCGTGCATCGACAGCACCGCCGCATCGCAGGGGTGATAGGCATAGTGCGTGGTTGGGCGATACAGCACCTGACCGCGCTCGCGCACGGTGTAGAAGTCCGAGGTCGAGATCGACTCGCTGTGCGTGATGAGAAAGCCGTGGAAGTTCTTCGCCAGCGGCGTCCAGGTGCGCACGCGCGTGGCCGCGCCCGGCTGGCCCAGATAGATCGCCGCGCCGCCGCCGAAATCGAAACGCTTGCCGTCACGCGGGAAGTTGCGCTCATGCGTGCCCCAGCCCAGCTCGGCCGGCTGGCAGCCCTCGCCGGTGAAACCATCGACCGACCAGGTGTTGACGAACTCGCCGACCTGCTTGGACGTATTGGAAACCTGCGTATCGCGCTCGGCGATATGGATGGTGCGCACGCCCAGCGCCTGCGCGAATTTCGCCCAGTCGTCCTTCGATGCCGGCGCAGGCAGATCGAGCTTCACATCGCGCGCGATGTTGAGCAGCGCCACCTTCATCAGATGCGAAACCAGGCCGGGGTTGGCGCCGTGGGTGATCACCGCCGTGGGCGCCTTCGCCGTGTCGGCGGTGCGCAGCGCCAGGACTTCCTCGCGCAGCGCATAGTTGGTGCGGCGCGCCGGCGGCAGCGCGCTGTCGGTGTAGCCGCCGGCCCAGGGCTCGATGCAGGTATCCAGATACATCGCGCCGCGCTCCCAGCAATGCTTGATCAGCGCGATGCTCGACACATCGACGGACAGGTTGAGCAGGAAATCGCCGCGCCCCATCAGCGAATCGAGCACGCGGCGGAAATTCTCCCGCACCAGCGGCTCGACCATGAAGCGCACGCCCATGCTCTCGGCCTCCGCCCTGCCGGCCTCCTCCGCGGTGACGATGGTGATACGGTCCGGACGGATGCCCACATGACGCAGGATCAGCGGCAGCACGCCCTGCCCGATACTGCCAAAACCGATCATGACGATCCGGCCGGGAAACTCGATATGCACCTTGTCAGTCATTTCTCACACACACTCGCTGTACGTTGGTAACCAGGCAAACTCTCGATCCGCTGCATCCACTGCGCCAGGCGTGGATAGTGCACTTCCGCCGGCAGGAATCTTGCCGACAGCTCCCGGGCCTCGGGACGCATCAGCGCCCGGTGCAGCAGCCGGATGCAAGGGTATATCGCAAGGTCGGCCGCGGATACCGCATCACCGACGATCCAGTCGCCCTTGGCAAGGCGGCTCTCGATGGTGCGCGCCTCGGCGGCCACCAGATGCATGGCATGCGTGAGCTCCTCCTCATGGCCAGGCCGCGGACGGCGCACCCATTCGATGATGCCCAGCAGCTCGGCCTCGGTGTAGGCCTGGAATTCGTTGATCACCCGCATCACGACGCCCGCTTCCTCGGGAGAATGGCCGAACAGCGGCGGCGCGGGATACTTCAGATCGAGGTAGTACATCACCGCCAGCGACTCGAACACCACATAGTCGCCATCGCGCAACACGGGCACGCGGCCGCGCGGATTCATCGCCAGCATGCGCGGGCCCTTCTGTTCCTGGAAGTCCAGCTGCAGCTCGTGCCCGGTCCACGCCAGCCCCTTGAACTCCAGCGTCAGCAGCACCCGCCAGGAAAAGGCGCAGCCGCGGGCCCAGTAGACATCGATGCTCATGCGGGAAATTGTAGCGATGAATTGTGCACGGCGGTTGCAGCAGCGATGATGCGCGGATGAGCCAAAGCACCGCGGCGGCGGTACTGGTGGACGTCGCCACGCTCGACGCCCTGCTGGGTGCGCCGCATCTCGTGATTCTCGACTGCCGTTTCGACCTGGCGCGTCCCGACTGGGGCGAGGCCGGGTACCGCGGCGGGCACATTCCCGGCGCCTGCCATGCCGACCTGAACCGCGACCTTTCCTCGCCCGTGACGGCGACGACGGGCCGCCACCCGCTCCCCGATCCCGCGGCCTTCGCCGCGACGCTGGGCCGCTGGGGATTCACCGCCGACAGCGAAGTGGTGTGTTACGACCAGGGCCACGGCGCCTACGCGGCCCGGGCCTGGTGGCTGCTGCGCGCCCGAGGACACCGCAATGTGCGCGTGCTCGACGGCGGCCTTGCGGCCTGGGTCGCCTCTGGCCGCGCGCTCCAGACCACCTCACCCACGCCGCGGCCCACGCAGGTGGCGCCGCGGACCTTCGACGGCGCAGTGGACACCGGCCAGGTTCTCGCCGCCCTGCAGGCCGGCATCATCCGGCTGGTGGATGCCCGTGGCGCGGATCGCTATGCCGGCGAGAACGAAACCATCGACCCGGTCGCGGGCCACGTGCCGGGCGCGCTCAATCACCCCTTCACCCTGAACCTCGGACCCGATGGACGATTCCTGGCGCCCGCGCAGCTGCGCGCCGCCTGGGCGCCGCTGCTGGCCGGCGCCGAACCCGGACAGCTGGTGATGATGTGCGGCTCCGGCGTCACGGCCTGTCACAATCTGCTGGCCCTGGCCGCCACCGGCGTCGAAGGCGCCCGGCTCTATGCCGGCAGTTTCAGCGAATGGATACGCGATCCGGCCCGGCCGGTCGCAACGGGAGCGAAGCAGGACACATGAGCGACAAGAAAGCGGCGCGCACTCCGGGAGGCAACTCCTGGTCCATCGAGGATGCGCTGGATCTTTACCAGATCCCTGCCTGGGGCAAGGGCTACTTCTCCATCAATGCCGCGGGCCACGTCGTGGTGCGGCCCGACACCACGACCGATCGCGAGATCGATCTGCACGAAGTGGTGCAGGGCCTGCTGGCCCGCGATCTGCGCACGCCCGTGGTGGTGCGCTTCTCCGACATCCTCGCCCATCGCCTCAAGCGCCTGCACGATGCCTTCGCGCAGGCCATCGCCGAGAACGAATACCGCAACCGTTATGCAGCGGTGTTCCCCATCAAGGTGAACCAGCAGCGCCTGGTGGTGGAAGAAGTGTTCCGCTACGGCAAGCCTTATGGATTCGGGCTGGAAGTGGGCAGCAAGCCGGAGTTGCTGTCGGTGATGGCGATGACCGAGGGCTCTCCCGACCGGCTCATCATCTGCAATGGCTTCAAGGACTCCAGCTACATCGAGGCGGTGATCCTCGCCACCAAGCTGGGCCGCACCATCATCCCGGTGGTGGAGAATTTCGCCGAGCTGGCGCTGATACTGCGCCACGCCGAAACCTATGGCGTGCGCCCCCGCATCGGCGTGCGCGTGAAGCTCGCGAGCGAAGGCTCCGGCCGCTGGCGCCATTCGGCCGGCGACCGCTCCAAGTTCGGGCTGTTCACCACCGAGATCCTGGAACTGGTGCAGGTGCTGCGCGAGCGCGACATGCTCGACTGCCTGCAGCTGGTGCATTGCCATCCCGGCAGCCAGCTGCAGGATATCCGCCGCGTCACCGAGGCGATCAACGAGCTGGCGCATGTCTATGCCGAGTTGCGCAGCCTCGGCGCCGGCCTCAAGTACATCGACGTGGGCGGCGGCCTGGGCGTGGACTATGACGGCAGCGGCACCAACTTCAGCTCGTCGATGAACTACACCCTGGCCGAATACGCCAGCAACGTCGTCTACCGCATCGCCAGCGTCTGCAATGAACGCGGCGTCGAGCATCCGATGATCATCAGCGAATCGGGTCGCGCGATCGCCGCCCACCACAGCCTGCTGATCTTCGACGTGCTGGGCTGCTCGGCAATGGACCGCTTCGAGGTGCCCCCGGGAGACATCCCCGGCCCGCGCCAGCGCGATGCGCCCCAGCCGGTGCGGGATCTTGCCGACGCCTTCCGCTCGGTCAGTCCGCGCCGTCTGGTCGAGTGCTACCACGATGCGCAGGCGGCCCGCGACCAGGCGCTGCAGATGTTCAAGCTGGGATTGCTGTCGCTGCAGCACCGCGGCCTGGTCGAGCGCCTGTACTGGGCCACCTGCACCAAGATCCGCGACGCCGCCCGCCGCCTCGACGAGATTCCCGAAGAGCTGGACGAACTCGAGGCCATCCTCTCGGACACCTATTTCTGCAATTTCTCGGTGTTCCAGTCGCTGCCCGACAGCTGGGCCATCGACCAGCTGTTCCCCATCGTGCCGGTGCACCGTCTGAACGAGCAGCCAGCGCGCAAGGCGGTGCTGGCGGACATCACCTGCGACTCCGACGGCAAGATCGACCGCTTCGTGAGCCTGCGCGACACCAGGCGCACGCTGGAGCTGCATCCCCTGCGCAAGGGCGAGGACTACTTCCTCGCCGTGTTCCTGGTCGGCGCCTATCAGGAGACCCTGGGCGACCTGCACAACCTCTTCGGCGACACCCATGTGGCGCACATCCGTCTGCACGACGAAGGCGGCTGGTGGATCGAGGAGATCGTCAAGGGCGACACGGCCAACAAGGTACTGGAATACATGGAATATGACGTCGCCGAGCTCTACCCGGCGCTGTCGCGCGACTGCGAGCGGGCCGTGCGTGACGGGCGCATGACGCTGGCGGAGAGCCAGGCCCTGAAGCGCTTCTACGAGACCGAGCTTGATGGCTATACCTATCTCGAACCCTGAAGGTACGCTGGGCTAGAATCCGAAGCGTCCATTGCCCGGGAGCCAGCCATGCCGCGCAGAAAACCCTGGATCTGGTACACGACCGCAGCTCTCATGGTGGCGGGCTTGAGCGGCTGCGCCACCCTCTCAACGCGCACGCAGACCGCCGCGGCTCTCGACAGCGTGCTGGCCTCGCCGCACCGGCCAGAAACCGACCGCGCGCGCGACATCCACCGCCATCCCAAGGAGACGCTGCTGTTCTTCGGCCTGCGCCCCGAAATGACCGTGCTGGAACTGACCCCGGGAGCCGGCTGGTACACGCGGGTGCTGGCGCCGGTGCTGCGCGAGCGCGGCCGGCTGCTGGTGGGCTTCACGCCGCTGGACGAGGCGAACCCCAACTCCGTGCGCCATCACGAGGGCTTCCGCGCCATGCTCGCCGCAGCGCCAGGCCTGCTCGACCGCGTCCAGATCGTCGGTTTTGCTCCGGGCCGCGGCCCCCTCACCGCGCCCGAATCATCAGTGGATCTGGTGCTCACCTTCCGCAGCGTGCACAACTGGATGGCGGCCGACACCACCGCCGCCGCGCTCGCCGACATCCATCGCGTGCTTAAGCCCGGCGGCGTGCTCGGCGTGGTGGATCATCGCGCCAATGCCGCCCTGCCCGTGGACCCGCGCGCGGCCAACGGCTACGTCAGCCAGAGCCATGCCATCCGCATGATCGAGGAGGCGGGCTTCCGGCTGGTCGCCACCTCCGAGATCAACGCCAACCCGCAGGACACGAAGGACTACCCCGGCGGCGTGTGGACGCTGCCTCCGGTTCTGGCCGAGGGCGAGAAGGAGCGGGAGAGGTATCTGGCCATCGGCGAGAGCGACCGCTTCACGCTCAAGTTCGTCAAGCCACGCTAGCGCTGCTGCCGGCGCCTCACCACATGTCTTTCAGACGCGCGGTGGCGTCGATGCGGATCGGCTGCGCGGCATCCAGCCGCGCCTCGGCGGCGCGACTGCCCGCATAGCCGGATTGCTCCAGGCACTTGAGCACTTTATCGGTGATGAAACGGCTGCGACCGCCGTAGACGTGCGCATCGCCGCGCGGCGCCTGCTGCGTCAGCGGGAACTTGAGCGGACTCACCAGCTGCAATTCATTGCGGGCGCGTGTCATCGCCACGTAAAGCAGCCGGCGCTCCTCCTCGACCATCGCAGGCTTGCCGGCGGCGAATTCGGAGGGGAAGCTGCCATCAACCACATTGAGCACGTACACGGTGTCCCATTCCATGCCCTTGGCCGAATGGATGGTCGACAGCACCAGGTAGTCCTCGTCCTGATGCGCCTTGCCCGACAGGTCGCTCACGGCCTGCGGCGGATCCAGCGTCATCTCGGTGAGGAAGCGCTCGCGCGAGGCGAACTGCTGCGACAGCTGCTCGAGCTGCTCGAGGTCGCCGATGCGCGTGTGGAAATGCTCGAAGATGCGCTCCAGATGCGGCTGGTACCACTCGCGCGCCATGCGCAGCTGGCCAGGCCAGGCCCGCCCCGGCTCTGCAAGCGCAGCGAGCAGATCCAGCAGGCGGCTGAAATCCCGCTCGCTGCCCTTGGGCACCGCGTGCTGGCGCAGCGCGGCGAGAGAGCCACCGCCGGCATCCAGCGCCTCGACCACCGCGCGCGCATTCACCGGCCCCATGCCCGGCAGCAGCTGCAGCACACGGAAGGCCGCCAGGCTGTTGCGCGGGTTGTCGACCCAGCGCAGCACGGCGATCAGGTCCTTCACATGCGCGGCTTCGAGGAACTTCAGCCCGCCATATTTCACGAAGGGAATCTTGCGCCGCGCCAGCTCCACCTCCAGCAGGTCGCTGTGGCTGCCGGTGCGGAACAGCACCGCCTGGCGGCGCAGCGCCGTGCCCGCCTCGCGCCGCTGCAGGATCTGCAATGCCACGTATTCGGCCTGCGATTCCAGATCATCGGTGGTGATGTAGCGCGGCATCTGGCCGGCGCCGCGCGCCGCGAGCAGATGCTTGCGGTGCTGCCGCGGCGCATCGGCCATCAGCGCATTGGACACATCCAGCACCGGCTGCGTGGAGCGGTAGTTCTGCGCCAGCGTCACCACTTCCGCCGGCGGCTGGTAGCGCTGCGGAAAACCCAGGATGTTCTCCACCGCGGCGGCACGGAATGAATAGATGGCCTGCGCATCGTCGCCGACCACGGTGAGCCCGGCGCCATCGGGCTTCATGCCCTCCAGGATCTGCGCCTGCAGGCGGTTGGTGTCCTGGTATTCATCGACCAGTATGTGGTCGAAATGCGAGCCCACGTGCTGCGCCAGCTTCGGCTCGGACATCAGCACCTGCCAGTAGAGCAGCAGGTCGTCATAGTCGAGCAGATTGAAGCGCTGCTTGCGGCCTACATAGGCGCGGTACAGAGCCGTGAGGTCCTGTTCCCACTGCAGGCACCAGGGGAACTGCTGCTCCAGCGATTCACGCAGCGCCTTGCCGGTGTTGACGCGATGCGAATAGATAGCAAGGCAGGTTTCCTTGCGCGGGAAACGCTGCTCCTTCGAGGCCAGACCCAGTTCGGTGCGCAGCTGATCCATCAGATCGGCCGAATCGCTGCGGTCCACCACCGTGAAGGAAGGTTCCAGACCCAGCTGCGGCGCGTAGTGGCGCAGCAGGCGATTGCCGATGGAATGGAAGGTGCCGGTCCAGATCAGCCGCTGCGCGATGGCCTGCGACTTGCCGCCCAGCGTGTCATCCAGCGCCTTGCGCAGGATCTCGACGGCGCGCCGTCGCATTTCAAGCGCGGCGCGCCGCGTGAAGGTGAGCAGCATGATGCGCGAGGGATCGACGCCGGAAAGCACCAGATGCGCCACGCGATGCGCCAGCGTGCCGGTCTTGCCGGTGCCGGCGCCGGCGATCACCAGCAGCGGCCCGGCGCGCAGGCCGCCGCCGGGCAGCGCCTCGCCGTAGCTTGCGGCCTTGCGCTGCGCGATGTTGAGCGGTTCCAGATGCAGGGACTGTGCGGCCATGATCCTGCGGACTATAGCCAATGCCGAAGGCATGATGTGATGATGGCGGAATGGATGTGAAACAGGTCAGGCTGTGAAGCAGGTCAGCACGAAATTCCGCGGACGAGTCATCACGGTCAACGTCGAGACGGTGCCCTTGCCCAACGGCACGGTGGCGGATTTCGAGATCATCCATCATCCCGGCGGCGCGGCCGTGGTCGCCATCGACGCGCAGGATCAGGTGTGCCTCATCCACCAGTACCGGCCCGCGGCGGACGGCTGGGTGTGGGAGCTGCCCGCGGGGCGCCTCGAACCAGGCGAGCCGCCGCAGGAAACCGCCCGTCGCGAGCTCATCGAGGAAGCCGGACGCGAAGCCGTGCACTGGCAGTCGCTGGGCTCCATCCTCAGCTCGCCCGGCGTATTCGCCGAGACCCTGCATCTGTATCTGGCCCGCGGACTGTCCGAGTGTCCGCTGGCGCGCGAACCCCATGAAGTGATGGAGGTGCACTGGATGCCCATGGCCGAGGCCGTTCGCAGAGCCCTGCAGGGCGAGCTGCGGGACGCCAAGACCATCATCGCGCTGCTGCGCGCCCAGGCCGTGCTGGATGGCCGCGGCTCTCCCGCGTGATGCAATCGACGGAAATGCCGCAGCGGAGCCGGGCACTATTGCGAAGCTGATCATGTCAAACAAGACACCTGACAAATTCACGCTCTACGTGCCCGACGAACAGGAGCCGGAGCGCCAGATGCCCGACCGCCTGGAGATCGCGACCGACGAGCCTGTCGCTGCTCCGGAGCTGCCGGGCGGCGCCTATAACCCCTACGCCAGGGTCTCCGGCGACACCACGCAGGCGCGTCGCCTCAAGACCCAGGACCTGCGCAAGCTCTCCGAATGGATCAAGACCCGGCGCACGGTGGAAACGCTGGCGCAGGAGAACCAGGATCCCGATCCCAAGGGCGGCAAGGACTGAAGGCCGAGCCCGCCGACCAGCGGCGGCCGCTACACTTGATGGCCCGGTCCTTTCCGGACGACAGGAGCCGCCATGTCCGCCTTTCTGCGCAACGGTCTCTCCACGCTGCTGTTCGCCACCGCCGGCAGCATCTGCCTGGCAGCCGCGCCCGATGTCCTCCCGGGCTTCTCGCCCGAAGACCTGGTGATGATGAACCGGCTGTCCGATCCTCAGGCCTCGCCGGACGGACGCTACCTCGCCTTCACGCTGCGCAGCACCGACCTTGCCGCCAACCGCGGCAACAACGATCTGTACCTGCTCGACCTTGCAACCGCCGACACCCAGCCACGGCAACTCACGCATGATCCGGCCGCCGACTACAACCCGCGCTGGTCGGCCGACGGCCGTCACCTGTACTTCCTGTCCACGCGCTCGGGCAGTGCCCAGGTGTGGCGCCTGGCGCTCGATGGCGGCGAAGCCATGCCGGTCACCGCCTATCCGGTGGGCGTCAATGCGCTGAAGGTCTCACCCACCGAGCCACGTCTGCTGCTGTCGCTGGATGTCATGCCGGACTGCAGCACACTGGCCTGCACCGCTGAGCACCTGGCCGCGCGCACCGCCGACAAGACCAGCGCCATGGCCTTCGACCAGCTGTTCGTGCGGCACTGGGATCGCTGGGAGGACGGCACCCTCGCCCACCTGTTCACCGCATGGGTCGGCGCGGATGGCAAAGCCGGCGAACCTGTCGACCTGATGCCGGGCATGCGCGCGAACACACCCTCGCGACCCATGGGCGGCGATGAGGAATTCACCTTCAGCCCCGATGGCCGCAGCGTGGTGTTCTCGGCGCGCGAAGCCAGCCGCGGTGAAGCCTGGTCGACCAACTTCGACCTGTGGCAGGTGCCCGCGAGTGGCGGCACGCCGGTGAACCTCACCGCGGACAACCCGGCCTGGGACACGCAGCCGCGCTTCCTTGCCGACGGGCGCCTGGTGTATCTCGCCATGCGGCGCCCCGGCTTCGAAGCCGACCGCCTGCGCGTGATGCTGCGCGATGGCGCCGCCACGCGCGAACTGGTCGCCGACTGGGACTTCTCCGTGGGCCAGATCGAGGTGGCGCGCGATGGTCGCAGCCTGCTGGTCACCGCCGACGACCGCGGGCAGACCGGGCTGTTCCGCATCGATCCGCGCCGTGGCGATGTCCGGCCGCTGCTGGCGCAGGGCCAGGTCACCGGCTTCGCCGATACGCCGCGCGGCACTGTCATTGCATTGGCGTCGCTGGCGGCGCCGCCGGAGCTCTACCTGCTGCCGCCCGGCGCGCGTGAGCCGCGGGCGCTTACCGGCATCAACGCCGAACGTCTGGCACAGCGCGCCGCCACCGAATTCGGGACCTTCACTTTCGCAGGCGCCAACGGCGCCACGGTGCAGGGCCATGTGGTCAAACCGGCGAACTATCAGCCAGGCCGCAAATACCCCGTCGCCTTCATCATCCACGGCGGACCGCAGAGCGCTTTCGGCAACGCCTGGAGCTATCGCTGGAACCCGAAGACATTTGCCGGCGCGGGCTTCGCCGTGGTGTTCATCGATTTCCACGGCACTCCCGGCTACGGCCAGGCATTCACCGACTCCATCAGCGGCGACTGGGGCGGCGCTCCGCTCGCCGACCTCAAGGCTGGTCTCGCCGCGGCCGTGAAGGAACATGACTTCCTCGACGGCGACCGCGCCTGCGCGCTGGGCGCCTCCTATGGCGGATTCATGATCAACTGGATCGCCGGCCACTGGCCCGACGGCTTCCGCTGCCTGGTGAACCATGCCGGCATCTTCGACTCGCGCTCCATGTACTACACCACCGAGGAGCTGTGGTTCCCCGAATGGGAGAACGGCGGCACCTATTTCGCGAAGCCCGGGAACCACGAGAAATTCAACCCCTCGGCGGCGGTTGCGAACTGGCGCACGCCCATGCTGGTCATCCATGGGCAGCAGGATTTCCGCGTGCCCTACAGCCAGGGTCTGGCGACTTTCACAGCGCTGCAGCGGCGCGGCATCGAGAGCCGGCTGGTGGTGTTCCCGGACGAGAACCACTGGATACTCTCGCCCGCCAACAGCCTGAGGTGGCACCGCGAGGTGCTCGACTGGCTCGACCGCTTCCTCAAGCCGGGCGCGTCCGCCAGCGCCCCTGGCGATCGCGCAGCACCGGCAGCGCAATGAACAGCAGGCCGAGGCCGATGGCGATGAGATGCGCCCACCACAGGCCCAGCCACGCCGGAATGCGCTGCTGCTCCAGCATCGTGCGGCCGTAGATCAAAAGATAGGCATAGACGGCGTACAGCAGCAGCGCCCACACCACGCGCGCATAGCGCCCCTGGCGCGGCCGCAGCTTCGCAAGCGGAACGGCGAGCAGGCCGAGCGCGGCCGTCAGCAGCACCGAAGCGATGCGCCAGTGCAGCTCGCCGTTGAGCCTTGGATCGGAAGCAGCCAGCAAGTCCGCCGTGGGCAGCACATCCACACGCGGCTTGCCCGGCAAGGCAGCTTCGGGCGTGGGCAGGCGCACGGTCTGGGTGGCGAAACGCATGCGCCGCCATTGTCCCTGCCCCGGCACGCCGGTGAGGCTTTCGCCGTTCTGCAAGGCGATGGTGTAGAAGTTGCTGTCGGCCGAGACCTCATAGCGGGCGTGGTCGGCCAGCATGATTTCCACTGAGCCGGCCTCCTGTCCCGTCGCCGAGCGCTGCACGAACACTTCGCGCAGCTGGCCATCCGGGTCCACACCGCTGAAATACAGCGTGGCGCCCGAACCCAGCGAGCGGAACTGGCCCGGCACCAGGCCACGCGTGGCGGCGGTGCGCAAAGCCTCGACGCGGATCTGCGCCGTGCGCTGCGCGGACGCGGGCCCGGCGTGAAAGGACACCCAGGCGGCCAACCCCGTAGCCAGCAGCGTGATCAGGCCCATGGCGCGGTACAGCGGCGCGACGCCCACGCCGCAGGCCTGCGCCGCGGCGATCTCACTGTCGTGATAAAGCCTTCCCAGCCCCAGCACACCGCCGAGCAGCACGGCGATGGGCAGGATCACCACCGAGTTCTCCACCAGCGACAGCCGCACCAGCTCCAGCACCAGCGTCGCGGGAATCTGGCCGCTGGCGGCGCGACCCAGAATGAAAGCCAGCTGGTTGGTCAGCAGCAGCACCAGCAGCACGACACCCACGCCCAGCGTTGCCGCGCCGACATCGCGCAGCACGTGACGGAAGAAGATGCCCTTCACCACGGAGCGTCGGCCCGCCGGATGAAGCGGTACCAGGGATCGGCCGCATCGCCGTAGACCACGACGCCGGCGGCATCGCGGTGCAGGTCGAAGATGGAGATGCCATTGCGGTCCAGCTCCATGCGCTGCTCCGCGCGCAACGTCTCGCCCGTGCCGCGCGCGGCGACACGACATTCCTGCGCATCATTGACCGCGACGAAACCGCTGCTGGTGCGTGTCCACACCAGATCGCAGCCGGCGCGCGCGCGCAGGTCGGTGGGCAGCAGGCCGCGGAACAGGTCGCGGCGCAGATGACCGTCGCGCCAGCGCGCCGGCTCGGCGAAATCCAGCTGCACCATCACCGGCTCCTCGCCCTTTGCCGGCGCAGCAACCACATACACCCGCTGCGCCAGCACGCGGCGCGCATCATCGGCCGCGATCTCCTGCACATAGAACACATGGTCGCCGATCAGCGGGGCCTGCACCGGCGCCACCATCAGCAGCAGCGCCGTGCGTTCACCGGCGCTCGCGCGGGACTGGGCGAGGTTGTCGTAGCTGCCGGGCAGCAGCGCCACCAGGTCCGCCACCACCAGATCGGCCTTCTCCTGCTGGCTGGCGCAGGCCGCCAGCAGCAGACCCGCGAACACGGCAACCAGGCCGCGCAACCGGCGCTCAACCATAAAGCACCCGCCATTGTGGCCGGTATTGCAGGCCGAGCTTCACGATGCTGTCCAGCAGCTGCGGATAGCTGCGATTCACCGCGGCCGCCGAGCGTGCGAAATCCTCCGACTGCGCCAGATGCGGGTTCGCATTGGCTTCGAGCACGAACACCGTGCCATCGGCGCGCATGCGGAAATCCATGCGCGCGTAGCCCGTCAGACCCAGCGCGCGGAACACGCGCCGCGACAGGCGGTCCAGCTGCTGCTCGGCGCCGGGCGGCAGGTCCTGCGCCGGGCTGCTGGAGATGCCGTAGCGCTCGCGATACTTGGTGTCCCACTTCACCTTGCGGGTGGCGATCGGCGCCTGCCCTCCGGGCATGGAGCCGAAGCCCAGCTCCCACACCGGCAGGCGTGTGACGCGATCATTGCCCAGCATGCCCACATACAGCTCACGGCCCTCGATGTATTCCTCCACCAGCACATCGGACTTGTTCTGCTCGAACACGAACTCGATGCGCTCGCGCAATTTCGCCGCATCCTCCACCACCGACGCCTGCGCGATGCCCAGCGACGCATCGTCGGTGGTCGACTTCACGAACAGCGGAAAACGCAGACGCTTGGGCAACTGCAGCCGCTGGCGGCGGCTGAACACCGCGAACTGGGGCGTGGAGATGCGATGGAAGGCGAACACCTGCTTGCACAGCGCCTTGTCGCGCGACAGCAGCAGGCCGCGCGGATTGCAGCCGGTGTAGGGCTGGCGCAGCATCTCGAGGAAGGCGATCACGTGCTGGTCGTAGCTGACGATGCCGTCGAATTCCTCCAGCAGGTTGAAGACGATGTCCGGCTGCCAGTCGGCGATGGCGCTGCGCAGTTCGCCGAGGCTGTCGAGCACGCCGAGCACGCGCACCTCATGCCCCGAGGCGCGCAGTGTGGTGATCACATCGTATTCGGTGCGCCACTCCTCGATGGACTTGAGGTCCTGCCCTTCCAGCGAGTCGGGCGGCATCAGCGAGGGATGCAGCACCACCAGCACCCGCGACCGCTTCATCTTGCGCAATGCACTCATCAAAGACTCATCTGCGGGCTTTTCCCCTGCTCATAACTGCGCACCAGACTGGCGAGCAGGCGGCGCGCGCGCGGCAGCGTCTGGCGCTGCGGCTTGCGCAGCACCAGACCCAGCGCCTCGGCCCGTCCGATGGCCATGCGCAGCATCTGGTGGGCCGCGTAACGGTCGCTGCCGGTGGTCCTGGCAACCGAATCCACCAGCTGCGGCTTGCAGGCACGCAGCCAGCTGCTTGCCGGCGGCAGACGATGATGCTTGGGCCTCGCCGTGAACACGCGCTGCAGCAGGTTGTCGGCCAGACAACGCCGCGGATAGCCGCGCCGCGCGAGCTTCTCGGCATAGTGCTCGGCCAGCGTGCGGCGGTTCTCGTCCAGCGGCTCGACGAAACGGCGGCTGCGCACGCGCGCGGTGGTGGTGCGCACCTCCTCCATGAACTCTTCCATCAGCTGCAGCTTGCGGCGCGCCGGCCACTCGGCATAGCTGCGCCGCCAGTCCGAATTGGGCTTGAGCCAGACGGCGAAGGTCTCGGCGAAATCCTCGGTGGGATGCGCCTGCGCATACCACTCGCCCAGGTGCCGCACATAGCGGCGGCTGCCGGGGCGTGCCTTGTACCGGTCGGGATAGGGCAGCGATGCGGGGCCGAACACTTCGCGCCAGCGCGCGCGGCGCCGCAGCCGCCAGGCCGTGTCGATGGCGTGTCCGGCTTCGTGGCGCAGGATGCGCATCATCCAGTTGCTGTTGCCGCCCTCCACCTGCCGCATCATCTGGCGCTCCAGCCGCATCAGTCGCGGATGCGCCAGATAGAACGGCACCGCGATGCCCGGCGTGCCATCCGGCGAGAACCATTCCTCGGCCAGCCACATGTGCGGACGGAAGGTGATGCCGCGACGCTCGAGCTCGTGATAGAGCTTCTTCTTGAGCCGCCGCTCGAGTTTCGAGCCGGCAAAGCGCAGCTTCAGATCGCAGAAGCGCATCTGCAGCAGCTCGGCATCGCTCGCGCGGGTCCAGGTCGGGCGGGGCATCGGCTGACTTTAAGGAACCTTCGCGCCGCTTGCACGGGTACGAGCATGCAACCCGGCGGCCAGCTCCTCGATCTGCTCCCTCCCCTGAAGCCGTTCCAGCAGGGCGGCGGGCAGACCGGGCGCGCCATGCCAGGCCCCGGTCAGCGCCCCGTAGGTGGCAAGCGTCGCATCGGACTCCGCGCCAGGCAGATCCCGCAGGCGCTCGAAGCCCGCCAGGACGTCGGCGCGGACGAAGCTGCGGGTCGCGCGGTCCAGCACGGTCAGGATCGGCGGCAATCCGGGCCGCCGCCCTCCCGGCGGAGCCGCCCAGCCCGCGGCCACCTGCAACACCTCATCCTTCAGCGGCAGGCCCGTATGGGCCGCTGCGGCGATCACCGCGGGCTTGTCCTCACCGGCCAGCGCCCGCCCCAGCATGGCCGCGAACAGCCGGCAGCAGTCCACCACCAGCGGCGCCTGGTGCGTGACGCGCGCCATGTCGGCCGCGAGCCCGCTGGCAACCCCCGCATCCGCGGCCGCGAACAATGCCGCCGCGGCCGAGCGCGCCAGCGGCGCGGCGTCGACGACCGAAGGATCGAGGCTGCCCTGGAAGCGCGCGTGGCTGCGCAGCGCGCGCAGCAGGGCATTGCGGACCGACGGCCTCAGGGTCGCCGCCGGATCGGCCCCGGCCGCGGCCGGATCGCGCTGCCACCGGAGATAGCGCTCGACCTGGTCCCGGGCGTCGAAACCATCCCGGGCCAGCAGGCTGTCGGCCGCGCACAGGGTCATGGCGGTATCGTCGCCCCAGCGCAGCGGCGCGTCCTGGTCCTGCCCCGCGCTGGCGAGCGCGTCGCCCAGCGCCATTCCCAGCAGGCAGCCGCGATAGCGCTCCAGCAATGCCGCGGCATCCACTTCCCCGACACCGCCAGCCTGTCCACGGCTCCAGCGCTGCACATAAAGATACTGCTCATCGGTCTCGGGCACGCTGGGCCAGGATGCCGAACGCGCATTCTGCCGCCAGAGCCGGTTCAGCTCGTCGAGCGCGGCATCCGCATCGGCGCCCTGTTCGCGCAACCAGCAGCCGATGGTCATGCCGGTGCGGCCGATGCCGGCACGGCAGTGCACATAGATGCCGCCGTCCGCGCCATGCGCGGCGGCCAGCGCGACGAGGATTTCCTGCATGCGCTGGGCGCTGCGCGGCACCGAGTGGTCGGGAATCGGGAAATTCAGATAGCCGGCATCCGGCGGCAACAGCGGCTGGTAGGGCCGCAGTTCGCCGGGTTCGGTGAGGTCGAAGAAATGGCGGATGCCGGCCTCGTGCAGCAGCTTCAGCCGCTTGCAAGTCGCCGCCTCGCTCTCGCCCCCGGGATATTCACCTGCCAACAGCTTGCCGGGCTCCACCCAGTAGCTGTTCGGAATCGGTCTGTTCATTGCGGCGGCGCCGCCGCCAGATTCCCGAAATCGAACAGTCGGGTGTCGGCCAGATGCGCCGGCTCCACATTGCGCAGCGCGGTGAACAGCGATTCGGTGCGCCCCGGATGCTCCACCTCCCACTGCGCCAGCATGCGCTTCACGGCCGCGCGCTGCAGGTTGTCCTGCGAGCCGCACAGGTTGCAGGGGATGATCGGAAACTCGCGCGCGCTGGCGTAGCGCGCGATGTCGCGCTCGGCCACGTAGGCCAGCGGCCGGATCACGATGTGGCGGCCATCCTCGGAGCGCAGCTTCGGCGCCATCGCCTTGAGCTTGCCGCCGAAGAACATGTTGAGGAACAGCGTCGAGACGATGTCGTCGCGATGGTGACCCAATGCCACCTTGGTGATGCCGTTCTCCGCCGCATAGCGGTACAGCGCGCCGCGCCGCATGCGCGAGCACAGGCTGCACATCGTGCCGCCCTCCGGAATCACCCGTTTCACGACGCTGTAGGTGTCCTGCTCGATGATGTGAAACGGCACTCCGACCGATCGCAGATAGTCCGGCAGCACATGCTCAGGGAACCCCGGCTGCTTCTGGTCCAGGTTCACCGCCACCAGCGAGAAATCCACCGGCGCGCTGCGCTGCAGGGACATGAGCATGTCCAGCAGCGTGTAGGAATCCTTGCCGCCGGAGAGGCACACCATCACGCGATCGCCCTCGCTGATCATCGAGTAATCCTCGATGGCCTTGCCAGTGAGCCCGCGGATGTGGGCGGCGAGACGGCGCTTGGTGGCCGAAAGAGGGATCTGCTGCGGCACGGCGCTCAAGGTGTGGCCTCCACGTACTTGGTTTCCAGATGACGCAGCATCGCTGCGGCGGTCAGCGGCTTGCCGGTAGCCGCCTTCACCAGATCCTTCAGCGGCAGCCGCGCGCCCTGCCCATGCACATGCGTGGCAAGCCAGCCGGCAAGGCCACTGAAGTCACCGCGCGCGATCTGCTCGTCCAGATCCGGCGCCTGCGCGCGCAGCGAATCGAACAGCTGCGCCGCGATCGCCGCGCCGATCACGTAGGAAGGGAAATAGCCGAAGGAGCCATTGGCCCAGTGGACATCCTGCAGGCAGCCGCGCGCATCATCCGGCGGCCGCACTTCCAGGCGATCGGCCATGCCCTGGTTCCAGGCTTCGGGCAGGTCGCGCACCGCCAGGCGGCCATCCATGAGATCCCTTTCGATGGAATAGCGCAGCATCACATGCAGCGGATAGGTGAGTTCATCCGCATCCACGCGGATCATGCTGCGCTCCACGCGCGTGAGGCGCCGGTAGAGATTGTCCACCTCCCACTCCGGGCCGCTGACGCCGAAGTGCTTCTCCAGCAGCGGCTTGAGCCAGGTGAGGAAGGCGCGGCTGCGACACAGCAGCATCTCGAACAGCAGCGACTGGCTTTCTTCCAGCGCAATGCCACGATCACGCCCCACCGGCTGCGTGCGCCACGGCGCCGGCACGCCCAGGTCGTAGAGCGCGTGGCCGGTCTCGTGCACGGCGGCCAGCAGCCCGGTGAAAGGATCGGCGCCATCCAGCCGCGTGGTGACGCGGATGTCGCCCGGCACGCCTTCGGTAAAAGGATGCTCGCTCTCGTCCAGACGCCCACGATCGAAGGGAAAACCCAGCGCCTTCATTACCTCGGTGATGAGCTGGCGCTGCCGGCCCGGCGCGAAGCGGCCGACCAGCGGCAGCGGCGGTGTCTGCGCCTGGCGCTCGATGGCATCGCGGATCAGCGTCGGCAGCCGGCGCGACAGCAGCTTGAAAACCGCATCGATGTCGCTCGCCGACAGCGCGGGAGAGAATTCATCCACCAGCGCATCGTAGGGGGCAAGGCCCAGCGCCTGCCCCAGCAGCGCGGCCTTGTCGCGCACCAGGTGCAGCACCTCCTCCAGGTGCGGCGCGAACAGGGAGAAATCGTTGCGCTGCCGGGCCTCGGCCCAGCGCACCTCGGCCACCGAGGTGGCCACCGCCAGCCGCGATATCAATGAGACGGGCGTCGCGATGGCGCGGTCGCGCTGCCGGCGCATGGCGCGCAGATTGGCCTTCTGCCAGTCATCCAGCGCGCCCTCGGAGGCCTGGGCGCGGTCGATGAGCCGGCTCACCTTGGGCGAGGTCAGCAGCTGGTGGTGCTCGATGCCGATGGCGGCAAGCTGCTCGCCGCGCACATCAGCGCTGCCGCGGGGCATCATCACCGCCGCATCCCAGCGCAACAGCGACAATGCCCCGTTGAAGGCATGCAGGCGCTGCCACTCCTGTTCGAGCTGCTTGTACGGCGGGGACGCGGACATGGCCGCAATTATCGCAGCCCGTCCGGCCTTTAGTGGTCCAGTTCCTGCAGCAGGCGGTCCAG
>CAUJIK010000094.1 GCA_963205255.1 Pseudomonadota bacterium
CAGGCGGCACCTCGCTGCTGCAGGCGCGCACCGTCAACGAAGTGCTCAAGGCGCAGCTCAACAAGGTGGAGCTCGCGCATCGCAAGAAGGAATTGGTGGATCGCGCGCAGGCCGTGGCCCACGTTTTCAAACTCGCCCGCATCGAACGCGACGCGTGGTTGAACTGGCCCGCGCGCATCTCCGGGCAGATGGCCTCCGCGCTTGGCGTTGACGCGCACACGATGCACGTCACGCTGGAAGCCGCCGTGCGCGAGCACCTGATCGAACTGGGCGAGCTGCGCCCGCGCGTGGATTGACGATGGACGATTACGAAGGCGCTGTTGAGATCGAACGCGCGTGGCGCGATGGCTTGACGCCTGATCCGCTACTGACGGTTTCGGAATGGTCGGATCGCCACCGGATGCTTTCCAGCAAGGCGTCCGCTGAGCCCGGGCGCTGGCGCACCAGTCGCACGCCTTACCTGAAGGTGATCATGGATTGCCTGTCACCGACCTCGCCGGTCGAGCGTGTGGTGTTCATGAAAGCCGCGCAGCTCGGCGCGACCGAGATGGGCAGCAATTGGATCGGCTACGTCATCCACCACGCACCCGGCCCGATGATGGCCGTGTGGCCGACGGTGGAAATGGCCAAGCGCAACTCCAAGCAGCGGATCGACCCGTTGATCGAGGAGTCGTCGGCACTGGCGGAACTGATTGCTCCGGCGCGCTCGCGCGACTCGGGCAACACCATCCTGGCCAAGGAGTTCCGGGGCGGCGTGCTGGTGATGACCGGCGCGAACAGCGCGGTAGGCCTGCGCTCGATGCCGGTGCGCTACCTGTTCCTCGACGAGGTCGACGGCTACCCGCTGGACGTCGAGGGCGAAGGCGATGCGATCTCGCTGGCCGAGGCGCGCACGCGCACCTTCGCGCGCCGGAAGATCTTCATCGTCTCGACGCCGACGATCTCGGGGGCCAGCGCCATCGAGCGCGAGTACGAATCCAGCGACCAGCGCCGCTACTTCGTGCCGTGCCCACACTGCAACCACCCGCAGTGGTTGCGCTTCGAGCAACTGCGCTGGGACAAGGGTGCGCCGGAATCCGCCGCCTACATCTGCGAATCCTGCGACACCGCGATTGCCGAGCATCAAAAGACGTGGATGCTGGAGCACGGCGAATGGCGCGCGATGGCAGACGGCAAGACGGCCGGATTTCACCTGTCGTCGCTGTACAGCCCGGTGGGCTGGCGCTCATGGCGCGACATCGCCGCCGCGTGGGAAGCTGCCGTCAACAAGGAATCGGGATCGGCCGCCGCGATCAAGACCTTCAAGAACACCGAGCTGGGCGAAACCTGGGTCGAGGAAGGCGAAGCGCCCGACTGGCAACGGCTGGTCGAGCGACGCGAGGAGTACCGCATCGGCAGCGTGCCGCGAGGCGGTCTGCTGCTGGTTGGCGGCGCGGACGTGCAGAAGGATCGCATCGAGGCCTCAGTCTGGGCCTTCGGGCGCGGCAAGGAATCGTGGCTCATCGAGCACCGCGTGCTGATGGGTGACACCGCCCGCGACACGGTCTGGAAGCGCCTTGCGGAAATGCTCGCCGAATCCTGGACACACGACTCTGGCGTGGCGATGCCGCTCGCCCGCTTCGCGCTCGACACCGGCTTTGCCACGCAGGAAGCCTACGCCTTCGTGCGTGCCTGCCACGACCCGCGCGTGATGGCGGTCAAGGGTGTTGCGCGCGGCGCGGCCCTGATCGGCACGCCGACGGCCATCGATGTTTCGCAGGGCGGCAAGAAGCTGCGCCGGGGTATCAAGGTGTACTCGGTGGCGGGCGGCATCGCCAAGCTGGAGTTCTACAACAACCTGCGCAAGAGCGCGGACGTCGGCGAGGACGGACTGACCCCGGTGTTTCCCGCCGGATTCGTCCACCTGCCCAAGATCGACGCCGAGTTCATCCAGCAGCTCTGCGCGGAGCAACTGATCACCCGCCGCGACCGCAACGGCTTCCCGGTGCGCGAGTGGCAAAAGATGCGCGAGCGCAACGAGGCCCTGGACTGCTACGTCTACGCCCGCGCGGCCGCATCCAGCGCGGGACTGGATCGCTTCGAGGAGCGCCACTGGCGCGAACTGGAGCGGCAACTGGGGGTAGCACCCCCACCGGATGATCCACCGCCCATCCATGACATCGAATTGAACGAGGCCACCCAGCGCGGTGGCCTCGCTGTTTCTGGCAACCGCACTTCCGGCAGGCGCGTCATCAAGAGCCGCTGGCTCAGCTGACAGATATGCCGATGAGGACACCATGAGCTACACCCAAGCACAACTCAAAGCACTAAAGAAGGCACTGGCCACCGGCGAGCACCGCGTGAGCTTTGGCGACAAGACGGTCGAGTACCGCAGCGTTGCGGATCTGCAGGCCGCCATCCGCACGGTCGAGGCCGAGATCGCACGCAGCGCCGGTGCGTCTGCGAAGCGCCAGATCCGCGTCACGACCGCGAAGGGCTTCTGATGGCCTGGTACTCGAAACTTCGCAGCCTGTTCGGCCAGCCGCCCGTTCACGAGGCAGCAGGCCGTGGCCGCCGCGCGCTGGCGTGGATGCCCGGCAACCCCGGCGCGGTCGCCGCGATGCTGGCGACCAGCACCGAACTGCGCATCAAGAGTCGTGATCTCGTGCGCCGCAATGCCTGGGCCCAATCCGGCATCGAAGCCTTCGTCGCCAACGCAGTCGGCACCGGTATCAAGCCGCAGAGTCTGTCTGCAGACGAGCAGTTCAAGACCTCCGTGCAGGCGCTGTGGCGCGACTGGGTCGAGGAAGCCGACGCAGCAGGCCAGACCGATTTCTACGGCCTGCAGGCGCTGGCCTGCCGGGCGATGCTCGAAGGCGGCGAATGCCTGATCCGCCTGCGGCCGCGCCGTCCCGAGGATGGCCTCTCGGTGCCCTTGCAGCTTCAACTGCTGGAGCCCGAGCACCTGCCCATCCATCTGAACACCGATCTGCCTTCGGGCAACGTCGTGCGCTCCGGCATCGAGTTCGACAGCCTGGGGCGGCGCGTGGCCTACCACCTGTACCGCTCGCATCCGGAAGACGGTCGGCTCGCGCCGATGTCCGGCCATGGCGGGATGGACACGGTGCGCATCCCGGCTGCGGAAATCATCCATCTGTTCCGTGTGCTGCGCCCGGGCCAGATTCGCGGCGAGCCGTGGCTGTCGCGTGCCCTGGTCAAGCTCAACGAGCTCGATCAGTACGACGATGCCGAACTGGTGCGCAAGAAGACCGCCGCGATGTTCGCGGGCTTCGTCACGCGCGCCAACCCGGAAGACAGCCTGATGGGCGAAGGCAATGCGGACGCCGAAGGCATCGCATTGGCTGGACTGGAGCCGGGCACGCTGCAGATTCTGGAGCCCGGCGAGGACATCAAGTTCTCCGATCCCGCCGACGTGGGTGGTTCGTACTCTGAGTTCCTGCGCACGCAGTTCCGCGCGGTTGCTGCCGCCATTGGCATCACCTACGAGCAACTGACCGGCGATCTGACGGGCGTGAACTACTCGTCCATCCGTGCCGGGATGCTGGAGTTCCGGCGTCGCTGCGAGATGGTGCAGCACGGCGTGCTGGTGCATCAGCTGTGCCGTCCGGTGTGGGCGGCGTGGATGAAGCAGGCCGTGCTCGCCGGGGCG
>CAUJIK010000095.1 GCA_963205255.1 Pseudomonadota bacterium
ACCGGTCCCTATGCACCCAATGGCACGCCCTGGGCCAACGGCAAGCAGGACTACATCAAGCTCATCAATGCCCGTGACGGCGGCATCAACGGCGTGAAGCTGACCTTTGAGGAGTGCGAAACCGGCTACGCCACCGACCGCGGCGTCGAATGCTACGAGCGCCTCAAGAATCACCCCGGCGTGACCCTGATCGACCCGCAGTCCACCGGCATCACCTTCGCGCTGACCGAGAAGGCGCCTGTCGACAAGATTCCGCTCCTGACGCTGGGCTACGGCCTGTCGGTGTCGCAGGACGGCATGGCCTTCAAGTGGAACTTTCCGCTCATGGGCAGCTACTGGACCGGCGCCGACATCCTGATCCAGGACATCGCCCGGTCGCTCGGCGGCGCGGACAAGCTCAAGGGCAAGAAGATCGCGCTGGTCTATCACGACAGCCCGTTCGGCAAGGAGCCGATCCCGCTGCTGCAGGAGCGCGCCAAGCTGAACGGCTTCGAGCTGCAGCTGCTGCCGGTCACCGCGCCGGGCGTGGAGCAGAAGGCCACCTGGTTGCAGGTCCGACAAACGCGGCCCGACTACGTGCTGCTGTGGGGCTGGGGCGTGATGAACTCCACCGCGCTGAAGGAGGCCCAGGCCACCGGCTACCCGCGCGACAAGATGTACGGCGTGTGGTGGGCCGGCGCGGAACCCGATGTGCGCGACGTGGGCGCAGGCGCCAAGGGCTACCACGCGCTGGCGCTCAACGGCTCCGGAACGCAGTACAAGGTGATGCAGGACATTCTGAAGTACGTGCACGACAAGGGCCAGGGCACGGGTCCGAAGGACGAGGTCGGGCAGGTGCTCTACACGCGCGGCGTGGTCATTCAGATGCTGGCGGTCGAGGCCGTGCGCACGGCTCAAGAGCGTTTCGGCAAGGGCAAGGTGATGACCCCCGAGCAGGTGCGCTGGGGCCTGGAGAACCTGCATCTGGATGACAAGCGCCTGGCCGCTCTGGGCTTTTCCGGCGTGATGCGTCCGCTGCAGACCACCTGCGCCGATCACATGGGATCGACCTGGGCGCGCGTGCAGACCTGGGACGGCGCCAAGTGGGTGATTGGCGACAACTGGTACCAAGCCGACGAGGCCCTCCTCAAGCCCATGGTGAAGGCGGGGGCAGCAAAGTATCTGGCCGACAAGAAGCTCACGCCCCGGGCGGCGAGCGACTGTGATTCCTGATATTCGGCAGGCCACGCGGAGTCACGATCCGCGTGGCCCTGAATGCCACCAGCACGGGCCCAGCATGAGCCATTCTGAAGCAGCTCCCATCGTCCTCTCCGTCAACGGCATCGAGGTCATCTACAACCACGTGATCCTGGTGCTCAAGGGCGTTTCGCTCACAGTGCCCGAGGGCGGCATCGTCGCCATCCTGGGCGGCAACGGCGCCGGCAAGACGACCACGCTGCGGGCCGTGTCCAACCTGCTCAAGGGCGAGCGCGGCGAAGTCACCAAGGGCTCGATCGAGCTGCGCGGCGAGCGCATCGAAAACCTCAGCCCGTCCGAGCTGGTCCGGCGCGGCGTGGTGCAGGTGATGGAAGGCCGGCACTGCTTTGCCCACCTGACGATCGAGGAAAACCTGCTGACCGGCGCCTACACCCGCGGCGACAAGGGCGAGATCGCCGCCAACCTGGACAAGGTCTACACCTACTTCCCGCGCCTGAAGACGCGCCGCGCCAGCCAGGCGGCCTACACCTCGGGCGGCGAGCAGCAGATGTGCGCCATTGGGCGCGCGCTGATGACCAGCCCGAAGCTGGTGCTGCTGGACGAGCCTTCCATGGGCCTGGCGCCGCAGTTGGTCGAGGAGGTGTTCAACATCGTACGTGACCTCAATGGCAAGGAGAAGGTCACCTTCCTGGTGGCCGAGCAGAACACCAACATGGCGCTGAAGTACGCCGACTACGGCTACATCATGGAGAGCGGGCGCGTGGTGATGGACGGCAAGGCTGCGGAGCTGGCCAGCAACGAGGACGTCAAGGAGTTCTACCTGGGCGTCGGCGGCGCCGAGCGCAAGAGCTTTCGCGACGTCAAGAGCTACAAGCGGCGCAAGCGCTGGCTGGCGTGAGAACGGCCGGGCCGCTCGACAGCCGAACAGCCGAACAGCCGAACAGCCGAACAGCCGAACAGCCGAACAGCCGAACAGCCGAACGCAGAGGACGCGAAGGATTCGCAGAGGACGCAAAAGGAACAGCCAAAAAAGGGTTCTTTGCCGTGCCTCGCAGATCACCGGTTTTGCTCCCTCTCCCTCTGGGAGAGGGCAGGGGCTGAGGGCTGCGGCTCTGGACTCGCCGGCGCGAGTCCGGACAGCCCGAAGAGGAGTCGCCTCTGGCGGCTCCGCGGTCTGCAAGACAGGGCCGGCGGCGCCAGATCGAGCAATCAAAATGTTTGAAACGAATCAGCCGTTGACGCCTGCACGAAAAGCGCCCGCAGCTATTGAATTGAGAGTATTCGCCAGCCAGGGACGATGCCATGAGTGAATTATTCGACGCGCTGGAAGCCCGCGCGCCCGCCGAGCGTGAAGCCGCGCTGATGGCCGCGCTGGCGCGCCACGTGGCCCACGCGCAAGCCCGCAGCGCCGCGCTGGCGGAAATCCTGGCCGGCGTGGATGCTGCCGGCGTGACCTCGCGCGCCGCGCTGGCGCGCCTGCCCGTCACGCGCAAGAGCGATCTGCTGGCACGCCAGCAAGCGGCACGCGCGGCCGGGGGCGATGCCTTTGGCGGCTTTGCCACCGTGCTGCGCGGCGCGGGCATGCGCCGCCTTTACGCCAGCCCCGGCCCCATCTACGAGCCCGAGGGCACGTCCACCGACTATTGGCGTACCGCCCGCGCGCTGCACGCGGCCGGCTTTCGCTCGGGCGATCTGGTGCACAACGCCTTCAGCTACCACATGACGCCCGGCGCCTTCATCGTCGAGGCCGGCGCGCTGGC
>CAUJIK010000096.1 GCA_963205255.1 Pseudomonadota bacterium
TGGCGGCCTGAGCAGGCCATGGATCCGGACATCTGGATCGAGAACATTCCCTACAACGAGACGCGCAACTATGTGCAGCGCATTCTCTGGCACACGCTGGTGTTCGGCTGGCTGGCAAGCGGGGAAGCGCAGGACACGCGCGATTGGCTGCGGGCCATAAGGCCCTGATGTAAGGTCCTGATGGTTCGGCGGGCGCGGATCAGGATTTGCGCCGCGCCAACCAGGTGTCCAGATGACCCGCGAACGCATTGCGGTTGGCCTGGCTCAGCGGCGGCGGACCATCGCCCACATTGCCGCTGGCGCGCATCGTGTCCATGAAGTCGCGCAGGTTGAGCAGGCCGCGGATGGTGTCGGCTGAATAGCGCTCTCCGCGTGGATTCAGGGCGTGCGCACCCTTCGCGATCACCTCCGCCGCGAGCGGAATGTCCGCGGTGATCACGAGGTCGCCTGCCACGGCGCGGCGCACGATCTCGTTGTCGGCCACGTCGAAGCCCGACGACACCTGCAGCACCTTGAGACTGGGGATGCGCGGCACGGAGAGCGGCTGGTTCGCGACCAGGGTGACGGTCACGCCCGAGCGTTGCGCTGCCCGGTAGAGGACTTCCTTGATGACCTTGGGGCAGGCGTCAGCATCCACCCAGATGGCTGCGCGCCGGTCGGCTGCGTTGTCGTTCAAGACGCTAGACACTCGCGCCCGGTGGGCGCACGGCGGCGGCGGCCAGGTCCTCGCGGCGGATCAGGTACAGCCCGCTCGCCACGATGATCACCGCGCCCAGCCAGGTCATTCCATCGGGCAGCACCTGCCAGATGGCCAGATCCAGCATCACGACCCATACCAGGCCGGCGTATTCCAGCGGCGCGATCTGGCTCGCCTCGCCCAGCCGGAAGGCATGCGTCAGCGCGATCTGCCCCACGGCGCCGGTGATGCCGATCATCATGATGATCCACAGATGCCCTCGCTGCACCGGCTGCCAGTGGAACACCGCGATGGCGCCGGCAAATAGCGTGAGCAACACTAGGAACCAGAACACCATGGCCTCGGGGCTGTCCCGCTGCGCCAGCTTGCGCACCGTGATCGCCGCTATCGCATAGCACAGCGCCGCGAGCACCAGCACGAGGCCCGGCCCGGTGATGACGCCCGCCGCGCCGGGCCGCAACACCACCAGCACGCCGAGCAGACCCACCACGATCGCGGCCCAGCGCCGCGGCCCGACCTTTTCGCCGAGCAGGGGCACGGCCAGTGCCGTGACCATCAGCGGCGAAACGAACACGATGGCGTAGGCCGTGGACAAGGGCATGCGCGCCACGCCGTAGACGAAGCCGGCCATCACGCCGACGCCGAGCACGCCGCGCAGCAGGTGCAACGGCCAGTGCACATGCAACAGTGTGCCCGCCTTGCCGCGCAGCAGGATCCACAGCAGCACCGGCGGCATTGCCGCGAGGCTGCGCAGCGTCGCCACCTGGAAGGGTGAGTAGCTGGTTGCGATCCACTTCATGCCCGCGTCCATGAACGCGAACATCAGGCCGGCCAGCAGCATCCACGCGGCGGCGGCACGGGAGTGGTGGGTTACTGGTGTCATTCGCGTGCCTGCGGAAGGGCGATGCGCCAGCGTTGATATTTGTCCATATGTATATGGATATTATAATAGATAAATTATCAGGTAGGCGGAATATAATTTGATACTATTATATCTATATGAAGCTGCAGATCACATTGGAGCGCTTCGCTGACGGGCATTGGGATCCTATAGCAAGCCTTTCGCTCACGGGTGACCCGGCTGCGGGAATCAGCACACCGACGGTTTTCGCCTACGCGATCGACTACGCCGCCAACAACCTGGATCGCCGCGATGCGGCGGCGTTATCCGCCCAGTTGCCCATCGGGCTGGGAGCACATTCATTGCCGCGCTGGCCCGCCTTCCTCGTGGACCTGCTGCCACAAGGGTACGGGCGCGAGGAACTGCTGCGCGAACTGAAGCTGCCCGAAAATGCTGGCCGCGAGGCGGACTGGCCCCTGCTTTGCCATGGAGCTGGCAACCCCATTGGCAACCTGCGCGTCGCTGAAGCGCACGCCTGGCTGTCCGAGCGCGCGGCAAGCGCGCCCAGACTCGCACGAGGCTTTACGTTCCAGGAGGCGGCGGCGCGGGCAGACAACTTCATCGAATTCATCGCCACCCACGGCCTGTTCGTCGCGGGCTCATCGGGCGTCCAGGGCGAATGGCCCAAGATCCTGCTGACCGAGGACGCCGACGGGCTGCTGCACCTGGATCACACCCTCGCCGATTCACTCGCCAGACGCCATTGGCTGGTGAAGTTTGGTCGCGGCACCGATCCCGCACTGGCCCGCATATTGGCGCTGGAGGCTCCTTACATGGATCTGGCGCGACGCCTCGGCGCGCGCGTGCACGCGCCGCTGGAACAGCATGGACGTGCGCTGTTCGTTCCCCGGTTCGATCGCCACGTGACGGACGCCGGCGTCGAACGCATTGCGCAAGAGAGCATCGCAAGCCTTTGCGGGCTGGCCGAGTTCAGCGCCGCACCGCCACACGAACGGGTCATCGCGCAGCTCGCACAGGTCTGCACCGATCCGCAGTCCGAAATCATCGAGTATGTGCGTCGCGATGTGCTGAACATCGTCATGGGCAATCGCGACAACCATGCACGCAACACGGCGATCCAGCGTTTTGCGGATGGCCGCATCGCGCTGACGCCAGTGTTCGATTTCGCTCCCATGATGCTGCATCCCGATGGCATCGCGCGGCGCATGCGCTGGAGCGGGGAAACCGGACTCGCGCCGGACTTTCGCCGCGTGATCCAGCTCTGCGAGGAGGTCAGCGGCCAGGCCCTTCCGGCATTGCCGAAGGCGCTACACGACCTTGCCGGGCTCCTGGCGCAGCTTCCGCAACTCGTCGATGCGGCCGGCGTTCCGGCGGACATCCTCGACCGTCAGCAGCTGTCGATCGTGGCGGTGCGCGGGGCTCTTGAAACCCTTTAGGACCTGATGATGGACAAGCGTCGCAAACCCCTTACTCCTGCAGAGCAGCTCCAGTTGCAGCAAGCCATGAGCCAGTTCGTGCAGGAACATCCAGAGATGGAGGTGCCCGCTATGATCAAGGCGCTGCGCCAGATGCTGCATCTGACGCATGCGGACATGGCGCGCATAGGAGGGGTTTCTGTTCCTGCACTGCGGAATCTAGAGGTGGGTCGGGCCAGCCCAACGCTCGATACGGTTGGAGCACTGCTGCGGCCGTTGGGGTTGAAGCTTGCGGTTGTTACTCAACGTAAACCGCAATATTAGTCCAATAGATACACCGCGGCTCGCTGACTTGTTGTGGCTCACTGCAGCGCAGAGTCAGGCGAACGAGCCTACGATCAAAAGAGATTCTGATTCGCGCCCGATACATATAAGCCAGCCGCCCTGCGAACCCCCAACTAATAGGCCCACTTCTCTAACCTTATCTCGGCATTCCTTCCAATACCATACCGCCGTTAGCTGCTCGGAAGTTGGACTCTTAAACCTCAGCAGCAACCGAATCGCCGCCGGTGCCTCCGCCCACGGCCTACTCCTTCCTCGCGAAGCCTTCGATGACCCACGCCGCAGCAGCTCCAAAGAAATACACCACGACCGCTACTAGCACTCCAACGACCAGGGCTTCAGTCTGAAATCGTCCGCCGCGCATCGCTGGTTCGATAGCCTCATATGAGCAAACGAAAAGAGCAACTGCAGCAAAGGCGATTCCGAGCCATCGAGTGACTTTGGCGGCTCTTCTCAGACCTTCACTCAAATCCATGTACGTCCCCTAGAAACTGGTTGCAGCATTCCAATGCTAAGACTCAGCGGCCACCCAATGCAAAACGGAGCAATAAGTCTTTTTGCCGGTAGTCGAGCATTTTGCTCCGGCTAGGGAAGCTCTGATTTACTCTCCGTAACGGCAGGCGTTGGAGCTGGATTGGAAGTGAAGGCCAGGCATGGCGCCCACCCCTGCGGGTGAGCGCTTGCGCCAGCTCCTTCAACGTACAGCTACTTCTTGCGTTTTTTGCCGCCCATCTGGATCGGCCAAGCCTTCAGCCCGTAATCACGGGCATCCAGCTGCGTTCCATTAGGGAGCCTGCGATAACGCCTGAAGATCAGTCCCGGAGGGACTGTTTTCGGGGTCGCCATAAGGCACCTCACATTGCTGCGGGAACACCCAACTTGAGAGACGCTCAGGATCCGTAACACTCCGGTGTAAACGAAGGTTCACTTTTCCCATGTCTTGCGCTAAAGTCTCGGCTCCAATCTGAGACGGTAGCGATGCCTCAAGTATCCGCGGCCGCACGTTCCGCGAACTTTTACCGGAGTCACTCAACGGACATGAACCGAAAATTCTTGTCCGTTTTTCATTCAGGTTGACGAGCTACTATTGAAGGCTCTCCTTCCGTAATTACTGAAGTTGGTATCACGAGCAAACGAGCGAAACACCGAGTCCTGTAGCCGCTTCCTCGCCAGAAAAAAATGCCTGGCGTGAGCTGCACTGACCACCAGCTCTCCTGAGAAACACTTGGCTTGTGACGTTGGCTCTCTAGAAAGCGAGCAACGAAGAACCCGCCGTCCCCGCGCTCGTCTCTCACCTCACCCGCACTTTGAATCCCCGCAGTTCAGGCACGTCATGCACCCATCCATCATGACCACCGCCGCCGTGCTGCACTTGCTGCACAGCTGCGCGCCCTCCGGGAAATCACTGCGCGAGAACGCATCCTGCTGCTTCGTCCGCGCCTCGAACTCGGCGCGCTTTTCCTCGATGAGCTTCTTCTGGTGTTCATCAAGCTCGGCCGGGCGCAGCAGGCCGATGAACTGCAGGTGCTTCTCGATCACGTAGCCAAGCTCGGCGATGATCGAAGGCATGAACTTGCCGCCGGGCTGCCAGTAGCCGCCGCGCGGATCGAACACGGCCTTGAGCTCCTCGACCAGGAAGGTCACGTCGCCACCCTTGCGGAACACGGCCGAGATCACGCGGGTGAGAGCGACGATCCACTGGTAATGGTCGAGGTTCTTCGAGTTGATGAAGATCTCAAAGGGGCGCCGCTGCTCGTGCACGGTGCCCTCATTGAGCAGGATGTCGTTGATGGTCACGTACATCGCGTGGTCGGAAACCGGCGTCTTGATCTTGTACGTGGAGCCGATCAGCATCTCGGGACGCTGGTACTCCTCCGTCAGGCGCACGACCTTGGCGCTCTCCTTGACCGGAGCCGGGCGGGCGGTCTCCGCAACCTTCTCTTCGGGCTTGCGGACGCGATACTTCACGATCTTCTTGTCGATCTTCATGGCGCTGCTCAATGCGTCTCGGACGTGGATGTCTGGTACTTGCCGTAATACCCTTCTTTGAGGGCATCGAAAAGATTCGCGGCCGAATGCATCTCGCCGTCGTATTCGATCTGTTCGTCGCCAGCCACTTCAACCTCGCTGCCATCCTCCAGCGTGAACACGTACTTGGTGTTCTTGAGATCCTCTTCCTTCACCAGTACGCCCTGGAAGGCTTCGGGGTTGAAGCGGAAGGTGGTGCAACCCTTCAGGCCTTTCTCGTGCGCGTAGCGGTAGATGTCCTTGAACTGCTCGTAGGGGTAATCCGTGGGCACGTTGGCGGTCTTGGAGATGGAGGAATCCACCCAGATCTGCGCGGCGGCCTGGATGTCCACATGCTGCGAGGGGGTGACGTCATCGGCCACGGTGAAGTAGTCCGGCAGCTTCTTGCCGGCTTCGGTGGCGTTGGGCATGGCCTCCTGGTTGACGAGCGCGCGGTAGGCCAGCAGCTCGAACGAGAACACGTCCACCTTCTCCTTGGTCTTGCGGCCTTCGCGGATCACGTTGCGGAAGTAATGATGCGCGAAGGAAGGCTCGATGCCGTTGGAGGCATTGTTGGCCAGCGACAGGGAGATGGTGCCGGTGGGCGCGATGGAGGTGTGGTGCGTAAAACGCGCGCCCACCTGCGCCAGCTGCTCTACCAGCTGCGGCGCGACCTTGGCGACGCGCTGCATGTAACGGCTGTAGCGTGCATGCAGCACGCGACCGGCGATCTTCGAGCCGACGTTCCAGCCGTCGGCCTTCATCTCCGGACGCTTGCGCAGCATCTCGGCGGTGACCTCGAACTCCTCGTTCATGATGGGCGCGGGGCCCTTCTCGCGCGCAAGATCCAGGCCCGCTTCCCAGCCGGCCAGCGCCATCTCGCGCGACACATCCTCGGCGAACTTCACGGATTCGGGTGAACCGTATTTCATGCCCAGCAGCGTGAAGGTGCTGCCCAGGCCCAGGAAACCCATGCCGTGGCGGCGCTTGCGCATGATCTCGTTGCGCTGCTGCTCGAGCGGCAGGCCGTTCACTTCGACCACGTTGTCGAGCATGCGCGTGAACACGCGCACCACTTCGCGGTATTCATCCCAGTCGAAGCGCGCATCGGAGGTGAACGGATCGATGACGAAGCGCGTGAGGTTCACCGAACCCAGCAGGCAGGAACCATACGGCGGCAGCGGCTGCTCGCCGCAGGGGTTGGTGGCGCGGATGTTCTCGCACCACCAGTTGTTGTTCATCTCGTTGACGCGGTCGATGAGGATGAAACCGGGCTCGGCGAAATCGTAGGTGGAAGTCATGATGACATCCCACATGCGGCGCGCCGGTATGGTCTTGTAGATCTTGCAGGCGACGAGGCCTTCGTCGTTGACGATGTAGCCATCGACCGTGGGCCACTCGCGCCACACGTATTTCGCAGCATCGGAAAGCTGCGCGCGGTCGCCTTCGAACTCCTTCTCGCGCACCGGGAAGGCCAGCTTCCAGTCGGTGTTGTCGCGCACCGCCTGCATGAACTCGTCGGTGATGAGCAGCGAAAGATTGAACTGCCGCAGGCGACCGCTCTCGCGCTTGGCGCGGATGAACTCCATGACGTCGGGATGGCCGACATCGAAGGTGCCCATCTGTGCGCCGCGGCGGCCACCGGCCGACGACACGGTGAAACACATCTTGTCGTAGATATCCATGAACGACAGCGGGCCGGAGGTATAGGCGCCGGCGCCGCTCACATACGCGCCGCGCGGGCGCAGCGTCGAGAATTCATAGCCGATGCCGCAGCCGGCCTTCAGCGTGAGGCCCGCTTCGTGCACCTTGCCGAGGATGTCGTCCATGGAGTCGCGGATCGAACCGGACACCGTGCAGTTGATGGTCGACGTGGCGGGCTTGTGCTCCCACGCGCCGGCATTGGAAGTGACGCGGCCGGCAGGGATCGCGCCCTTGCGCAGCGCCCATAGGAAACGCTCGTTCCACTGCTCGCGCGCGGCCGGACGCTCCACATCGGCCAGCGTGCGGGCAACGCGCTGGTAGGTGTCGTCCATGGTCTTGTCGAGGGGTTCGCCATCCTTGGAGGCGAGCCGGTATTTCTTGTCCCAGATGTCCAGGGAGGCTTCCTGGAACGGGATGCTGTCCACACGCTTGGGCACGAGCTTCACCACGCTGTTCATGGGTCTTGTGTTCTGCTCCCTGGCCAGAAACCGTCGAATAGATTCCCGGACACAAGATGTTGTGCCGGAAGAGGGAAGTTAAATTCGGCGCGCGGCAGCGTCAAGGCGGATTTCGGAATTCCGGAATCCTGAATTTTCTTTCAACATCAATGCACTATCTGCATTGCGCGGCGTTTTTATATTTGCAACCCCTGCCATGGCTGCGATCTCGGGCGGAGCCCGGCAATCAACCTATGGTATCTGCGATGCACAATCGTTCCACAGGCTATCCACAGGCCTGAGCTGCCTCTTGAAAGCCGCGCGGGCATCCGCAGATCAGGGTCATCGACATATCCGTTTCGTGAGGAGACACCTGAATGAACATTGCGATCCGTGAACCCTGGGCTCTGCTGAACCGTCTGAGTCGCGATTTCGATGGCCTGGTGGCAAGCGGCAATCCGCCGACCGACGTGGCCTTCATCCCGCCCGTGGATGTGCGCGAGGAAGCCGGCCGCTTCGTGGTGCAGGCGGACCTGCCTGGCGTGGCGCCCGACGATATCGACGTGACGGCGGAAAAAGGCGTGCTGACGCTGCGCGGCGAGCGCAAGACCGAGAAGCGCGAGGAAAGCGCGGGCTATGAGCGCATCGAGCGCGTGTCGGGCAGCTTCACGCGGCGCTTTGCGCTGCCGGAGAACGTGCAGGCCGATGCCATCAAGGCGAAGTTCACCCATGGCGTGCTGGAGATTTCGATCCCCAAGCAGCCGGAGGTGGCGGCGAAGAAGGTGACGGTCGAGACTCACTAAAGCTTTATTTGAAACAATTCTGCCGTCAATAGACGGAATTGTTTCGATAATAGACCAAACAAAGCCCTCGTCCGCTCGCGGGCGAGGGCTCTCCCGAGTCAGTAGCTCACAGCCATGACGTCAGTGAGCGCGAAATCCCCGCCCTTGAACAACAGAGGCTCGCCGGTGGCGCGCGACAGGGCATAGCTGAAACAGTCGCCGTAGTTCAGCCCGGCCGGATGACGTCCCTTGCCGAAACGACGCCAGGCCTGCCGCGCCAACTCCCCTTGCTCGGCGCTCACGGGTTCGACTGTAACGCCTGCCCGCGCCAACAGCAGATCCAGCTCGCGTGCCGCGGCCTCCCCCTGCCGAGACTCGAGGACGATGGAAGCCTCTATCAGCGTAGCGGCGGAAATCAGGCGCGTCGGGTCCGCATCGATCACCGCTGCCAGACGCGGCGCCTCGGGCTCCATGCCCAGCAGCGCGACGAGCGCGGAGGTGTCGATCACCATGCGTTCATTCGGGTAGACCGTGCCGGTCGTAGCCGAGTATCTCGTCGGGCGAACGATGGTCCTGCAGCGGCAACGCCGCGCAGCGCCGCCCGATGGCGAGCAATTCATCGGCCAGCTTCGGCCCACGGGCGCGCTGCAGACGCTGCAGACGTTCACGCAGGGACTGGACGATGGCCGAGGTGAGTGTCTCCCCGGTGACTTTGGCAACTTCACGCGCCAGACGGTCGGCCTCGGGATCCTTGATGCTCAAGGGCATGGATATATACCTATTTACACTTTTATATAAATAAGTATAGAACAAATTCATGTCGGGCATGGAATGGAAGCATATGCGCGTATCCGCCATCGATCTGCACGCAAATGAGCTTTAAAAAGGCAAAAACTGAAGCTAACGTGCGCCTTCCGACGCCTTGGCCGCCTGCACGTAAAAGCACGGCAGATAGCCGCCGCATTCCTGCTCCAGCAGGGCCAGCAGCCGGGGCACTTGCTCGTAGTAGGTGGCCACGGAGGCCAGATGAGCATTGTTCAGGCCGGTGCTGATCCAGGCCCCGTAACCGCTGGGCTGGCCCGCCGCCTCTTCGATGTCACGCACGCGAACCACGAGCGCGGCCAGTTCCGCCTGCTTGCCCTGGCGCTTCCCGTCATCGCTCATCGCGCCCGCATACAGCGAGGTCAGCCTGGCGCGCGTGGCCGAGAACTCGGCGGTCACCTGCTGGCGCAGCTCGCGGCGCCGGTGCCAGCGCGCCAGCTGTGCCGCATCCACGTAGCGCGCGGCATAGCGCGCCACGCCCGCCTCTTCCACCGCGGTGGCGAATGCCTCGTTGAAGGCCGAATCACCCGGCACGTATAACACCTGGTGGGCGAGCTCATGAAAGATCAGCGCCGCGAGGTCCAGTTCGGAATAGCCGACCACGGTGCTGAGCAACGGATCCGCCGTGCGGCCCAGCGTGGAATAGGCCGGCACACCGCCCACCACCACATCATCGCCCTGCGCGGCGAGGCGCGCCGCATGCGCCCGGGCAGCCACCTCGCTGAAATAGCCGCGATAGGCCACGCAGCCCACGATGGGGAAACACCATTGCCGCGGCGCCACCGACAATTCGGGCGTCGCCACCACATTCCACACCACGTAGGGGCGGCCGATGTCGGCATAGCTGCGGAACGCCGCGTTGTCGGGCAGCCCCATCTCCTGCGAGGCAAAGGCACGGATGCGCTGGGCGCGGCGCAGCTGCTCGCGCAGCGGCGGCGCGGTTTCGGGCTGGTCGATCACCCGCTCGATGGGCTGGCGCGCGCGCATCACGGCGAACTGGCCGCGCGCGGCCTGGGCCACATAGCCCGCGCCACAGCCGGCAAGCAGGGCGGCGCACAGAAGCACCGTGGTCGTGCGCCACAGCGCGAAACGGGACTTTGTCAGTAACATGGGCGGATGAAAGTCTATCTGGTCGGTGGCGCGGTCCGGGACCGGTTGCTCGGGCGGCAGGCCAGCGAGCTCGATTATGTGGTCGTCGGCGGCACGGCCGAGGCGCTGACCGCGCAGGGTTTCAAGCCCGTGGGCCGGGATTTCCCGGTGTTCCTGCACCCGGAGACCAAGAGCGAATACGCGCTGGCGCGCCGCGAGCGCAAGACCGGCCCGGGCTACCGCGGCTTCGTCACCGAGTTCGCGCCCGACATCACGCTTGCGGAAGACCTGCTGCGGCGTGATCTGACCATCAACGCCATCGCGCAACGCGAGGACGGCACGCTGGTCGATCCTTATGGCGGACAGGCGGACATCCAGGCGCGGCTGCTGCGGCATGTCTCCCCTGCTTTCTCCGAAGATCCGGTGCGCATCCTGCGCGTGGCGCGTTTCGCCGCGCGCTTCGCGCCATTGGGCTTCAGCGTGCATGAATCCACACTCGCGCTGATGCGGCAGATGGTGGAAGCCGGAGAAGCCGCGGCGCTGGTACCGGAACGCGTATGGCAGGAGACCGAACGCGCGCTGCGCGAAGCACAGCCGCAGGTGTTTTTCGAGGTGCTGCGCGAGTGCGGCGCGCTGGCGGTGATCTTCCCCGAGGTGGACCTTCTGTTCGGAGTGCCGCAGAACCCGCAGTGGCATCCCGAGATCGACACCGGCGTGCACGTGATGCTGTGCCTCGAGCGCGCGGCGCAGCTCGCGGCGCCGGTGACGGTGCGCTTCGCGGTGCTGATGCATGACCTGGGCAAGGGCACCACGCCGCGCGCAGAGTGGCCACGGCATCTCATGCACGAATCGCGCGGTGTGCCGCTGGTCGATGCGCTGTGCACGCGCCTCAAGGTGCCGAATGAATTCCGTGAGCTGGCGCGCCTGACCAGCAAGCAGCACCTGAATGTGCACCGCGCGCTGGAACTCAAGCCCACGACCGTGCTGAAGCTGCTGGAGGAATGCGATGCCTTCCGCCGCCCGGCACGCTTCGGTGAATTACTGCTGGCCTGCCAGTGCGATGCGCAGGGGCGCACGGGGCTCGAGGAATCACCTTATCCGCAGCGGGAGTATCTGGCGAAGGCGCTGACCGTCGCGGCCGCGGCGCAGCTCACTGACGAGGAGCGCGCGGGACTACGCGGCCAGGCGATTGCACAGGCGCTGCACCAGCGACGACTCGCCGCGCTGACGCAGTTGAAGGCGAAACACGACTGACCGGCCGGGGCCTCAGAACTTGACGCCGAGCGTCACCTTGAAGGTGCGCATCACACCGGCGACATCGCCCTCCGTGAAGTAGTAAGGCAGGTCCGGATAGCCGTCGAACAGGAAGGCAAAGTTTCGCGAGTTGAACACGTTGAGCGCATCGACGCGCAGCTGCACGGCGGCGCCGCTGACGTCGAAGTCCCTGGTCACCTGCAGGTCCACGGTGCGATAGCCCAGCCGGTTCTTCGGGAACTGCGAAATCTTGAGGTAGTTGTAGTTCAGGCCGTTCGCCGGCTCGAGGTTGTCGCCATCGAACGCGGTCAGCGGCTTGGGCGTCTCGAGCACCAGCTTGGCGCCGAACACCAGCCCCCAGGGTCCATCGAGGTTGCCGGTGGCCACCAGGCGATGTCGCGGCAACTGGTTCGAAAGCACGAAGGGCGAAAGCCCGGGAAAGGCATAGTCGAGCTGGTAGTCGCCATTGGAGACCAGCCGCTCCTTGCCGCGCGACCAGGTGTACGCCACGCTGACCGACCAGCGCGAATCGGCCGTCCAGGGCTTGTCCAGCGACACCAGCAGCTGCGTGGTGCGCGAGGCCTTCGCATTGTCGAACAGATAGAGCGAGCCGCCGCCGGCATTGGCCACCAGGCCATCGTAGCCGGCCCAGCGCTCCGAGTCGTACCAGTACCAGGTGCCATCGCCGTAGAAGTTGGCGAGGCTCGCGATCAGGCCATCGCGGCTGATGATGTGCGCCACCGCGACGCTGGTGTTCCAGCCGCCGACACGGTTACGCATGCCGAGACTGAACTGGTCCGAATGCGGCGCCTTCAGCCGGTTGTTGATCAGGTGCATCTCGCCGAAGTTGCCCGGCGCGATGGATTGCAGGCCGGCGGTTGTCAGGTAGGCGCTGTTCCACGGTATGCAGAAGGCATTGTCACCAGTGCCCGGCAGGCAAGCGGGGTTGTTCGCATTCCAGAACTGGATGGTGGGCGTATAGAGCGTCGCCTTGTTGGTCTCGTGCTGCAGGATCGAGAAAACATTGCGGTCGTAGCTGCGGCCCGCGGCGCCGAAGATCACGTGCCGCTGGTCGGCGAACAGGTCATATGAAAAACCGAGGCGCGGCTGGATCTGGTTCGAGGGGTTGCTGCGGTTGCGGCCGGTGCTGATGTAATTGCCGATGTCGATGCCGGCATTCGCCAGCGTCTGGGCATAGGTCTGCCCCGGAGCCGCGCCGCGGTAGGCGCCGCTGAAGGTATAGAACTCGGGATCGTTGTTGAGATCGGGGCCGTTGAGCGCGTCGACGAAACGCTGCGGCGTGACATGACCGGTGTAGGTCGGCGTCTGCTCGTAGTCGTAGCGCAGGCCCAGGTTCAGCAGCAGATGCTCGTCGACGGCCCAGTCATCCTGCAGATAGAGACCGAACTGCCGGTTCCTCGAGGTCGCGATGGCCGACAGGCTGCTGTCGACCTGCGCGCCGAACACCACCTGGAAGGGATCGGCCTCCACACCGCCCGGCCCGACGTAGTAGGAATACAGCGGCGCCGTGCTTGCATCGCGCGAGCTCAGCCGCACCTGCTTGAACTTGATGCCGGTCTTGACGGTGTGTTCGCCGTGCCAGCGCAGGTCACTCAACGTGAGGTCGTCCTGCAGCGAGAAGCCTCTCTGCCGCGCAAGGAAGTAGTTGCGAGGATCCACACCATCGATCTGCAGCACCGGATCGAAACCGTTGCCGCGCGTACCCAGCGCGACGAACTGCCGGCCCGGATCGTCGCCGACCCTGGACGGTGTGTCGTTGGTCTTCTCCAATGTCGCGGTAAGCTGGTTGAAGCGGCGGCCATTGCGACGCTCCCAGCGCAACTGCATCCGGCTGTCGTCGTTGACGTAGGTGGAAGCGGCCGACGCGGCGACCACGCCCGTGGCGCCGGCCTGCTGGCGCTCGCGCCGGTACTTGGTCGTGAGTTCGAGACGATCGGCCTCGGTGAGCTCCCAGCTCAGCTTGCCAAAATACAGGCCCTCCCTGAACGGATTGGCGACCGGCCCATAGTGGGCACGCAGATCCGAAGGTAGCCAGCTCTCCACGTCCAGCGCATTGCCATCGTCATCCTGCAGCTGCGGCGCGCTCACGGTGTTCGGCGAAGTGAACTGCTTGGCCTCGACGGTGAAGAAATAGTGCAGCCGATCCTCGATGATCGGGCCGCCGGCGGCGAAACCGTACTCCTTGCTCGGCCCGCCCTGCTTGCCGCTGCCCGCCGCAAGCTCCGCGGGTGTCGCGGCGCGCAGGCCCTGATCGGAATAGGTGATGAAAGCCTCGGCGCGGAAATCATTGGTGCCTGAGCGCGTAACCGCCGTGACGGCCGCACCCGAGATCTGGTCGTACTCGGCCTTGTAGTTGGAGGTAATCACGCGGTATTCGCCGATGGCGAGCTGCGGAAACGGATTGCCCGGCGAACCCACCGGGTTCTGGTTCGGATCGGCGCCGCCCTGCCCGGCGATGCCACTGCCGCGCACATAGTTCTTCTGGCCAACGCCGTCGATGTAGACGTTGACGGCCGACGAGGTCTGGGCGCCGCTGCGCAGCGACGTGTTTCCGCGGGCGTCGGTCTGGAACACCATGCCCGGCACCACATCGGCGAATTCGAGAAAGTTGCGCGTGATCTGCGGCGTGGACTCGATCTGCCGCGAGGAGACGATGGCGCCCACCTGCGAGGTGCGCACCTCCACCAGGCGTCGCGACTGGACCAGTACCTCCTCCAGTTCCCCTGTTTCCGGCAATGCGGCTTCGCCCGGCGCGAGATCGAGCGTGGCGGTGGAGGCCACCGCCAGCGTGACCACCTGGGCAGTGCCCAGGCCGGCATCCACTTGCCATGTGCCGGGCGGCAGGCCGACGAGCGTGTATGCGCCGTCGGCAGTGGCCTGCGTGCGCCGCTGCGCGCCGGTCTCCACATTGCGGGCCCTCACCTCGCTGTTCGCGGGCGCGCGCCCGCGCAGCACGGCATCGGTCGACTGCGCCTGCGCGGTCTGCGTCGCGATCACTGCGCACGCCCCGGCCATCACCACGCCCATCACTGCCCGGGCACGAAGCCCGATGAGGATATTCACGAAGTACTGCCTCAGCTTGTCGTACGTGTGTATCGAGACGGGAAACAGTCTACACCTGCCGCACCCGGCACCGGGATCAAGCCGCGAGACAGGCCTCGGCCAGCAGCTGGTACGAGCGCAGCCGCGCGGCGTGATCGTGGATCGCGCTCGCCACGATGAGCTCATCCGCTCCCGTCTGCCCGATGAAAGCCGCGAGGCCACTGCGCACGGTCTGCGGCGAACCGACGAAGGAGCAGCCGAGGAAGCCATCGACCTGCGGCTGCACGCCCGGCGGCAACGGATCGATCCGCGGCACCGGCGGCGCGAGGCGGCCACGCGTGCCGGTGACGATGCCGATCACGACCTGCTGCAATGAGGTGAACAGGAAGCGCGCTTCATCATCGGTGGGTGCGACGATGACGTTCACGCCGGCAATGGCGTAAGGCTGCGCCAGCTGCGCCGAGGGCTGGAAGCGCTCCCGATAGAGCTTCAGCGCGGCATGCAACGCGGCCGGCGCGAAATGCGAGGCGAAGGCATAGGGCAGGCCCAGTTGCGCCGCCAGCTGCGCGCCGAAAAGACTGGAACCCAGTATCCACAGCGGTACATTGGAACCCGCGCCCGGCACCGCGCGAAGGCGCTGCCCCGGCTGCACCGGACCGAGCAGCGCCTGCAGTTCGAGCACATCGTCGGGAAAGCGGTCGGCCGCGCCGGGATCGCGCCGCAGCGCGCGCCAGGTGAGGCCATCGGTGCCGGGCGCGCGGCCCAGCCCGAGATCAATGCGGCCAGGAAACAATGCCTCCAGCGTGCCGAACTGTTCGGCGATCACCAGCGGCGCATGATTGGGCAGCATGATGCCGCCGGCGCCCACGCGGATGCGCCGCGTGCCGGCCGCCACCTGCCCGATCACCACGGCGGTGGCGGCGCTGGCGATGCCGGGCATGTTGTGATGTTCGGCCAGCCAGTAGCGCTCGTAGCCCAGGTTGTCGGCGTGGCGCGCCAGATCCAGCGTGTTGCGCAGCGCCTGCGCCACGGTCGCGCCCTCGCACACATGCGCCAGATCGAGTATGGAAAGTTTCACAGACGCCCTCTGAGGTCCTGCAACAAGAAACCGGCCAGCGGTGCATCGCAGCCGCGCCCCAATGCGATGGCCTTGAAGCTCTCGCCCATCTCCTCCGGCATCATAAGCCGCCGCGCCTCGCCGGCGCGCTGCATGCGCGTGCGCTCATCGCCCGCCGCCGCGACTTCACTCTCGATGCCCAGCCCCAGCAGCAGCGCCGCCTGCGTGCAGAAGCCCAGCACCTCGAGCCCTGCTTCGTCGGCGGCCTCGGCCACGCGCGTGAAATCGACCCAGGCGGTGATGTCTTCCATGCCCGGACGGGCGAAGGGATCGTCATGCGCGCGCTGGCGGTAATGGCAGCGCAATGTTCCGCCGCTGCGCTGCGGATGGTAGTACTCGCGGCGCGGCAGGCCGTAGTCGATGAACAGCGCAACGCCTTGCTCCATGGTGCTCGTCACCGCGCCGATCCATGGCCCGGCGCGCCGGCACAGCTCGGAGGCATAGTCCTCCTGCGGCCACGGTGTGCCGGCATCAGCGCCCAGCCGCTCCACTTCGGCGCGCAGCGAATCCGGCGCCGGCCGCTCACTCCATATGAAGCGGCCATCGATCGAGCCGCCATCCTGCGCCACGCCCACACCGCGCTCGAACAGCACGCCATCGCGCCAGACAAAACACTCCACTGGCAGCGCATCCAGCACTTCGTTGGCCAGCAGCGCGCCGCGCCAGGGCTCGCGCGGCGGCTCATCCACCCAGCTCACGCGCGCGGCCAGATCGCCGGGCAAGGTTGCCAGCAGCGCCTGCTGCCGCTCACGCAGATCGGCGCTCACCTCCAGGATGAGATAGCGCCACGGCGGGCAGCCCATGGCCTGCATGGCCATGAGCACATCGAAAGCCAGCCGTCCGCTGCCTGCGCCCAGTTCGAACACGTCACCGTCACCGGTGGCTTCGAGCACGGCCGCGCAATGCCGAGCCAGGCAGCGCCCGAACAGCACCGACATCTCCGGCGCGGTGGTGAAATCCCCCGCCGCGCCCAGCTTGCGGGCGCCGGCGCTGTAATAACCCAGCCCCGGCTCGTAGAGCGCGCACTGCATGTATTCATCGAAGGGCAGCCAGCCGCCGGCCGCCGCGATGCGCGCGGCGATGTGCCGGCGCAGGCGCGCGGCATGTGCAGATTCGTGCAGGAGATCGGCGTCCGTCATAAGCTCGCATCATGGAGCAGAAGCTCACGGACAAGGTAGTGCTGATCACCGGCGCGGCGCGGCGCGTGGGCGCGGCGATCGCGCGCCATCTGCACGCGGCCGGCGCCACCGTGGCGATCCACTACCACCACTCCTCCGAGGCCGCCCGAGCGCTGGCCGACGAGCTCAACGCGGCGCGGCCCATGTCCGCGGTGACGCTGGGTGGCGATCTGCTGGACGTGAAGGTGTTGCCATCGCTGGTGGAGGCCACGATGGCGCGCTTCGAGCGCCTCGACGTGCTGGTCAACAACGCCTCCACCTTCTATCCCACCCGCGTCGGCGAGATCACGCCCGCGCACTGGGAAGACCTGATGGGCACCAACCTGCGCGCGCCGCTGTTCCTGTCGCAGGCCGCGGCGCCCTATCTTGCCGAGCGCGACGGGCTGATCCTCAACATCGCCGACATCCACGGCCTGCGGCCGCTGCGCTACCACACGGTCTACAGCCCCGCGAAAGCCGGCCTCATCATGCTCACGCAGTCGCTGGCGCGGGAACTGGCGCCGCGGGTGCGCGTGAACGCCATCGCGCCCGGCCCGGTGGAATTCCCCGAGCATGGGCTGACCGAGGACGCGAAGCAGGCCATCATCGACAAGACGCTGCTCAAGCGGCGCGGGTCGCCGCAGGACATCGCGCGCGCCGCGCTGTTCTTCGCGGCCGATGCGCCCTATGTAACCGGGCAGATTCTTGCCGTGGACGGCGGGCGCAGCGCCAACACCTGACCTCAAACGCCCCGCGAGCCCGATCACCTCAAATCTGGCTGAGGTCCGGCGGCACGACGAGCAAGGGATGCGCGTCGCGATCAAAGCACTGCCACAACTCGCCGACCGTCCGCTGCTGCACCGGATGCACCAGCTGTGGCACCAACTCCGCCAGCGGCCCCAGCATGAACGCCCAGCGCATCAGATCCGGCCGCGGCAGCTTGAGCCCCGGCGCATCCTGCACCACCTCGCCAAACAGCAGCATGTCCAGGTCCATGGCGCGCGGCGCCCAGCGCGGTGCATCGCGCTCGCGGCCGCACTGTTGTTCGATCAGTTCCAGCTCCCGCTTGAGCTGCGCAGGCTCGCCCGCCACCGGCACCTCGGCAACGAAGTTGACGAAGTCCGGCCCCTCGAAACCCACCGCGGCATTGCGATAGCAGCGCGAAAAGCGCGTGCCCGGATAGCGCTCCCGCAGCAGCTGCGCGGCAAGCACCAGGTTCCGTTCCGCATCGAGGTTGCTGCCCCCCGATACATAGGCCAGTGTCACGCGCGACGCCGCTCGATGGACACACCCACATCGCGCGAACCGCGGATGGCGCCGGGCTTGTTGATGGAAAGGCGGATCCAGGCGATGTCGAATTCCGCCAGCAGCGCCAGCGCCAGCTTGTGCGCCAGCGTCTCGACCAGATGGAACTGCGCCTCTTCCACGAACCCGATGCAGCGCTTGGCCATGGACTTGTAGTCCACGGTGCTCGTCACCTCATCGGTCTCGGCCGCGCGCGCGCAATCGACGGGGATCTCGAAATCGATCACCACCGTCTGCTTCACGTGGCGTTCCCACTCGAAGAAACCGATCGTGGTCTCGACGGCGAGGCCACGCAGGAACACCGTGTCGGAGGACTGCTGCATTGGGAGAATCAACCTGTTGTTGTCAGTTCATTGGCAAGCGGCCACTGGGCGCGCGCCTGCACCGCAAGGTCCGGCGCCACGTCGCCGCGCTTCAGGCGCATGAGACCAGCCACCGCGATCATCGCGGCATTATCCGTGCAGAACTCGAGGCGCGGGAAGTAAAGCCGCCCGCCGCGGCGGCGCACCTGCCTGCCGAGCCGCTCGCGCAGCAGCTGGTTGGCCCCCACGCCGCCGGCCACCACCAGGTCACGCAGATGCGTCTGGTCCATGGCGCGCAGCGCCTTGCCCACCAGCGTATCGACGATGGCTTCCTGCACGCTGCTGGCGATGTCGGCGCGGCGCTCATCGGTGAGCGGCGCGCCGCGCGCCGCCAGCATCACCGCGGTCTTGAGCCCCGAGAAGCTGAACTCGAAACCGGGCCGGTCGAGCATGGGGCGCGGAAAGTCGAAGGCATCGGGCCGACCCTGCCCGGCCAGACGCGCCAGCTCCGGTCCGCCGGGATAGGGCAGCCCCAGCAGCTTGGCCGATTTGTCGAAGGCTTCGCCGGCGGCGTCGTCGCGGGTCTCCCCCAGCAGCCGGTACTGCCCCGGCGCGTCGACCTGGATCAACATGGTGTGCCCGCCGGAAACCAGCAGCGCCAGGTGCGGGAACGGCGGCACCTCGTCTTCCAGCAGCGGGGCCAGCAGATGCCCTTCGAGGTGATGCACCGGCACGGCCGGCACGCCCAGCGCGTAGGCCAGGCTGGCGCCCAGCGCCGCCCCGGTGAGCAGGGCGCCCACCAACCCGGGACCGGCCGTATAGGCGATCGCGGACAATTCGGCCGGCGTCGTGCCGGCCTTTTCCAGCGCCGAACGCATCAGCGGCAGCAGCCGCCGGGTGTGGTCTCGGGAGGCCAGCTCCGGCACCACCCCGCCATAAACCCGGTGCAGGTCCACCTGGCTGAAGATCTCATGGGCCAGGAGCCCCCGCGCCTCGTCCAGCACCGCGACCGCGCTCTCGTCGCAGGAGGACTCGATGGCGAGCACCCGCAATGGACAGCCGGACTTCAAGCCTTTAGAATCCCGCACCCGTTTTACCCGTTGCGCCCTGATAAGCGCTTCAAAACAAAGACTTAACCCCGCGCAAGCGGGCCTTTCGACAAGGATCTGCAATGCCGAGCGTGCGTGTTCGCGAGAATGAGTACTTCGACGTCGCCCTGCGACGCTTCAAGCGCGCCTGTGAAAAGGCGGGCATTCTCTCGGAGCTGCGCCGGCGCGAATTCTACGAGAAGCCCACGCAGGAGCGTAAGCGCAAGAAGGCGGCCGCGGTGAAGCGCCACATCAAGCGCAGCTCGCCGCGCACCGAGGGCCGCGCGCCCCGCGCGTCGTAAGATCATGACCGTCAAGGAGCGCCTCCAGGACGACATGAAGTCCGCGATGCGCTCGGGCGAGAAAGAGCGCCTGGCGACCATTCGCCTCGTGCTCGCCGCCATCAAGCAGCGCGAAGTCGACGAGCGCATCCAGCTCGACGATGTGCAGACCCTCTCGGTGATCGAGAAGATGGTCAAGCAGCGCAAGGAATCCATCACGCAGTTCGAGGCCGGCGGCCGCGCCGATCTCGTGGCGAAGGAAAACGCGGAACTCGCGATACTGGAGGCCTACCTGCCCCAGCGCCTCTCCGACGCCGAGGTGGATGCACTGATCGATGCGGCCATCGCCGCTACCGCTGCCGCCTCCATCAAGGACATGGGCAAGGTCGTGGCGCATGTGAAGACCGCCGCCCAGGGCCGCGCCGACATGGCCGTGGTCAGCGGCCGCGTCAAAGCCCGCCTTTCAGGCTGAAGCCCTGCCCGGCCTTCGCCGGCAAGACTGCCAGCGGACAAGCGCGCGGCGGCGATCCGGAGCGGCCCGCGCATAGCAAGATCGCCGATGGCCGCTTAGGCTAGGTATCCCATGGCCGGCCTCATCCCCCAAGCCTTCATCGACGACCTGATCGGCAAGGCCGACATCGTCGAGATCATCGGCAGTCGCGTGCCGCTGAAAAAAGCCGGGCGTGAATACCGCGCCTGCTGCCCTTTCCACAACGAGAAGACGCCCTCGTTCTGGGTGAGCCCGGTCAAGCAGTTCTATCACTGCTTCGGCTGCGGCGCGCATGGCACCGCGCTGGGGTTCCTGATGAATTTCGACCGCCTGCCCTTTCCCGAGGCAGTGGAGGAACTGGCCTCGCGGCTGGGCGTGGAAGTGCCGCGCGAAGAGACCCCGGGCGCGGCGCCGCTGCGCACCGTGGACGAGGATCTCTACACGCTGATGGGAAAGGCGGCCAACTTCTATCGCGAGCAGCTCGCGCGCGATGAGCGCGCACGCGGCTATGCGGCGCGGCGCGGCCTCGATGCGCAGGTGATCGAACGCTTCGGCATCGGCTATGCGCCCGATGCTTGGAACGAGGTGCTCAAGCGCTTCGGCGCCAGCGATGCCTCGCGACAGAAACTCTCCGACACCGGCCTCATCATCGCGCGCGAGAAAGGCGATGGCTGGTACGACCGCTTCCGCGACCGGCTGATGTTTCCGATCCGCGATGCGCGCGGCCGCGTGATCGCCTTCGGTGGCCGCGTGCTCGATCAGGGTGAACCCAAGTACCTCAACTCGCCCGAGACCGCGCTGTTCCACAAGGGCCGCGAGCTCTATGGCCTCTACGAAGCGCGCCAGGATCGCGCGCCGCTCAGGCGCCTCATCATCGTCGAGGGCTACATGGACGTGGTGCGGCTGCATCAGAGTGGCATCACGCACGCCGTCGCCACACTGGGCACGGCCACCACGCCCGAACATCTCAAGCGCGCCTTCCGTGTGGTGAGCGAGGTGATCTTCTGCTTCGACGGCGACCGCGCCGGCCGCGCCGCCGCATGGCGCGCCCTGCAGAACGCGCTGCCCGAAGCCACCGCGGGCCGCGAACTGAAGTTCCTGTTCCTGCCCGAGGGCGAGGACCCGGACACGCTGGTAGGCAAGGAAGGCCGCGCAGGCTTCGAGGCGCGCTATGCCGATGCGCTGCCACTGTCGGAGTACCTGGTCGCGCATCTGGCCGAATCCATCGACATCCGCCATGCCGACGGCAAGGCACGCTTCGTGGCCGAGGCGCGGCCACTGCTGGAGCGCATGCCCGCCGGCCCCTATCGTGAGCTGCTGCTGGAGCGCCTGGCGCAGGCCATCGGCGTCAGCGCCGAACGCTTCCTCACCATCGTGGGGCCGGTGAATGCCGCCGCCGATCCGCGCAGCAGCGGCAGCACCCGCTCCGCCGCGCGGCCACCGGCGCGCACCGCGCACAGCGCCGGCCGCGGCGGCCTGGTGCGTCAGGCCGTGCAGACCCTGCTGCACTTTCCCGCCCTCGCCACGCGCATCGACGACGGCGACATTGCCGCCCTCGACAGCCTCGACGAACCCGGCATCGAGGTGCTGCGCGAATTGCTGGCGCAACTGCGCGAACATCCCGCCGCATCCACCGCGCAGGTGCTGGAACGCTGGCGCGAGCACCCCCTGGGCGAACGCCTGGCGAAGCTTGCGATGAGCGAATCCAACACACCCGACGCCGAAGCCGCCACGCAGGAACTCGTCAACGCCCTGCGCCGGCTCGCGCAGGGCGCCGCGATGAGCGAGCTGGATGCCCTGATCGAGAAGGAGCAGCGCTCGGGGCTGGAACCTGCGGAGCGCGAACGACTGCGGACACTGCTGCGTGAGTCGCGCGATCCTGCACGTTGACATGGATGCGTTCTACGCGTCCGTGGAGCAGCGGGACGACCCGCGGCTCGCGGGCCTGCCGCTGATCGTGGGCGGCGCGGGTCCGCGCGGCGTGGTGGCCGCGGCCAGCTATGAAGTGCGCCGTTATGGCGTGCGTTCGGCCATGCCCACACGACGCGCGCTGGAACTGTGCCCGCAGGCGCTCATCGTGCCGCCGCGCATGGCGCGCTACCGCGAGGTGTCGCGACAGGTGTTCGCGATCTTCGCCCGCTACACGCCCGAGATCGAAGGCCTGTCTCTGGACGAAGCCTATCTCGATGTCACGGCGAGCCTGGCATTGCATGGCCCGGCGCCGCACATCGCCGCGCGCATCAAGACCGACATCCAGCGCGAGTGCGCGCTCACGGCTTCAGTCGGCGTGGCGCCGAACAAGCTCATCGCCAAAATCGCCTCGGATCTGGACAAACCCGATGGCCTCACCGTGGTCAGTGCCGACGCCGTGCACGCGCTGCTCGATCCCCTGCCCGTCACGCGCCTGCCCGGCCTGGGCCGCAAGAAGGGACAGGAAGTGCTCGCCGCCGGCCTTGCCACGCTGGGCGAGCTGCGCCGCGCCGACGATGCAAGGTTGCGCCGGCTGTTCGGCACCCAGGCGCAGCGCATGCGCGAGCGCGCCGGCGGCATCGATGAACGGCCGGTGCAGAGCGAGCATCGCGAACAGTCGATCAGCGCCGAGCGCACCTTCGATCACGATCTGCGCGATGGCGCGCCACTGCGCGCCGAGCTGCTGAGGCTCGCCGACCGGACCTCGCAGCGGCTGCGCCGCGCCAGCCTCTTGGCCGGCTGCGTGACGGTGAAGATCCGCCGCGCCGACTTCAGCACCTTCACCCGCCAGCAGGGCATTCACCCGCACAGCTGCGATTCGCGGGTCATCGCAGGCGCGGCGGCCGCCCTGCTTGCCCAATGGAGCCGGGAGAATCCGGGCGCCGCCCTGAGATTGCTGGGCGTAGGCGTCTCGAGTCTTGCAAAATCGGCACAAATAGACCTTTTTTCGCAGCAAATTCCCGCCGAATCAGCACCTCTTGATCCCGTGCTCGACCGCATCCGCGAGAAATTCGGCCAGAGCGCCATCTTGCGGGCCGGCAGCGTGGCGCGCGGCGCGCGCGAAAGGCACTGAACTTGCAAGGGTTTCCCTGCTGCGGGGACTCTTGCAAACAATGGCGCGGACCCCCACTCACCGCTACAATTACCGGTTCTTTCTCCCCCTGCCACTTCCCGTCGGAGCCCCCATGGCGTCATCCCGCAAGCCTCAGAAAGCGCCTGCTGCTCGCAAGTCTTCGCCTGCAAAGACGTCGAAGTCCGCGAAGCCCGCCGCCTCCAAATCGAAGGCTGCGAAGCCGGCGCCCAAGGCCACTGCGAAACCCGCGCCGAAGAAGGCTGCGGTAACCCCGGCGCCCAAGGGCAAGCCTGTCGCCGCGAAGAAGCCCGTCGCTGCCGTGGCGCCCGCGCCGGCTCCGGCGCAGGGAAGCACGCGTCGCCGCGGCGCCGCCGCGCCCGCCGCCGCGCCCGCCGATCCCACTGGCGGCAAGCTCACCGGCATCGAGCGCCGCGCGCCCATGCCCGAAGAGCGCCAGTCGCAGCTGAAGCTGCTGATCGCGCTGGGCAAGGAGCAGAGCTTCCTCACTTATTCGCAGGTGAACGATCACCTGCCGAGCGAGATCGTCGATCCCGAGCAGATCGAAGACATCGTCAACATGATCAACGACATGGGCATCCCGGTGTACGAGAAGGCACCGGATACCGAGCCGTTGCTCGCCACCGAGGCCAGCTCGCCCGCCGATGAAGAGGCCATCGAAGAGGCCGCCGCCGCGCTCGCGGCGCTCGACGCCGAACTCGGCCGCACCACCGACCCGGTGCGCATGTACATGCGCGAGATGGGCACCGTGGAGCTGCTCACACGCGAAGGCGAGATCAGCATCGCCAAGCGCATCGAGGAGGGCCTCGATGCCGTGCGCGCCGCGCTGTCGCACTATCCCGCCACGCTGCAGCATGTGCTGTCGGCCTACGAGCAGGTGAAGGCCGGCCAGGGCCGCCTCATCGACGTCATCGTCGGCTTCATCGATCCGAATGCCCCCGATGTCATCGCCCAGCCGCAGAATCCCACCAAGGTGGAAGTGGCCGATGACAACGGCAACGAGAACGGCGATGAAGAGGAAAGCGACGGCGACGACGGCGAAACCGAGGAGGCTGTCGATACCGGCCCCGATCCCGAGGAAGCCGCGCGCCGTTTCGCGCAGCTCGCGAAGCTGCATCAGCAGGCCCTTTCCTCCATCGCCAAGCTCGGCGCCAAGGATCCCAAGACGCTGAAGATCCGCGCCAAGGCTTCCGCCGAGTTCATGGAGCTCAAGCTCGCGCCGCGCATGTTCGAAGCGCTGATCGCGCAGTTGCGCGGCCACATCGGCGACGTGCGCCAGCTCGAGAAGGAGATCATGGTGATCTGCGTGCGCGATGCCGGCATGCCGCGCAAGGAATTCATCGCCACCTTCCCGCGCAACGAGACCAACCTCAAGTGGGTGGGCAAGCACGTCAAGGGCGGCAAGAAATACTCCAGCCAGCTCGCGAAATTCGTCGAGGAAATCGAGCGCCGCCAGAAGAAGCTGGCGGACATCGAAGTGGTGCACACCCTGTCGATCAACGACATCAAGGAAATCAACCGTGATGTCTCCATCGGCGAGGCCAAGGCGCGCCGCGCCAAGAAAGAGATGGTCGAGGCCAACCTGCGCCTCGTCATCTCCATCGCCAAGAAATACACCAACCGCGGCCTGCAGTTCCTGGACCTCATCCAGGAAGGCAACATCGGCCTGATGAAGGCGGTGGACAAGTTCGAATACCGCCGCGGCTACAAATTCTCCACCTACGCCACGTGGTGGATCCGCCAGGCCATCACGCGTTCGATCGCCGACCAGGCGCGCACCATCCGCATCCCGGTGCACATGATCGAGACCATCAACAAGCTCAACCGCATCTCGCGGCAGATGCTGCAGGAGATGGGTCGCGAGCCCACGCCCGACGAGCTCGCCGTGCGCATGGAAATGCCGGAAGACAAGGTGCGCAAGGTGCTCAAGATCGCCAAGGAGCCCATCTCGATGGAAACTCCGATCGGCGACGACGAGGATTCGCATCTTGGCGATTTCATCGAGGATACGTCCGTCGCCTCGCCGGTCGACCAGGCGACCATGGAGAGCCTGCGCGAAACCACGCACTCGGTGCTGGCGCAGCTCACGCCGCGCGAAGCCAAGGTGCTGCGCATGCGCTTCGGCATCGACATGAACACCGACCACACGCTGGAAGAGGTCGGCAAGCAGTTCGATGTCACCCGCGAGCGCATCCGCCAGATCGAGGCCAAGGCGCTGCGCAAGCTGCGTCATCCCAGCCGCTCCGAGCAGCTGCGCAGCTTCCTCGTCGAAGACTGACCTCACAAGGCCCGCCACCCAAGCGGGCCTTCTCGTTTCAGGCAGGGCAAGCATGCGCGGTCTGGATTTCAGTTCCTGGCAGACATTGCTCACCACCGTGCTCGGCCTCGCGCTCATCACGCTGGTCGGCGTGGGCATCCGCCTGCTGGTCATGCAGACCGTGCAGCAGCGCCGCGAGCGCGAGAACCGGCAGATCAACGAGCGGCTGCGCACACTGATCGCGGCCTACAAGACGCTCGGCGGATCGTTCACCGGCCAGCTCGCCGTGGATCCCACCCATCTGCGCGACCTGCACAGACCGGCCGAAGCCGGTGATCCGGTCACCGCCGAGATGGCTGAATTCTCCAGCTCCGACCGCTCGCGCCGCATCCGCGATGCCGTCGAAGCCGCGCTGTCCGACGTGATATTGCTGGGCACGGATGAGCAGGTGCGCCTCGCCGCCCAGGCGGCGTCCTCGCTCGCCGCCGGACAACCCGTGCGCACGGCCGAACTCGTCGTCTCGCTGCGCAACTTCATCCGCGAGGTGCTGGAGCTCGATGCCATCCCCGTCGGCCTTGCCATTCCCCCCCAGGGACCGGCGCGGCCGGCGAACGCAAAAGGGGGCGGCAAAGGTGAAGGCGGTGGCGAGGGCCGCGGCAAGGGAGGCGCCGGCGGTCAGGGCATGGGCGGCTCGATGATGGGCATGGGAGTGGGTCTGGGCCTCGGGGCCGGGCGCATCGACGAGCGGGATCAGCCGTAGGCCGCGCCCCGCGGAATCCCGACCCGTGATTCCGGACACAACGAACCCGGGCCTGATCTGCTAGCGTTGGAAGTGACATAACGCTGGATGCATGGTCATGGCTGACGCAAAGGATCCCGACAACCCGGCCTCGCCCCCTCAACGGGCAGGCCGAGTGCGCCACGAGGCGGGCGGCCGAGCCGTCTGGGAGTGGGCCGCCGATACCGGCCGGCACGCACTGGAATCCACCTCACGACTGCTCAAGCGCCTGGAGCTGCCCGGCCTGGAGCTCGAGGACGAGGCAAAGAAACGGGAGCGGGAATCCGCGCCGCCCCAGCCTCCGACTTTCGGCGGTCCGCGCGCATCCGACCCGATGTCCGGCAACCGCAAGAGCTTCGACCCCTACGACAACCGCGCTCCCGCGCGCCGGTCCTCGCCCGCAGCAAGACCATCAGTCAAACCGGCCGGGCGGCCGCCTGCGGCGGCCAAACCCCAGAAAAAGCCCGGCCTGTTCGCGCGCCTCTTCGGACGACGCTGAATTCAGGCGCGGATATGCCGCGCCAGCTTCATGCGGTCGAGGATGCGGCTGGCGATCTCCTCGACGCTGCATTCGGTGACATCGATCCAGGGGATCTGGTTGCGCGCCATCAGGTCCAGGGCGCTGCGGACCTCGAACTCCACCTGCCCGGCCGAGGCATAGCGGCTGCCGGGACGGCGCTCCTGGCGGATCTGCTGCAACCTTGCGGGGCGGACGGTAAGCCCGAACAGCTTGTTGCGGTAGGGCTGCAATTCCCGCGGCAGCTCGCGCTGCTCGAAATCCTCTTCCAGCAACGGCACGTTCGCGGCGCGGATGCCGTATTGCAGCGCCATGTAGAGCGAAGTGGGCGTCTTGCCCGAACGCGAAACGCCCACCAGGATCACATCGGCGTTGCGGTAGTCGCGCTGGCCGGCGCCGTCATCATTCGCCAGCGCATAGTTGGTGGCGGCGACGCGGTCCGAATGGGCGGCATCCCCGGCCCACGAATGCATGCCCAGACCGGAGACATGCGCCGACGGCCGACCCAGCTCGGCCTCCAGCGGCGCAAGGAAGGCGTCGAAGAAATCCAGCACGAAGGCATCGGCGCCATGCACGATGCCGCGGATGGCATCGTCCACCAGCGTGGAAAGCACGATGGGACGCTCGCCATCGCGGCGCGCGATCTCGTTGATGCGCGCCACCACGCCGTGCGCATCCTGCACACTGGTGACGAAGGGCATGGTCACCGTTCTGGCTTCCAGCCCGCCGAACTGCGACAACAGGCTGTGTCCCAGCGTCTCGGCGGTCAGGCCCGTGCGGTCCGATACGAAGCAGACCGTGCGGCCGCTCATCCGGCGCTCTTGCCCGCCAGGCGCAGCCAGGTCTCGATCACCGTATCCGGATTCAGCGACAAGCTGGTAATGCCCTGCTCCACCAGCCACTCGGCCAGATCCGGATAGTCCGAGGGGCCCTGCCCGCAGATGCCGATGTACTTGCCCGCCTTGCGGCAGGCGTTGATGGCCATCGACATCAGCGCCTTCACCGCCGGATCACGCTCGTCGAACACCTTCGAGACGATGGCCGAGTCCCGATCCAGCCCCAGCGTCAGCTGCGTGAGGTCGTTGGAGCCAATGGACATGCCGTCGAAGTACTCCAGGAAGCGATCCGCCAGCAGTGCGTTGGACGGAATCTCGCACATCATGATGAGCTTCAGATCGTGCACGCCACGCGCCAGGCCGCGCTCGGCCAGCAGCGTCGTCACGGCCCGCGCTTCATCCAGCGTGCGCACGAAAGGCACCATCACCTGCACATTGGTGAGTCCGATGTCCTCGCGCACCCGGCGGATGGCGCGGCACTCCAGATCGAAGCAGGCCTGGAAATCCGGGTCGATGTAGCGCGACGCGCCACGGAACCCCAGCATGGGATTCTCTTCGTGCGGCTCATAACGCTGCCCGCCGATGAGGTTGGCATATTCGTTCGACTTGAAGTCGGACAGGCGGACGATCACCGGCTCCGGCGCGAAGGCCGCGGCGATCTGCGCAATGCCCTCGGCGAGCTTGGTGACGAAGAACTCTTCCGGCCCCGCATAGCCCGCCATCTGCCCGTCCACGCGCGCCTTCACATCCGGTTCCAGCAGCGAATATTCGAGCAGCGCGCGCGGATGCACGCCGATCATGCGGTTGATGATGAACTCCAGCCGCGCCAGGCCCACGCCGTGATTGGGCAGCGTCGCCACACCGAAGGCGCGGTCCGGGTTGCCCACATTCATCATGATCTTCACCGGCGCTTCCGGCATGGCCTGCAGGTCGAGCTGTTGCTCGTCATAGTCGAGCAGACCTTCGTACACATGGCCGGTGTCGCCCTCGGCGCAGGAGACTGTCACGGCCTGCCCATCCGCGATGGCGCGCGTTGCGTCACCACAGCCCACCACCGCCGGCACGCCCAGCTCGCGGGCGATGATGGCGGCATGGCAGGTGCGCCCGCCGCGATTGGTGACGATGGCCGAGGCGCGCTTCATCACCGGCTCCCAGTCCGGGTCGGTCATGTCGGCCACCAGCACGTCACCGGGCTGCACGCGCGCGATGTCGCGCACACTGGTGATGACCCGCGCCCGGCCCGAGCCGATGCGCTGACCGATGCTGCGCCCCTCGACCAGCACCTTCGCCTTGCCCTTGAGCGTGAAGCGCTCCATGGTCAGGCCCTTGCGGCTCTGCACCGTCTCCGGCCGCGCCTGCAGGATGTAGAGTTCGCCATCCTCGCCGTCCTTGCCCCATTCGATGTCCATCGGGCAGCCGTAGTGCTGCTCGATCAGCAGCGCCTGGCGGGCGAGATCTTCGGCCTCGGCGTCGGTGAGCGAGAAGCGCCCGCGATCCGCGACAGGAACATCCACCGTGGTCACGCGCTCGGCGGAACCAGCCGGCGCATAGATCATCTTGCTGGCCTTGGCGCCGAGATTGCGCCGCAGCACCGCGGAGCGGCCGGCGCGCAACGCCGCCTTGTGCAGATAGAACTCGTCCGGGTTCACCGCGCCCTGCACCACCATCTCGCCGAGGCCGAAGGAGCTGGTGATGAACACCACTTCGCGGAAGCCCGAATCGGTGTCGAGCGTGAACATCACGCCGCTGGCGCCGATGTCACTGCGCACCATGTGCTGCACGCCCACGGAAAGCGCCACGTCGCGGTGGTTGAAACCCTGGTGCACGCGGTAGGAAATGGCGCGGTCATTGAAGAGCGAGGCAAACACCTCGTGGATGGCCGCCAGCACCGCCGCTTCGCCGCGCACATTGAGCAGGGTTTCCTGCTGGCCGGCGAAAGAGGCCTCGGGCAGGTCTTCCGCGGTGGCCGAGGAGCGCACCGCCACCGCGAGCCCAGAGTCGATGCCCATTTCACGCATGGCCTTGTCCACGGCCTGCTGCAGAGTGACCGGCAGGGGCGTTTCCATTATCCAGCCGCGGATGCGCGCGCCCGTTGCCGCCAGCTTCTGCACATCATCCACATCGAGCGAAGACAGCTCGGTATCGATGCGCTGGTCGAGACCGCCCTGCGCCAGGAACTCCCGATAGGCCTCAGCGGTGGTCGCGAACCCGTCCGGCACCTTCACGCCGAGCTGTGTCAGCGAGCGCAGCATCTCGCCCAGCGAGGCGTTCTTGCCGCCCACGCGCGCGACGTCTTCGCGACCCACTTCGCGCAATCCAACTACATACTCGGTCATCAGTTCCCTGCCTGAGGATTCGGATCTGCGGCCATTCTAATATCACGGAGGGGCCGGAGCGGCCTCTATCACCGGATCCATGGGCACCGCCGGAGACACGTCGTCCACGCCTATCGCGGCTGGGCAGGATTGTGCTTCTCCACGAACGCAACGATCGCATTCAACATCGCCAGGCGTGTCTCGCCGCGTGAAAGCCAGTGGTCTTCACCGTCCAGAGTAACGAACTCCACAGCCTTGCCGGCGTCCTTCAGGGCCTTCGCCATGGCGACGCTCTGTTCGTACTCCACGACCGTGTCGTCCTTGCCGTGGATCAGCAGGATGGGCGCATCGGCCTTTGCGGCAAACCGAACTGGAGAGACCTCCCGCAAGTCCCGCTGCGTTCCCACCTGCTGTTTGAGCGCGCGGATCAGGGTCCGGTCCGCGCCACTCCTGATGATGTCCGATTCGATCATCTTCGCCGGATCGCTGACTCCGGCGACCGCTGCGGCGCAGCGGTAGAGACCGGTCTGCAGCGTGACGCCGGCGAGCGCGGCATAGCCGCCGTAGCTGGCGCCGACGATGCATGCGCGATGCGGATCGACGGTTCCGGCCTGAGCCAGCGACATCAGGCCATCGGAGATATCGCTCTGCATGGCTCGCCCCCACTCGCCGTCGCCGGCGTTCCGGAACGCGCTGCCATAGCCCGTCGAGCCGCGGAAATTCGGCTGCAGCACGGCATAGCCGCGCGAGGCAAAGGCCTGCGCCCACCAATCGAACTCCGGATAGTCGCGCGCGGCCGGTCCGCCGTGCGGCATCACGACGACAGGCAGGTTCTTCTCGGGAGCACCGGGCGGGAGCGTCAAAACGGCGGAGATATCCAACCCGTCGGTGGCCTTGTAGTGGACCATGCGCGTCGGGCCGACATCCTGCGACTGCAAGGTGTACGACATGCCGAGCGTCGTCACCTTGCTGCTCGTGGTGTCCACCAGCCACCAGGTTCCCGGATCACCAGCACCGGACGTCTCGACGATGAGCTTGTCGACAGACCGGTTCCAGTCCCGCACGTATGCGCTCTTGCCCGGGAAGGCCTTGAGCGCTGCGTCGACGGCCGCCTGGTGCTTTGGATCAAGGAAGTGATACGTAGGATAGTCGCCCTGGAGCATGTATCCCATCAGCCGCCGCGAGTACTCGTCAAAGAGGTTCGCCCGGATGCCGATGTCGTCCCGGACCTCCTTGCCTTCGCCACCAGCGACAGGCACCTCCATCCAGCGAAAACTCCCCTCGTCATCCTCCGTGCCATAGATGAGCGTATCCGGCGCCGCACCCAGGCCCATCAGCGAAACCCCGCCCGTCGGGTGCGTGCCGCCCACGATGCGCTGCCCATCGCGATTGCGGATGACCCATTGGCCGTCGCGGCTGAAGAAATCGAGCGTCGCGCTGACTGCACCGTCGGGGCCGACGATCCACCGTCGATACCCGTCGCTCCGTATGCGCGGCGCGATGAGGCGGGTCTTGCGGCTGGCCAGATCCACCTCGTAGAGATCCGGGAGCATGCTCGAAAGATACAGGCCGGTCGGAGAGGAGCGGTCGATACTGGAGCGCTCCAGAGTGATGCCGCCGAAATAGCCGAAGTACCTGTCCCCCTTCTGACGCACACCGTAGAAGCCGCGTACACCGCCGGTGACGGTCTTGCTGTCGGCGAAGATCGCCCACGGCTCCTTCCCGTCCAGCGGAAGCACCAGCATGCTGAAGAGCTCGATCCTGTCCGCCGAGAACTCCAGGAGACTGATCCTCTGCGTATCGGACCGCTGCACCAGGACGGTCTTCTCGCCGGCCCAGTAGATGCCGCGCACCTTGATGTCGCCGAGCACAATGGACTGCAATGGTTTCGACGTCCCTTCGAGCACGAGCAGGCGACGCGCGCCGCCGATGTCCGCGACAAACGCGATGCGCTCGCCCGAGGGCGACAGCGCGGCCATCTCGAAACTCGGCAGCTCGCCGTAGATCGACAGTGGCGGCACGGCTGCGAACGCCGGAAACGCGATCGCCGCCGGCAACAGCAGCGCCGCAATGATCCTGTAGAGCCTCATCGTTGTCAGTCCTCGCTGAGTTCCACCCCATTATTGTTGACCGAGGATTACCACATGCGAGTCGCGATCGACAGTTTTCGCCGCGAGGCCCGGGGCTTATGGAAAACCAGCGCGCGATTCCGCCCCGGACTACTCGTTCGACAGCACTTCAAAGCGCCGCGTCAGCCGGCGCCCGGCATCATCCACCGCCGTGAGGCGGTGCATCCCCGGCGTCACATCGGTCACCAGCTGGTGCGCGAGGCGGGTTTCGCCCACATAGGTCTCATCCAGATGCCAGTACACCGTGGCTCCCGCATCACGGTGCGCCAGCTCGAACACCGCCCGGCCACGCCGCCCGTCCAGATCCACGGGGATGAAGATCCTGCCCGCCGGCCCCGGATAGAGGAACTCCATCGCCGTGTCGCTCTCCTCCGCCAGAACCTGTTGCGCACAATCCGGCCGCAGCGGCGGCAATGGCCGGTAGTCACCGCGCTGCTGGCGATAGAACAGCTCGATGGCGGGCGGCAGCACCAGCCGCGGCTCGTGGCGCATGCCCGACACACGCTCGCAACCGGCATGCACGCGGTAGCGCCCATCGGCACTGAGGTGCACCAGCCGATGCCAGGGGGTCTGCTGGTCGAAGTGGCTGACCACCGGCACGCGCGCCGGTCGCGCCGCGCAAAGCTCCGAGGCCAGATATCCATCATCGGCGCACACCTGCACCGTCTTCAGCGCACCCACCGGCTCCACATACCAGGGCGCGGGCTCGAGCAGATCGTGCAGCGCGAACAGCAGCGGCGCCGCCGCGAGGCCACCGACCAGGCCCGGCACGCCGCGGCCATCGGCATTGCCGGTCCACACGGCCACGGTGTGCCGCGTGCCGCTGCCCACTGCCCAGGCATCGCGCAGCCCCCAGCTGGTGCCGGTCTTCCAGGCGATGTGGCGGCTGCTTGCGAAGCTACGCCAATGCGCCTCCTCCTGCGGCCGCGGCACTTCCAGCAAAGCCGTCTGCGTGAGCCACGCCGCGCCGGTGGAAAAGGCCCAGCGACGCGGCCCATGATCGCGCCCGCGAGGCGGCATGTGATCCGGCGATGACGCATTCGCGTCAGCATCGTCCATCGCGCGCAGCACTTGCAGTTCCGCGGGCCCGGCACGCGTGGCTGTCCCCGCGGCGCGCGCGCGATCGGCAAGTTGCGCATAGGCGCCCGCCACATCCCACAGCCGCGCTTCGGCGCCACCGAGAATCAGCGCCAGGCCATAGTGATCCGCGGGCCGCGCAAGATCGCTGAATCCCATGCCGCGCAGCAGCGCATGAAAACGCGGATAGCCGTATTCGCGCAGCAGCCGCACCGCCGGCACATTGAAGGATTGCGCCAGCGCCTCGTCCGCCGGCACCGCGCCGCGGAAACTGCGATCGAAGTTCTCGGGCGCGAAGCCCGCAAGCCGCGTGGGAATGTCCGGCACCAGCATCTGCGGCAGCAGCTGGCCGCTGTCGAGCATGGCGGCATAGAGGAAGGGCTTGAGGATGCTGCCGGTGCTGCGCGGCCGCTGCACGATGTCCACGGCCAGCGCGCGCGGCCCGGCCGTCGCCCAGCCGGCATTGCCCACATAGGCCAGCACCTCGAAACTGTGGTTGTCGACGATGAGCGCCGCGGCATTGCCGATGCCGCGGTCGGCCAGATCCTCGGCATGTTCGGCCACGCGCGCGCTGGCCGCGCGTTGCAGCGCCGGATCCAGCGTGGTGCGGAAGCGGTTCTGTCCCGGATGACGGCGCCGCAAAGTCTCGAGCAGATGCGGCGCGTGGTCAGGCAGTGCCTGCGGGGCCGCCACCAGAGGTTCGGCGAGAGCCAGTTCCAGATCCTGTGCTGCCATCGCCCCGCGTGCAGCAAGACGCCCCAGCAACGCATCGCGCCGCGCCTGCAATCGCACGCGGTTGCGCCCCGGCGTGACCAGTGCCGGCGAATTGGGCAGCACCGCCAGCGTCGCGGCCTCGGCCCAGGACAATGCCTCGGGAGAGCGCGCGAAGTAACGCCACGCCGCCGCCTCCAGCCCCACCACATTGCCGCCGAAAGGCGCATGGCTGGCATAGAGCGCCAGCAACTCCTGTTTGTCGTAGGCCACTTCCAGCCGCAGCGCCAGCAGCATCTCCCACAACTTGCCCGCGTAGCTGCGCGCAGGTTGCGCGCCACCCTGCGCGCGCGCCAGCCGCGCCAGCTGCATGGTGAGCGTGCTCGCGCCGCTGACCACGCGGCGCGCGTTCCAGTTGCTGCGCAGCGCGCGTGCCACGGCCACGGAATCAACGCCGGGATGGCGCAGGAAACGCCGATCCTCGTACTCCATCAATGCCTGCGCGAAACGCGCGGGCACGCGCCCGGTCTCGGGAAAACGCCATTGCCCATCGGCGGCGATGCGCGCGCCGAGCAGGCTGTCGTCGCGCGCCAGCAGCACGGCCGATACCGGATCGCTGAACAGCGGACGCGGCAGCAGCAGGGCAAAGCCGATCGCACCGGCCAGCGCCAGCGCAATGAGCCCCGCTGTCAGCGCGCGCCGGTTACGGCGCCACAACCTCGGTCCATCGGCCCGCGCTGCGGGCCTGCTTGCTGGCGTCGTACATCGCCTCCACCTGCACACCGGGCAGATAGTAGCGGCCGCTGTAGGCCGCGTTGACGCGTGTCTGGAAACGGATGGTCTCGCCCGGCCGCAGGCGGAAATACTGCATCACGCGATCATCGCGGATGTCCACGTGATCGGTGCGCGGTGCGGTCGCGGCGGGTCGGCCATCGATGCCGCCGCGCGCGCCGTCGCGCTCGCCTCTCATCTCGTCACCCGCGAGCCGCTCATTGTGGATCTCCCATCCCGAGGGAACGATCTGCGTCAGCGCGATGTGGTCGATGGGCTGCCGCGTGAGATTCTCCACCGCCAGATCCACGATCACATCCGCGCCCTGCGGCAGCCGCGTCACATCCACCGGCTGGCCCTGCGCATCGGAATAGTTCACGCGCAGCAGCAGACCGTTCTGCACCGCGCCCTCCTCGCCCGCCGGCGGCGTGCCACGCACCGCCAACGTCGCGAACAGCGGACCCTGCGAAGTGTTCGCCACGCGCAGCGCCTGGCCGCCCTGGGGAATATCCGTCAGCGTCGTCTGATACACCGGATTCGACGAACTCACATTCGTGGCGCGTGTGCCCAGTGTCTGCCCGAAGGTGAACGGCCCATCCTGCTGCGCGCCAACCAGCTGCGACATGGCCAGCAGCGACCAGGCCACGGACTGGGTCGAATGCCAGCGGTCCGTCGCCATCTCGTCCGAGATGGCGCGGATCACCGGCAATGCGCGATCGAGCTGGCCGGTGATCACCAGCGCCTGCAGCACCACGGCGTGGTCGCGCAGCGCCGAACCGAAGGTGTAGTCGGTGCCTTCACCGGCACGCACCGCGAGCGGATCACCGCTGGCAAGACCACGCGCCGCATCGGCAAGTCCGGCAAGCTGGTAGCTGGAAGCCAGCATCCAGCGCTCGACCGTGCCCAGCTCGCGAAGCTCGCGCAGGCGGTTCATCGCACCGACCTCAGGCTGGCCGGCGCGCGCGAGCACATACAGGCGGTAGGCCTGATCCATCGCGCTCGTGGCCTGGCCCGGCTGCCAGCCCTGCGCCATGCTGCGCAGGTTGCGCAGCAATCCGGCGCGCATCGAAGCCGGCACGCTGTACCCCTGACGCTCGGCTTCGACGAGGAAGTGACCCGCCCAGGTGGTGGACCAGCTCTGGTAGCCCGACAGCGGTCCGCTGGCAAAGCCGCCACTGCCGCCCGGCCAGTAGCTGAAGCCGCCATTGCCGAGCTGGAAGGCGCGCAGGCGCTCTATGCCGGCGCGCACATTGTCCTCGACCTGCCGCGTGCGCTCGGGATCGAGCTTCACCAGCGCGCCGACGAACAGCTGCGGGAACACCGCCGAGACCACCTGCTCGAGGCAGCCATGCGGATAGGCGATGAGATAGCGCAGCCGCTCTTCCAGATTCAGCGGCGGCAGCGCGGAGACCTCCAGCGTCACATGGTTGGTCCCTGGCAGACCATGCAGGCGCACATCGGTGTTCCAGCTCTGCCCCGCCTCGATCAGCTGCGTGACCAGACGCGTGGTCGGCGGATTCGGGCTGCGCACCTCGATGTGGATCTCGGCTTCAGCGCGGTTCTGGCCGCTCACCGCCGCGAACTTCACCGTGCTCGCACCGAGACGGCCGCCAGCCCTCAGGTGCAGCATGCCCAGCTGGTCGCCGGTGCGCTCGAAGCGCAGCGCCGTGGAATTGCTGCCCACCACCTCGAACATGCCATCCGGCTGAATCGACAGCCGCACATCGCGCACGCTGTCGTTCATCGCAAACACCGAAACCGGCACGGCGATTTCCTCGCCCGGGCCGACCACACGCGGCATCGTCGGCAGGATCATCAGAGGCTGGCGCACGTACACCTGCTTCTCGGCCGAACCGAAAGAGGCGGGCTTGCCCGCATTGCTGCCCGCCACCACCATCACGCGCACCGCGCCCACATAACGCGGCAGCTGAACCTCCTGCTCCTGGGTCTGCCCGGCCTTGAGCTGGAACGGGCCCAGCAATTGCGCTACCGGCGGGAAGCGTGACTGCGGCTGGTTCGCCGCATCGGCCGCGGCGCCATCCGAACCGCCCAGCGCCAGCAGCCGCTCGAGGCTCGCGCCATAGGCGCCGATCACTTCATCGAACAGATCCCAGGTGCGCACACCCAGCGCCTCACGGCGGAAGAACTCCTGGTGCAGATCCGGCGTGCGGAAACCCGTCAGCGACAGCAGGCCTTCGTCCACCACCGCAAGCGTATAGGTCATCGGCTTGCCCTGTGCCTCGCTGACCTTCACGCTCACTTTCGATTCCGGCCGCCACTCGTCTGCGGCCTGCAGCACCGGCTTCAGGTGCGTGGCGTCATCGGCCACCAGCAGCGGCAGCACACCATAGAGGCGTATCGGCCGGTCATTGCTCTTGCCCTCGTGCGGCTGCACCAGCGTCACCGACACATAGGCATTGGGCGTCATGGCCGCGGTGACCGGAATGTTCACGCGCGTATTGCCCGCGACCGGCTCCACCCAGCGCGCATCGAGAATGCTGCTGCCATTCTCCACCGTGACCAGCGCGCGGCCCTGCGAACTCTCGGGCAGCTGGATCACCGCCGTCTCGCCCACCTGGTAGCTAGCCTTGTCGGCAGTGAGATTGAGCATCGTCGCGGCGGGGCCGGACTGCTCGCGCTCGCGGCCGGCCCACGAAGGCCAGTCGATGTAGAAGGTGCGGCCCGCGCAATGCCCTCCCTGCGCATCGCACACGCGCAGCAGGTAACGGCCCCACTGCGGATAGTTGACGCGCAACTTCCAGCTGCCACGCCCCTCGGCATCGGTGCTCACCGCGTCTTCGCTGATGAGCGCGCTGGCCTGTCGCGCCACATAGTCGGCCAGCGACTCCTCGCTGCGGTCCCACCACCAGCGCCACTCCACCTTGTAGAGCGTGACCTTGAGATTGCGCACCGCCACCGGTTGCCCCTGCGCCGTGAGGCTGCCGATCTCCACCGTGTGGTCCTCGTCGGTGCGCAGCATGCCGCGCGCCACATCGCCCTGCGGCAGCTTCAGGCCGACGAAGCGCGCAAAGTGCGCGTAGCTGCGTGAATCGTTGTGGATGCTGAACGCGCCGCCGCGCTCGAACACCCGCGTGGTCAGATGGGCGCTGAGCATGCCCGGCGGCTGCACCGCCAGATCCAGCGCCTGCTCGAAGCGCGCGCGACCCGTCGCATCGAGCTCGCCCGCGAAGATCGTCCCCGGCTCCATGCGGAACTCGCGCGCCGGATCATCGAACACATAGTCGGTGAAGCGCTGGAAGCGCGTGACCTGCGGCCGCAGCTGCAGGCTCACATCCGCCTTCAGGCCAGCCGCCGAAGCGCCGGTGAGCCACTCGGAGACGATGCCGCCGCGCAAAGGCGTGCCCGCGCCGAGCACGCCTTCCGGCAGATCCAGCTCGATCTTCAGCCGGTTGGGCATCACGGTCTCGACCTTCAGCGTCTTGCGGAAGGTCGCGCCGCCCAGCGACACCTTCGCCGTCCAGTTGCCCGTGGGCGCATCCGGCGCGGTACGCAGGTCGAAGCGATAGAAGCCATCCACCGGCTTCGCGTTCACCACGGTCTGGGCGCTGCGGCCGCGCGGATCGAGCAGCTCCAGCGTGGCCGGATGATCCACAGGCAGCGTACGGTCGCGGTCATGCACCACGAAGGTGACGAGCAGCGGATCACCCGGCCGCCACACACCACGCTCGCCATAGATGGCGCCCTTGAGCCCGCGATCCACCGTATCGCCACCGGTGTCGAAGTGACTCACGGGCAGCGCCTTGCCACTGTTGAGCTTCAGGTAACCACGATCCGATCCGGCCTGTGCGACCAGCAGGAAAGGCGTGCCCGAAGGCTCGATGGTCGTCATGCCGTTGCGGTCGGTGGAGCCCATGGCAATGACCTGGCCCTGGTAATTGCGCACCGACAGTGACACCTGCGCCGCGGGACGCGCGCTGCGCAGATCCGTTGCCGTGACCAGCAGCTTGCCGCGCGCATCGGCCTTGGCGAGCAGACCGAGGTTCGAAGCCAGCAGATTGCGCTCGGCACGCGTGGCGGCCGGGTTGTAGAGGAAGTAGGCCGGCTTGCAGGGATCGCGCCGCTCGTTCCAGCGCGCCTCGTAGTCATATTCCCCGTCCTCATCCTGCGCGACGCCGAACCAGTCCTCGGAGAAATCCCAGCTGGAGGCCATGGAGGTGTCGCCATCCTCCTGGTCGCGCGGCGGCGCATCGCCGCCAGCGGTCGGAGAAATCTCCGGCGCACCGGCGCAGGCATAGGCTGAGTCGGCCGGCGTGATCTGCAGCGACAGCTGGAACATGGAACCGGGATAGCGCTTCACCAGCTCGGTCACATCGAGGTCGTAGCGCTCCCAGCGTCCGGTGCGCGGGCCGGTGAGCGCGACCGTGCGACGCCACAGATAGCGGCCCACGCGACCGATTTCGTAATTGCCCGGCAGGCTGTTCACCTGCAGGAACTGCGGGATGTTCTCGGGAAAGATGCGCGTGGCCGTCACACGCACCGAGCGCGCGTTGACCACCTCGAAGGGCACGGTGAGGCGCGGGCCTTCGGGCAGGATCACGCCTTCTCCCACGAAGCGCAGTTGCGGCTTCTCGCTCACCAGCGCGATCTGCCACACCGACTGCGCCTCGAGCCGGCGGCCACGCGCATTGCGCAGCCCCGGCTCCACAGTGACGGTCACATCGCCGGCAACATTCTCGCCGGGATAGATGATGATGCGGTTGGCATCGATGCGGCTGGTGAACTGGCCCGCCGAAACACGCAGCAAACCGTTGAGATCCTGCTGCTCATCGAGCGGATCGGAAAACACCACGCGGATCTCGCGCCGCCCGTCTTCCTCGGCCGCCGTCGCGGCAATGGCATTGAAGCTCGAAGCCGCCGGCACTTCCAGCTCGCGGTTCTGCACTCCCGCGGCGGCGATGGGTTTGCCATCCACCGCCAGCGTGAGCTTGCCTGCCGCGGCGCCGCGCGCGAGCCCGGTGAGCGCGAACTGATGCTCGCGCCCATCACCCGAATGCGACCAGGTGGCCGCCAGTGGCGCGGCATCGAGGCGCGCCTGGAGCATGCGCTCGATGCGCGCCCCCTCCTCGGCGTCGGCGGTGATCACGCGACCGGCCAGCATCATGCGCTGGGTATCGACCGGATCGGTGGCCAGATCATCGAGCGCCACATCGAACTGCGGCGTCTGCACGCGGAAGGCGAAGGTATAAGGCGCAAGATCCGGCGGAACGCCCGCCAGCCCCTCCGACTTGAGCGTGACGCGATATTCCCGGCCCGGCTCCAGCGGCCGCGCCGGCACCAGCACCAGTTCGCGCGGACCACGAAAGGCGAGCTCCCCTTCCACGGCGGGAGTGACCTTGAGAAGCGAGGCAGCGGGCCTGTCGCCGCCCACATCGCCGGCAAACAGCACCCGCACCTCGGTGCGGCGCGACACCACACCGCTGGTGTGGCCCACGATCACGCGCGACCAGGTCTCGGCGGCCTGTGGATCCAGCGGCGCCTGGCGCTGGCAGGCCGCCAGCACCAGCAGGCCCAGACCAGACAGAACCAGAAGCCGCAGTGCGGAAAGACGGGTATTGATGCGCATGCGCAGGGAGTCTAGCAGCGGCCAGACTCCCCAGAACTGCCCGTCAGACCCAGGCGGCCCGCCCCGCGGTCAGGCGCGGGGGCGGCCCTTACTCCGCAGCGGCCCCGGCCAGTTCCGCGGCCTTGGCGGGCATGTACTTGTTGTGGCAGGAGTCGCAGGCGTTGTAGAGCTCGTCGCCCGCCTCCGTCACGCCATCCACATCATGCTTCTGCGCCGCCTCCGCCGCTGCCCGGGCGTACTTGATCATCTCGTGGGTCATCTCGGTCCAGTCCGCCTGCTGCGGATTGCGCGACCCGGTGAGCAGCAGATTGCCGGACTCGGCCACCATCAGCGCATTGGCGGCCACACGCTCCCACGCGGCATCATCGGCCGGCGTCTCGTTGCCCACGCCCCAGACCACATCCGTGGCGGGAATGGTGAGCCCCAGCATCACCTGTCTGGCCGTGGCGAAAGATTCAAGCGCCGGGGCGGCAGGGGCTGCTGCCTCACGCGCGGAACAGCCGGCAAGCACGAGAGCGGCAAGGCCGCAGAACAACATCCGGTTCATCACTCTTCCCCTTTCGGTTCCGCATCAGAATGCGGGCACCGCCTTTGCCAACGAAGCCTTCAGCGCCGCGGCGTCCTCAGGTGTCAGTCGTCGCGCCTGCACGGCTGCATCGACCGCGGCCTGGAACCGCCGCAGGTATTCGCCGCGGCTGCCATGAAGCTGCTTGAGCTTCGACCCATCATAGCGCTGCACCGAACCTGCCAGCGAGCATGGGTAATGAGAAGCAGCATCATTCGCGTAGACCGCCAGCGGCAGCTCGATCTGCGGCAGACGCCAGCCACCGCGCACATTGCCGCTGTCATCACGCAACGGCATGCCGGAAGAATCCGTCTCGATGCGCGGTTCACGATTCATCGGCGTGCCGGCAGCGAGCCGCTCGTGGTATTGCCGCCAGATCGCATTCAGCGCCAGGTCCAGAGGGAAATCGTTGCGCGGCTCGGCGCAGCGCGGCTCATCAGCATCGAAACCGGCAATGGCAAGATCCGCCGCGGCCGGCTGCCCGGCAGGCAATGCCGGATGCGCTGAGCCTGCGATTTCGTAGCGGCGATATTCATCGCCGGCATCGTCGCTGTCATCGCGGGGTGATGTCCTCTGCCGGCCCACGTCGGCCTGCGTCATCACCGCCACGAACGGGACATCACGCGGCAGCACCGCATGCCGGGCATCCCCTTCGGCCAGAGGCGCCGCGCACCCACTGATGGGCGCACTGAGCGGCTCACTGGCCGCGACCAGAAAGCCGTCATACACCGGCCCGCCACCACCCAGCCTCAACTGCTCATGCAGGGCGTTGGCGTAGGTCACCACCTGATTGCCCGCCTGCGAATAGCCCGCGACGATGAGCTGGCGCGGCTCGAACAGCAGCAGCGGATTCTCCTTGCTCGAACTGCGCAGCAGGGCGCCCGTCTGGGCGATGATGTCCCAGGCGAGATCGCTGTGCGCGGTGGCCGGCGTGCAATCCGCCGGCTGCGCCGGCGCGACGGCCAGCGCGGCATAGCGCACCGGATCGAAGCGCTGCAATGCCGCCACCGCATCGGGCATCAGCGTCACGCCCACCCATACATCGCCGCGCGCCAGGAAATACGCATGGGACAGACCCCACAGCGGCGCGCTGTCGTAACCCTGCGCGGCATCGAGCAGCTCGACGATGACACGGCCGCTGAAGCGCCGCGCCTCCGACGGACGACGCAGCAACAACCGCGTGGTGTACGGCGCGCCAGCCTCGCTCGCCGTCACCGGATCCGCGGGCGTCGCGCCCCAGCCGTAGAGGCTGGCAAGACCGCTGATCACGAACTCCTCTTCGACATAGGAGGCCGCGGCCAGATTCACCGGCTGCGCCGCCTGGCCCGCGGCCAGGAAGGGCCGGTTGGTGGCGCTGCTGGCGACAGGCAACGCGCGCGGAGTGGCAACCAGCCCGGAGGCAACCTGGGCCATGGCCGGTGGGGCGGCAAGCATGGCGCAGAGCATCAGCAATGAGAGGATGAAGCGCATTTTTCGATTCTACCGGACTGGCTGGCCCCCTGAGCCTGGGTTAGGCTCCGCTCGCATGACACCCGAACGCATGCCGCACACGGCCTACATCCCGGCCCGGACGTCCCTGCCCGAGATGACGTTGCGCGCGGTGGTCACCGGCGCCATTCTGGGCATCATCTTCGGCGCCTCCTCCCTTTATCTGGTGCTGAAGGTGGGCCTCACCGTCAGCGCCTCTATTCCGGTGGCGGTGATCTCCATCACGCTGTTCCGGCTGCTGTCCAAGTTCCGGGTGCGCGACGCCAGCATCCTCGAACACAACATCGTGCAGACCACGGGCAGCGCCGGCGAATCCATCGCCTTCGGCGTGGGCGTCACGATGCCCGCCATCCTGATCCTCGGCTTCGATCTGGAGCTCACGCGCGTGCTCATCGTCGCGGTGCTGGGCGGCCTGCTCGGCATCCTGATGATGATTCCGCTGCGCCGCGCGCTGATCGTGAACCAGCATGGCTTCCTCAAGTATCCGGAAGGCACCGCCTGCGCCGAAGTGCTCAAGGCCGGCGTATCGGAAGAATCGCGCGCCGCGGCTGATCCGGCCGCCACCGGCGCGCACCACAGCGGCATCAGCGCGCGCACCATCTTCACCGGCTTCGGCATCGGCCTTGCGTACAAGGCGCTGAATGTCGCCTTCAAAGGCTGGCGCGACGTGACCGGCATGAGTTTCGGCGCGCCGCTCAAGGGCGGTTCGGTGGCCGGCGAGGTCTCGCCCGAGCTGCTGGGCGTGGGCTACATCATCGGCCCGCGCGTGGCCGGCATGATGGTGGCTGGCGGCGTGCTCACCTACCTGCTGCTGATCCCGGTGGTGCTGTTCTTCGGCGCGCAGATCCCCGAGGCCATCGCGCCCGGCACCAAGCCCATCGGCCAGATGTCGCCCGGCGATGTGCGCGATGCCTACATCCTCTACATCGGCGCCGGCGCCGTGGCCACGGCCGGCATCATCACACTGATACGCAGCATTCCCCTCATCACCCACAGCATCCGCGCCGGCGTCGGCGACATCGCCGCGGCGCGCAACGGCACCGCCAGCCGCGACCGCCGCGATCAGGACCTGTCGGTGAAATTCGTCGGCATCGGCGTCATCGTGCTGCTGACGCTGATCCTGCTGGCGCCGTCGCTGCACATGAACCTGGTCGGCGCGCTGCTGATTCTGGTGTTCGGCGCGCTGTTCGTGACCGTGTCGTCGCGGCTCACCGGCGAGATCGGCTCCAGCTCCAACCCCATCTCGGGCATGACCATCGCCACGCTGATGCTCACCTGCCTCGTGTTCCTCATCGTCGGCTGGACCGGCGGCGCGTGGTATGTCACCGCGCTTTCCGTGGGCGGCATCGTCTGCATCGCCGCCTCCAATGGCGGCACTACTTCGCAGGACCTCAAGACCGGTTTCCTCGTGGGCGCCACGCCGCGGCTGCAGCAGATCTCCATCCTCATCGGCGCCTTCGCCTCGGCGCTGCTGATGGGGCCGATCCTGATGAAGCTGAACGAGAACGCCACGGTGTACGTGCCGGTGGCCGAGGTTGCGCCGCAGGGGCTTTCCATCGATGTCGGCACGCTGGGCGACAAGCGCGAATCGCTGCGCGGCACGCAGGCGCAAGACGATAGCGGCAGCTACCGCGTCTGGCACAAGACCGACCTTGCCGGCGGCCCCGCCGGCAAGTACCTGGTGAACGATGCCGGCCAGGCCGTGTGGCTGGTGGACCCGGGCATCAATGGCGTGCACGACCGCCGGCCCGACGGCACCGAGGTGCGCAAGTTCGATGCGCCCAAGGCCACGCTGGTGTCCTACATCATCAAGGGCATCCTGGACCGCGAGCTGCCCTGGGAGCTGATCCTGTTCGGCGCGATGATCTCGCTGGTGATGGAGCTGGCCGGGGTGCCGTCGCTGGCCTTCACCGTGGGCGTGTACCTGCCCATCTCCACCACCACACCCATTTTCGTCGGCGGCATGATCCGCTGGCTGATGGACCGGCGCATGCGCCGCGAGCCGGCCATGGCGAAGCTCAGCGAGCCCGAATTCACCGCGGTCACCGACCGCGCGCCCGGCGTGCTATTCGCGTCGGGCTATATCGCCGGCGGCGCGATCGCCGGCATCCTCATCGCCTTCCTGGCGGGCGTGCTGGGCAATTTCGACGCCGCGCTGCAGCGCTGGGCCACGGCACACAACCCGTTCTTCGCCGGCCCCTGGGCGGACCTGCTGTCGCTACTGCCCTTTGCGGTGCTGGTGCTGCTGCTGTGGCTGGTGGCCCGGGGCAGCTGGCTGCGTGGAGGCGACAAACCGGACTGACCCCACGGCCAGCGGCTTGCGGCAGCGGGCACACAAGGTCTTGTTGTCGGGGTTTTCGGCGCCGCAGCGGGGACAATACATGGCTTGCTCCGTCAGATGTCCATCTTCCCTGGAAGGTGGACATGCTGACACAGCCCGGCCGGGTAACGGAATCCCGGTTTCTGGCCTTTTCGGCCAGTAATCAGCTCCTCACTTGTCAGCGTGGCGATGCCCGGCCGCCGTGAGCCGGTCGAGCACGCCCAGCATCACCGCCGACACCACGAAGGTGAGGTGGATGATGACGTACCACATGAGCTTGTCGTTGGGCGTGGTCTGGGCGGACATGAACGCCCGCAGCAGATGGATCGAGGAGATGGCGACGATGGAAGCGGCCACCTTGAGCTTGAGCGTGCCCGCGTCGAGCTTGCCCAGCCAGCCAAGCTTGTCGCCCTCGCCTTCCATGTCGATCTTCGAGACGAAATTCTCGTAGCCGGAGAACATCACCATCACGATGAGGCTCGCCACCAGCGAGAGATCGACCAGGGCGAGCAGCGCCAGCACCACCTCGGCCTCGGTCCACACCAGCACATGTGTGAACGTGTGGTAGAGCTCTTGGAAGAACTTGGCGCCCAGCACCAGCAGCGCAACGGCAAGGCCAAGGTAGATGGGCGCGAGCAGCCAGCGGCTCGCGAACAGGGCGCGTTCGATCTGTCGTTCAATCATCCGCGTATTTTATAGCGTCGGGCGCGGCTCAGGCGCCATCGCGCGCGCCGCAGGGCGTTTCCGGCGGCAGGGCAAGGCTCTCGCGCCGGTTCTCCTGCTCCAGACCTTCCACGCAGCGCTCCAGATGGCTGCGCAGCACCGCCACTTCTTCCGGCTGCAACAGCGAGAGCATCTGTGTCATGACCGGCGCGCCGGCCGCGCGCGCGCGCGCCAGCCGCTCCGCACCCGCCGGCAGGATGAACCAGCGGTCGGCGCGACGGTTGCGCGGATCGGGCCGCCGCTCGATGCAGCCCTCGCCTTCGAGGCGCCGCAGCAGCCCCGTCATCGTCTGCGCGGTGACGAACAGCCGCCGCGCCAGCTGTGCTCCGGCCACGCCGGGCTCGTGCCGGATCTGGTCCAGAGTGACCAGATGGGCAAAGGAAATGTCCGCGTCGCGGCGCAGCCGCAGGTCCACCAGATGGCGAAACAGATGCATCAGCCGCTTGAGCAGATAGCCGATCTGCTCTTCTGGCGCGCGCGGCGCGGGTTGCGCAGAAGGCGCCGCGTGGGCCGGGACATGTCTTGTTACATTCATCAGGATGCTGATAATATATCAGCTGCCTGATATCAGACAAGCCGGATTTCCCATGCGGACGGACACCGACCCCCTGCTGCGACATAGTGCTGTCGCGAAAGTTCTTCTTACGCTCATTGCCACGGTGGCGCTGGCGCTGTCGGGCTGCGGCCGGCCACAGGGCGGCCCGCCGGGCGCAGCCGCACCCGGAGCCACCGCCTCCATGACGGTGACCACCGCCACGGTCGCCGAAAGCCCGGTGGCGCAGATCGTCGAAGCCACCGGCTCCATCCAGGCCTGGCAGGACGTGACCATCAGCGCCGAGGTCGGCGGCTATCGCGTCTCGGAAGTGCTGGTGGATGTGGGCACCGCGGTGAAGAAGGGCCAGGTGCTGGTGCGGCTGTCGGGCGACATGCTGCAGGCGGAGCTGGATTCCCGACGCGCGGCGCTGCGCAGCGCCGAGGCCGCCGAGATCAATGCTGGCGCGGCCCTGCGCCGCGGCGAATCGGTGATCGTGCAAGGGGCGCTGTCGGCGGCGGACCTGGACCGCATCAAGGCCGAACACGTGGCTGCGGTGGCGCGCGTCGAAACCGCGCGGGCCGACCTGCGCACCGCCGAGCTTCGCGCCCGCTATGCCTCGGTCACCGCGCCGGACAGCGGCGTGATCACCTCGCGCACGGTAAGCGTGGGGCAGATCGCACAGGCCGGCGCCGAGATGCTGCGGATGCTGCGCCAGAACCGGGTGGAGTGGCAGGCGCAGGTGCCCGAGGCGCAGATGCGGCTCATCAAGGAAGGGCAGTCGGCGCAGATCACCACCGTCGATGGCGCGCAGCTCACGGGCAAGGTGCGCGCGGTGTCGCCCACCGTGCAGCCCACCACGCGCATCGGCATCGCCTATGTGGACATCCTCGACGGGCAGGCCCGCCCCGGAATGTTCGCGCGCGGCCAGATCCAGACCGGCGAAGGCCGGGCGCTGCTGCTGCCCGTGGCAAGCGTCGTCATGCAGGACGGCTACAGCTATGTCTTCGTGCTCAAGGACAACAACCTCGTGGAACGCCGCCAGGTGCAGCCCGCCGGCGTACAGGGCGACCATGTGCAGGTGTCAGCGGGTGTGGCGGCCGGTGAGGTGATCGCCGTGACCGGCGCCGGCTTCCTGAAGGATGGCGACACGGTGCGCATCGCCGAGGTCGCTGCCGCGCAGGCCACGCCGTGAATTTCGTCACCTGGTCGATCCGCAACCCCGTTCCGGTGGTGATGCTGTTCGTCGCGCTGGTGCTCGGCGGACTCATCAGCTTCCCGAAGCTCGGCGTGCAGAATCAGCCCGACATCAACCTGCCTTTCATCACCGTGGGAGTGAGCTACGCGGGCGTGCCGCCCTCGCAGATGGAAACCGAGATCACGCGCAAGGTCGAGGATGCGGTCACCAGCGTCGTCGGCATCGACAACATCAGCTCCACCATCACCACCGGCTATTCGCTCACCCGCATCGAGTTCCGCTTCGGCACCGACATCTCCCAGGCCATGGATGATGTGCGCGACGCGGTGACACGCGTCCGCCCCGAAATGCCGCAGGACGCCATCGAACCCAACATCCAGCGCGCCGCGACCACCGGCGACCCGGTGCTCACCTTTGCGGTGGCCTCTGACACCCTGACGGACACCGAGCTGTCCTGGTTCGTGGATCTGAACGTGATGCGCGCCATCAGCGGCGTGGATGGCGTCGGGCAGGTGCGCCGCATCGGCGGCGTCACGCGTGAAGTGCGCGTGGATCTCGATCCGGACCGCATGGCTGCCCTGGGCGTGACCGCCGGCGATGTTTCCGGCCAGTTGCTGCGCACACAGGTGGAACTGCCCGGCGGCGAGACCCGCATCGGCGCCCAGGAACAGAGCGTGCGCACGCTGGGCACGTTGAGCTCGGTACGGGAACTGGCCGCCCTGCCGATCGCTCTCGGCGACGGCCGCACCACGCGGCTCGACTCCATTGCCGAGGTGCGCGACCAGGCGGCCGAGGTCCGAGAGGAAGTGCTGCGCGACGGCAAGCCGGTGATCGGCTTCCAGGTGATGCGCTCCTGGGGAGAAGGCGCGCTGAAGGTGGCCGATGGCGCCCGCGCGGCGGTCGAGGCACTGCAGCAAACCTACCCCGGCATCCGCATCAGCGAGATCAACGCCGTGCAGGACGCGGAGATCCGCGAGAGCTTCCACAGCTCGATGATCATGCTGTTCGAGGGCGCGCTGCTGGCCATCATCGTGGTGTGGTTCTTCCTCAAGGACATGCGCGCCACGCTGATCTCCGCGGCGGCGCTGCCGCTGTCGGTGATTCCCACCTTCTGGGCGTTGCATGCTTTCGGCTTCTCGATGAACACGCTGACCATGCTGGCGCTGACGCTGGTGGTCGGCATGCTGGTGGACGATGCCATCGTCGAGGTCGAGAACATGGTGCGCCATCTGCGCATGGGCAAGTCGCCCATGCAGGCCGCCACCGACGCGGCCATCGAGATCGGCCTCGCGGTGGTCGCCACCTCGCTGACACTGTGCGCGGTGTTCATTCCGGTGGCCTTCATGGATGGCATACCGGGGCAGTTCTTCAAGCCCTTTGGCTTCACGGCCACCGTGGCGGTGCTGTTCTCGCTGCTGGTGGCGCGCACGCTCACGCCGCTCATGGCCTCACGCCTGATGCGGCCAGAGTTGCACGAAGAGAGCAACGGCAGATTCAAGACCTGGTACGTCGACAAGGTGAACTGGGCTCTGGCCCACCGCAAGACCGCGATCGCGGCGGCCACCGCGCTGATGATCGGCGCCCTGCTGCTTGCCACGCGGCTGCCGGTGGGTTTCTCGCCCGCCGACGACTACGGCTACGTGAACCTCAACATCAGCCTGCCGCCCGGTTCGACCATGGAAGATTCGCGCGCCGTTGCCCGCCAGATCCTCGAGCGCGCCACGAGCTTCCCCGAAGTGCTGCATGTCAACTCCACGCTGACTCCCACCGGGGCCAACACCTTCATCACCATGGTGGGCAGCAAGGAGCGCGAATTCTCGCAGCAGCAGATGCAGGATCGCATCGTGGAGAAGCTGCGCGGCATTCCCGGCATCCGCATCCAGAGCGGCGGCCTCGGCGGGCCGGGCAGCGGCCCGCTGCGCATCGAACTCACGGGTGATGATTCGAACCTGCTCGCGGCCGCCGCGGCCAGTGTCGAGCGCGAGATGCGCGGCCTGCCGAATCTCTCCAACGTGACCACCAGCGCCAGCCTGCTGCAGCCGGAGCTGGTCATCCGGCCGCTGCCCGACCGCGCGGCGGAGCTGGGCGTCACCACCGCCGCCATCAGCCTCGCCACGCGCATCGCCACCAGCGGCGATGTCACCATCAACCTCCCGAAGCTCAACCTGCCCGACCGCCAGATCCCCATCCGCGTGCGGCTCAACGACGAGGCGCGCAAGGACATCGAGCAGATCAAGCTGCTGATGGTGCCGTCGCGCTTCGGCGCCGTGCCGCTGATGAATGTGGCGGAAGTGAGCTTCGGCGCGGGACCGGCGCAGATCACGCGCTACGACCGCAGCCGCAACATCACCGTTTCGGCCGACCGTGGCGCCATGCCTCTGGGCGACGCCTTGCAGAAGGTCTACGACCTGCCCGCCATGAAGAACCTGCCCGCCGGCGTGCGCACGGTGGAGACCGGCGAGGCGCAGATCATGCGCGATGTCTACGCCGGCTTCTTCCTTGCCATGGCCATCGGCGTGCTGTGCATCTACGCGCTGCTGGTGCTGCTGTTCCACGATGTGCTGCAGCCCATCACCATCCTCTCGGCGCTGCCGCCCTCGACCGGCGGCGCCATCGTGGCGCTGTGGGCGCTGAACATGGAGCTGTCGCTGCCGTCGCTGATCGGTCTGCTCACATTGATGGGCATCGTGACCAAGAACTCCATCCTGCTGGTGGAGTACATCGTGATGGCCAGGCGCGAGCATGGCCTGTCAAGGCAGGAAGCCATCCTCGACGCCTGCAGCAAACGCGCGCGTCCCATCATAATGACCACCATCGCCATGACCGCGGGCATGCTGCCCATCACCATCGGCCTGCACGGGGATTCGAGCTTCCGCGCTCCGATGGGCGCCGCCGTGATCGGCGGGCTGCTCGCCTCGACAGCGTTGTCGCTGTTCGTGGTGCCGGTGATCTACACCCTGTTCGATGATTTCGAGCACTGGGTGAAGCGCAAGTTCACCCGCGCGCCGCAACCGCGCGCGCAACAGCCTTCCGCGCTCAGCCCACCGTGAGCTTGCGCAACGCTTCCTGCCGCAGCTTCCCGCTGTCGACCTCGCCGGTGGCGCAGAAGCTCAGATCGCGTACCAGGCCGTCGGCCAGGGAATAGATCCAGGCATTCACGGCCAGCTTCTGCCCGCGATCCCAGGCGTCCTTGACGATGGTGGTGCGGCAGACGTTGAAGGCCTGCTCCAGCACATTGATCTCGCACAGGCGGTCGGCCGCATTCGGGCCAGCCGCCGCGAGCTCCTCCGGGTGATGGTCGCGCACGTCCTGCACATGCCGCAGCCAGTTGTCGATGAGCCCGAAGGAGGAGCCGGCCAGCGCCGCGGCAATGCCGCCACAGCCATAGTGGCCGGTGACGATGATGTCCTGCACCTTGAGCACGTCGACGGCGTACTGCAGCACCGACAGGCAGTTCAGGTCGGTGTGCACGACGAGGTTCGCGACATTCCGGTGAACAAAAAGTTCCCCGGGCGCGAGATCGACGATCTCATTGGCCGGCACGCGGCTGTCGGCGCAGCCTATCCATAGGTAGCGGGGGGACTGCTGGGCCACCAATTTCCCGAAAAAATCAGGCTCTTGGTGGGTAACCCTCCTGGCCCAGCGACGATTATTACCTATAAGGTGTTCAAGGCGGCTCATGGGTCCATTGTAGCGGCATGACGCGCCTCACCCCCCGGGATTGAGTGAAATCCGGCACCCCCCCACCGGTCCGGCAGACGGGACGCTGTGCACGCCCGCATGATCTGGAGTAGAGTCGCGCAAACTTCCCGTCACGAGGACTCACGATGAAACATGTTTCGACCGGTGTTGCGCTGGGCCTGCTGGCCGCTTCCTTCGCAGTGGCCGCGCCCGTCACCTACAACATCGACCCCGCTCACACCTACCCGGCCTTCGAAGCCGACCACCTGGGTGGCCTGTCGCTGTGGCGTGGCAAGATCAACTCGACCAGCGGCAAGATCGTGCTGGACCAGGCGGCGAAGAGCGGCAGCGTCGAAGTGACGATGGACATGAAGACCATCGACTTCGGTCACGACAAGATGAACGCCCACGCCCAGTCGGCGGATATCTTCGATGTGGAGAAGTTCCCCACCGCCACCTTCAAGGGCGCGCTCGCCAAGTTCAACGGCGACAACCCGACCGAGGTGCAGGGCGAGCTGACGCTGCACGGCGTGACCAAGCCTGTCACCCTGAAGCTCAACCAGTTCCTGTGCAAGCCGCACCCGATGAGCAAGAAGGAAATGTGCGGCGCCGACGCCGAGGCACACATCAACCGTGAAGACTTCGGCATCGGCTACGGTAAGGCGGCCGGCTTCAAGATGGATGTGAAGCTGCTGATCTCCGTCGAGGCTGGCAAGGCCGACTGAAGTCCGGGGCTCAATCCGCCCGGACCTTGAAATGGGGCCGGTCTGCGGGGCTTTCGATGAAAGCTCCTGCAGGCCGGCCTTTTCATTGGCCGGCCATCTCACCGGGTAAGATAGACGCATGAGCCTCTCACTACGCGAACAGCTGCTGCAGGCGGGACTGGTTTCCGAGCAGCAGGTACAAAAGGCCGAACGCGACCAGAAGCGCCAGCAGTTCAAGGCGCCGCGCGGCCGCAAGAACCCGCCGCAGCCCACGGCCGCGGAAACCGCCGCGCGCAAGGCCGCCGCCGAGAAAGCCGCGCGCGACGCGGAGCTGAACCGCCGCAAGCAGGAAAAGGCCGAGCGCAGGGCGAAATTCGCCCAGATCCGGCAGCTGGTGGAACAACACCACGTGCCGCGCGTCGAAACCGAGGATTTCTACAATTTCCAGGACGGCGTGAAGATCAGCCGCATATCGGTAACGCCGGAATTGCGCCAGCGGCTCATAGCGGGGGAGCTTGCCATCGTGCGCAACGAGGGCCGCTATGCCTTCGTGCCCGCCGCGATTGCCGACCAGATCCGCGACCGCATCGAACGCGCCGTGATCCACCACAATCGCCCCGGTATGGAGCCCACCGCCGATGACCCATACAAGGACTACGTCGTGCCCGACGATCTGGTCTGGTAGGAGACTGCTGGCGGCGCTGTGGCTCGGCGCCGCGGCATCGCTGCAGGCGACAGAGCCGGTGGCGCAAACCGCCGGGGCGCCCGACGAACTCGCCGAAGTCGTCGTGCGTGCTCCCGAACCACGCTATGTCGCGCCCACCCAGCGTGACCGCATCGGGCGCATATGGGTGCCGGTGCTCATCAACGACAAAGGTCCTTTCCGTCTGGTGCTGGATTCAGGCGCCACGCACTCCGCGGTGATATCCCGCGTGGCCGAAGACCTGATGATCCCCACCAACATCGAGCCCCCGGTGCTGCTGCGCGGCGTGACCGGCACGGCCATCGTGCCCGCGATCCGTGTCGACAGCGTCAGTGTGGGCGACCTGTATGTCGGCCCCGCGCTGCTGCCCCTGGTGGCCGATGCATTCGGCGGAGCCGAAGGCCTGCTCGGCACGCAGGGCATGGAAGACAAGCGGATCTACGTCGACTTCCGCAACGACTTCATCAACATCTCGCGCTCGCGCAACCAGCGCGCCGCGAGCGGCTTCCTAACCGTTCCGTTTCTCAAGAACGGCCTGCGGCTGATCGTGGTGGAGGCCATGGTGAGCGGAGCGCCGGTGCGCGCCATCATCGACACCGGCGCACAGACCACCGTCGGCAACACGGCGCTGAAGGCCATGCTGGAATCCCGTCTGCGCAACCGGTCGTTCACCAATGACACCATCCTGGGCGCCACCGGCGACCGGCAGCCGGGAGAGGGCACCCCGATACCGCACATAGAACTGGGCGGGCTCGCCATCCGCAACGCCCATGTCACCTTCGGCGAGATGCACATCTTCGAGCGCTGGAAGCTGGGCCGGGAGCCCGCCATCCTCATCGGCATGGACGTCCTCGGTCTGGCCGACACGCTGATCATCGACTACAGGCGCCGGGAGCTGCACCTGAAGCCGCGCCGCTAGCTCATGCCCAACGCCACACTCCTCACCCGCCTGCAGCGCGCCCTGGCCGTTTGCGTCGCCTTCCTGCTGGGTTTCGCCGCCCTCGACTGGGTGAGCTACCTCTACCCCATCTCGCCGCTGGGCATCACCCCATGGAACCCGGCCGCCGGACTCACGTTCGTGCTGCTGTGGCGCTGGGGCGCGCGCGCCGTTCCGCTGGCGGCGCTGGCAACGGTGATCTCGGACCTGGTCATCCGCGGCACGCCCACCAATCCCGTCGCCCTCTCCATCGGCAGCCTGTGGATCGCCGCCATCTACGCGCTGGCCGTGCACCTGCTCAATCGGCTCAAGGTGGATTCACACCTGCCGGGCCTGCGCGATGTCATCTGGTTCACCGCGCTGGTGGGCCCGGCCACCCTGGTGGCCGCGGTGGGCTATGTCTCGGCCTTCGTCGCCGCCGAAACGCTGTCCACGCCCGAATGGCTCACCAGCGTGTTGCGCTTCTGGATCGGCGATCTCAACGGCATCCTGGTCACCGCGCCGGCGCTGCTGGTGTGGCACTGGCAGCAGTTTCCCCGCGCGGCCCTGCGCCGGCTCGCCGAAGCCCTTGCGGACGGCACCGCGTGGCTGGTGCTGCTGCAGGCGCTGTCCATCGTCATCGCGCTGTACGTGACCTTCGGTCTGCCCATGACCGACGAGTTCAAGTTCTTCTACCTGCTGTTCCTGCCGGTGACCTGGGCGGCGCTGCGCTGGGGCGTGCCGGGCGCGGCGCTGACGGTGGCGGCCACGCAGATCGGCCTCATCAGCGTGGTGCTGCTGATGGGCTACCAGGTCGTGCCCTTCATCGAATTCCAGATCCTGATGCTGGCGCTGTGCCACACGGGCCTGGTCATCGGCGCCGTGGTGAGCGAGCGGCGCCGCGCGCGCGCCGAACTGCTGGTGCACCAGGCGGCGCTGAGCCGCGCCGAACAGTTTGCCGCCGCCGGCGAGATGACGGCGGCGCTGGCGCACGAGGTCAATAACCCCATCGCCGCGCTGATGCAGTACGTGCAGGCCAGCCGCATCATGGCCGACCGCGCCACGCTCGACCGCCAGACGCTCACCGAGGTGCTCGACAAGGCGCTCAACGAGGGACGCCGCGCCAGCGATGTGGTGCGCACGCTGCGCGATTTTTATCGTGCCGGACAGCTGGACCTCACGATCACCGACCTGTCGGACGTGGCCGAACGCGTTGTGGACCAGCTCGATGGCGAGGCGCGGCGGCGCGGCGTGCAGGTGCGGCGGCGCGCAACTGCCCACGCGCTGGTGCGCGTGGACCCGATGCAGATATTCATCCTCGCCCGCAACCTGGTGGAAAACGCGATTGCGGCCGCCGATCGTCCCGGCGCGCACATCGTCGAGGTCGGTGTGGAACACCATGGCAATGTCGCGCAGCTGACCGTGGACGACAACGGCCCCGGCTTCGGATCACCCCCGCACACTCTTCCCTTCGCGCCCTTCCACACCTCCAAGCCCGACGGAATGGGGCTGGGCCTTGCCATCGCCAACCGCATCGCCACCTCCCACGGAACGCGTCTGGACATCGGCGTGGCGCCACTGGGCGGCGCGCGGGTGAGCGTGGAATTTGCGCTGGACGAAGCGGACAGGAGCAGCTGATGGATGCCACGGTATTCGTTGTCGACGATGATCCGGCGGTGCGCGATTCGCTCGGACTGCTGCTGGGCCTGCGCGGCCTGCGCACGCAGATGTTCTCTTCCGCCGAATCCTTCCTCGAAGCCTACGATCCAGCCCAGAGCGGCTGCGCGCTCATCGACGTGCGCATGCCCGGGATGGACGGCCTGGCGCTGTTCGACATCATCCTGCAGCGCCAGTGGAGCCTGCCCTGCATCGTGATGTCCGCCTACGGCGATGTGGCGATGACCCGCAGGGCGCTCAAGGCCGGTGCCTTCGATTTCCTCGAAAAGCCCTTCGACGAAGTGGACGTGCTGGTCGACGTGATCCAGAACGCCATCTCGCTCGACGCCACCCGGCGCGAACAATCCAGCGCACACCGCCAGATCAGCGACCGGCTGCAGCGGCTCACCGGACGCGAAAGCGAAGTCATGAAGCTGCTGGTGGAAGGGCACTCCAACCGCCAGGTAGCCGAGGAGCTGGGCATCAGTCCGCGCACCGTGGAAGTCTACAAGGCGCGGCTGCTCGAGAAACTGCAGGTGCGCACCATCACCGACCTGGTGCGCATAGCGCTCACCGCCGAGCCTCCCGCCCCCCGTAAGGGCTAGCCCCAATGTTCTCCCCGCAGTGGCAGGCGTAGGGTGATGTCTGCGGGATGGCCTTGGAAGAGCAGCCTGGCCTGCCGCAAGACGCGACTCCTGGCGTCGTGGAACAGAGAGGACCCCCTCCGGCTGAGTGGTGCCGGCGGGGGCCCATCTCTTCCTTGCCTCGCCTACAATGCCGCGCATGGCATTGTCTGCTTTCCAGTCCTTCAAACACGAACTGCAGTCCGTGGTCGGCCTTTCCAAGGACGCCCTGCATGTCTATTTCGGTCTGTCGGTATTTCTGGTCGTGGCGGCCATCGTGCGGCAGGGCCTGCGTTCATGGGCGCCGCTGCTGGCCGCGCTGGCCGTAGCAGCGGTCGGCGAGATGCTCGATGCGCGCGACAACTTCCGCACCTACGGCCAGTGGCGCGTCGGCGCCAGCATCCACGACCTCATCAACACCCTGTTCTGGCCGCTGGTCCTGTCGCTGCTGGCGCGGCATTCGCGCGTCATGAACTGAAGGGCATCAGGCGACGTTCAGCTTGGCCCGCGCATACTTTGCGCATGCGACGAGGAGAACAACCATGCGCAACCTGACACGAGGATTGTTCGCCGGAATGCTGATTGCCGGCCTTGCGGGCAACCCGGCCCTCCCGGCAGACAAGAGTTCCGGGAAAGCCGTCCAGGGCGAGGAAGCATCGATTCCGTTCGTGGACCACGGCAATGTCCGCGACTGGCAGGCCGACGGCCGTGATGGCCTGTGGCTTCAGGACAACCACCGCCAGTGGTACTACGCGAAGACGCTGGGGCCCTGCATCGGCCTGGACTTCGCCTGGGCCATCAAGCTCGACGCCCGCCCCGGCAACTCTTTCGACCGCTTCGGCTCCATCATCCTGCCGGGCGAGCACGGGCGCTGCGCCCTGCAGAGCCTGACGCACAGCAAGGCGCCGCCGAAGAGGCAGAAGAAGCCGGCAAAGCCCGAGGCCGCCGAGACGAACTAGAAAAGCGTCTGCAAGCGCAGACGTAGGCAGGTGCAGACGCCTGGCCTTCACGGCCAGGCGTCTGCACCATCAGCCGGTACCTTCCGGCTGGAGATGCCCATGTCCCGCATTGCTGAACTGATTGCGACCACACTGGCAGGCGCCGCCCTGGCGTCCTCCAGCGCGCTGGCTGCCGACAATGGCTTCTACCTTGGCGCCGGCCTCAGCCGCAGCAGCTTCGATCTGCAACAAAGCCTCGATCGCAGCGATACGGGCTACAAGGCCATCGCAGGCCTGCGGCTGCTCGACAGCTTCGGCATCGAGCTCAACTACGCCGATCACGGCAACGCGCGCCTGCCCTCCGGCATCGCCTGCATCGCGCTCGTCGGCGAGGACTGCCCGGACACGGCCACGTTGCGCGCGAAAACCGCAGCCGCCTTCGCGGTGGGTTTCCTGGACTTCCCGCTGGTGGATTTCTTCGCCAAGGCAGGTCTGTCCTACACGGACTCCAGCCTGCGGGTGCGGGGCCTTCCCGCTTTCGGGGATCAGCGCAGCAGTGCGGAATTTGCCTGGGGGGCCGGGGCGCAGGTGCATCTGGGCAGCTTCGCCGTGCGCGCCGAATACGAGCGCTTCAAGGTGTTCGATGACCGGAAGCTCGAATCCATCTCGGCGAGCTTCATCTACACCTTTCTGTGATTTCACCGGCCCTGTGCTGGCCGTGAAACCCTGCTGGTCGTGAAAATCATCCGGCGGGAGTCTTGCGGCTCCCGCCGGCATCAATCAGCCGATCGCAATCACGGACCGGCTTTGTTCTCGCCTACCACACTGCCGTCTTCGCGCACGATCTTGACCAGGCTGCCGCCCGGCTGACCGTCGCGCAACGGGTGAATGGTGACGGACACTTTCTCTCCAGCCGTCACGGAGCGCTTGGACCAGCCCGTCCGGCTGAGCGTGCTCGGGCTGTTGCCCTCGATGCTCCACTCGACGACCTTGCCGTCTTCTCCCGGCACCAGCACCTGCACCCAGATGTGCGGGTTGGTCCACTGGAACTCCTTCACTTCACCCGAGATGACCATTTCCTTCTTCATGTCGAACATGGAGAAGGAGTGATGGGCCGCCACGGGCAGCGCAACGGCCGCCAGCGCCATCATCCGTACTAGGACTTTCGTCATGATCTAAGCCTCCAGACCTTGTGTTCCGGACTTACTGTCCGGGACCACCGTTCAACACGGTGCCATCAGCCAGCGTCACAGTGACCAGGCTGCCGCCAGGCTCACCGCTGCGCAGCGGATTCACCGAAAGCTTCACATGGTCGCCCACCTTCATGGCGGAACGCTTCAGGCCCCGGGAAAACAGCTGCTGCGGGCTCAGGCCCTCGATGTTCCACAGCTCTTCCTTGCCTTCGGCATTGACGACCTTGAGCTGGAACCAGCTGTGGGGGTTGGTGAACTTCACTTCAGTGAGGTCCCCTTCGATCTCCACGGTCTTCTTGAGATCGAATGCCGCAAAGGAGTGATGCGCAAGAGCAGGAACTGCCGCCAGCAGCAGCGCTGCTCCGATACCTGACCATCTAATCGTCATGATCTGTATACCTCAACCGGACTGGTAGCCGGATTCTCGCAATATGAATGTGAATGCTAGCTGTACGAAATCAAGGATTACCAAGACATTTCACCAAAATTTCGGCAGTCGAAACGATTTGCACCGAACGACTGCCGCGGCGGCAACCCACCCTCAGGGCTGCTTCGCCTCGTTGCCCTGCAGCACGACACCCACCGAACCGTCGGCCTGGATCGGATTGCGATTGTTCTCCATGCAGACGAACTCGCGCATTTCCTCGCCCGGAGGAGCGCGGTTGAAGATGCGCTTCACCGTCCAGGGCTGGGTGAAGGCCACCGGATCGTACAGCGTCAGCTCGTTCTCCAGCTGATTGACGCTCAGCAGCCGCATGCGCTCGACCACGTGGATCTGGTCGCTGTGCTTCATGCCGGTCTGGTCGAGCCGGGTTTCACCGTTCATGGCCACCGTATCGATCACCAGGGTGTCGCCTTCCCAGTGGCCGGTGGAGTGACCCACGTAGGTGATATCCGGATCTTCCGGATGCGGGCGGCCATCGGTGTAAACGCGCCGGATCTGCCCCATCCATTCAGTGATGATGGTGACCTGGTCCTCGGTGAGCAGGATTTCCATCGGATACACGGCGCTCATCATGCGCGGCATCCCGGGCGGCAGGCAGCCCGCGGTGGGATCGCCGGTGTTGACGCCGGTCTCCGCCACCTGCTTGCGGTGCTCGTCGAATTCCTTCATCCACTCGGGCTTGTAGGGCGGGTTCATCTTCAGGGGATCGCGGACGGACCCGTCGAACAGGAAGCTTCCGGTGCGGATCCATACGCCGCCGATGTTCGGCAGCTCTTTTCCGTTGACGCTGACGCGCGCCGGCGCGGCTTTCGGGCCCGCGTAATCCGCGGCGTGAACGCCTGTCGCCGCCATCGCGCCGCACAGCACCAGACTCAATACAGCAGACTTTTTCATGATCCTCCTCTTCGGAACCCCCTGGGACTCATGCCCGGGACGATATCGAAGTGCGCGCCCCCTGTCTCTCACCATACGCCTGATTTCGCAGAACGGAACACCGCAAAAGCCTGCAGCGTTGCCTCGGCAGGGAAACGTTTCGTGGTACGGAATGGGCGCACAATGCCGACTCTGGCAGTATTCTGCCGCCGCGTGCATGATCTTTTGCACGCAACTACGTGAACGACTATCCCCGGGGGAACTTTACGATGCTTCGACATATTTGCCGCGCCAGCCTGCTGATCGTACCGCTGCTGGTGGCAACCTCAGCCAATGCCGCCGCGCCGGTTCCTCCAGGGGCTCCCAATCCCGAGCGGCGCGTGGAACCGCCGGTGAAGATCACCAAGATCGAGCCGGGCCAGAAGATCTCCATCCTTGCCGAGGCCAACCTCAAGGTAGAGCGCGCGCCGGCACCGGTGAATTTCACGGGCACCTGGCGCCTGGCCCGCACGGCCACCAACGGCCCGCCGCCGGACTGGGAATTCTGGCCGATGCCCAAGCTCACCGCCGAAGGCCAGCGCATCTACAACGAGAAGCTGCAGGCGGATGCCGAGGGCGTGGCCTACAAGGATTCCGCCGGACAGTGCTATCCGCCCGGCATGCCGCGTTTCCTCACGCGCGTGTGGCCCATCCACATCATCCAGCTGCCCACCTCGATCCTGATGATCCACGGCTTCGAGAACCAGGTGCGCTTCATCTACATGGATGGCCGCCCGCATCCGGATCCGGATTTCACGCTGCCGAGCTTCAACGGCGACTCGATCGCCCACTGGGAAGGCAAGACGCTGGTGATCGACACGCGCAATCTCGAACCCGAGCATCACTGGATTCAGGCCGGTGTTCCGGTGGGCGAGGCGCTGCGCATCATCGAGCGCTGGACGCTGGCCGATGACGGCAAGACCTTCGACGTCGAGCTGACCATGACCGATCCGCAGTACTGGGAAGGCGAGTGGGTCAACACCAAGCGCTTCAACCTGCGCGATGACCAGAACGTCTCCGAGATCCATTGCATTGCCGCGGAGATGGCCAACCTGCCCAGCGCGGTGCCGTCAGCAAACCGCTAAAGGCCTGCATGCCACTCACACGGCGTGAGTTGCTCCGGTGCGCCGCCCTCGCGGGCGGCGGGGGGGCCCCCCCCCGCGGGGGGGGCGCCCCGCGGGGGAGTCGCCCCCGGGGGGGGGCCCCCCACAGCCC
>CAUJIK010000097.1 GCA_963205255.1 Pseudomonadota bacterium
TCTTCCCCGCGCACGCGGGGGGGGGGCCGAGGAATACGACGAGTACCTCGAGGATCCCTCCGGCTTCATGCTGCAGCTGCACAAGTACATTCCGCGCCTGTGCAGCGCGGCCGGCCCCTTCGCGCTGCTTCCCGACCTCACCAACCTCATCCACTTCCAGTTCCTGTCGCTGCCGATGATGCTGGCACGGCCGGATGTGCTGCAGTCGCTCGGGCGGCTCATCGAGGCGGGACGCCGGCTGCGCGAAACGATGGATGAGTCAGCGGCCCTCCACGAGGAGATGCAGCGGCTCGGATTCCCGGCACCGCGCGGCTGCTTCACCACCGCGCCCTATGATCGCGTCAGCGACTTCCTGCGCGGCCCCAAGGGGGCCATGCTCGACATGTTCCGCCGCCGCGACAAGCTGCTGGCGATGCTCGACAAGCTGACCACCTCGATCACGTGCTGCGCGATCAACGACGCGCGCGCCAGCGGCGCGCGCTACGCGATGATGCCGATGCACTGGGGGCTGGACGGCTTCATGTCACCCCGGCAGTTCGGTACGTATTACTGGCCGCAGCTGCGCCGCCTGCTCCCGCAGCTGATCGAAGCCGGCATCCGGCCGCTGCTGCTTTCGGAGGGAATGTGCGATTCGCGCCTCGAGACCATCGCCGACATCCCCGCCGGCAAGGCGATCTACTGGTTCGAGGGCGCCGACCTGTTCCGCGCCAGGCGCGTGCTCGGCGGCATCACCTGCCTGCAGGGCAACGTGCCGATGTCGATGCTGTGCACCGGCACACCGGAGCAAACCGATGCCTACTGCCGGCGGCTGATCGAGGAGGTCGGCCGGGACGGCGGCTTCATCCTCGCGCCGGCGACGGGTGTACCCGAAAGCGCCCGCCCGGAAAACGTCGCCGCCATGGCGGCCGCTGTGCGCAGGTACAACCCCTACAACTGAGGCTCAGCGGCGCACCGGATTGCCCCGCATCTGCCGGTGGCGCGGGCCGCGCCCCATCTCAGAACGCCGCGTCGAACCCGACCAGCAGGTTGTGTTCCCGGCTCTGGTGCCCGACGTAGGGCGGACCGCGGCGCTCGGCCGGCAGCAGATCGGCGTTGACCTCCGCCACCAGCTTGAGGTTCCGCATGATGAAGTACGCGACGCCGACCGACAGCGAGTTCATCGCGATGCCCTGGTAGATGGTGCCGGTGCCTTCGAACTCATCGGCTTCGGCGAAGTTGTACAGCAGCGAGTACGCCCAGCGCTCATTGCGCACGTAGTCAACACCGGCAAACCCGCCGAACCAGTCGAAGTTGCGCGCCGGCTCCGCATCCAGGAAGCCGTCCCAGCGATTCCACAGACCCTGCGCGAACCAGTGCACGTTTCCCGCCAGCGTTCCGGACAGGTCCACGCCCAGGATGCGCTTGCTGGTCTGGCGCGAACCCGTGGAACTGCCGGCGAATCCCGCCGCGCTGGCCTGCCTGCCAGCCAGGGCGAACAGACCCAGATCGACAGGACCGATCCCGAAACCGGCGCGCCCGAAGTAGCTCTTGTCCGTGTCGTTGTCGAACATCTTGTCGGGACGACGGTAGCCCGGGCTGTCGATGCTGAAGTTCTGCTCGATGCCGTTGCCGTTGACGATGCCGGCGGCCAGATCCACTGGCCCGACGGAGCGATCCAGGATCACTCCGCGATCGTAGGTGATGCCGGCGGCGCGGTAGGCGTAGAAGTCCTGGAACGTGAGCCGGACCTCGCGCGGAAACATCAGGTCGGACACCTGGAACTGGCCAAGCTGCGCCCCCACGCCGGTACCGAACAGGTCGTCGTGGCGGAACCACGCGTCCTCGATGATCACTTCGCCATTGCCGCCTTTCTCGGCAAAGATGCCGTAGACGTAGAAACTGACGTGCTCGGACAGCGGGGCGCTCGACAGCAGCTTGACGAGGTACGGTGCCTGCACATCGGCGCGCGAATCGCTGCCGGTGGCGCCGGTAGCCGGGTTGATGTCCTCGCCGCTGCGCGACTGCAGATAGGCCTGCACGCGCAGCGCCAGCGGCAGCATGCGCGGCAGCGCCAGCCGCTCGTCCCCGACGTCCAGTGTGGTGTCGCGCCAGTTGGGCAGCCGGTAGTTGGCGGCCACGAAGGCTTCACCCCCGCCGTTCAGGCGCGGAAACGCATCGTGGCAGACCGCACAACTGACACCGTATTGCCGTGCGAAAGCCGGCATGGCCTGCGCCGGCGTGCCCGCCATCCAGACCGCGACAACCAGCAGGCCGATCAGGTGCCGGCACCGACGCCCACCGTGGCGGACAACCGCAACCGACAGTGCACGCCACATCGATCGCTCTCCCCGGATACCCATGCGATGCCAACCCGTCGCAGTTGACCACCGCAGCGGGCGACCTGCTACCGCCGGCGGCGCGACCTGTGGCTGAATCCTGGCTCACCCGGCCGACCGCCAGAATACGCACTTGCGCCTATCCGGAGCGTCGCTCCACGGCCGACGGGCGCTCCGCGGCCGCGACGATCGGGCAGGGGTCGGCTCAGTGCGCCAGGATGCCCCGCTCGCGCAGCAGCGGGCGCGGATCGACGATGTTCCTGTCGAGCAGCGCGGCTGCTCGCCCAGGTCAAACGCCAGCACCATCAACTGCGTGGCGTGCACGATCGGTGTCAGCACCTCGAATCCCATGCGCTGCTGGCGCGCATCCAGGTTGAGGTGGCACATCGGGCACATGGTCACGGCCAGGTCGGCACCGCTGGCGCGCGCATCCGCGAGCACACGCGTGGCCAGCCGTACCGAGACGTCGGTCTTGACGACGCCGAGCACACCACCGCAGCAGTCGGTCTTGGCAGACCAGCCGACCGATTCGGCGCCCAGCGCCTGCAGCAGGTAATCCATCTTCATCGGATACTCGTGGTGCTCGGCGCCGGTCACCTTGACCGGCCGCGTGATCAGGCAGCCGTAGTAGCAGGCCACCTTCAGCCCGGTCAGCGGCCGCTCGACGCGTCCGGCAATGCCATCCATGCCGACGCGCTCCATCAGCGTATCGAGCAGATGCTGCACGCGCACCGTCCCGCCATATCCCTCGCCCGCGTCCGCGGCTGCGCCGCGGGAACCCTCGATCAGCGCCGCGCCCGTGCGGGCGGCGGCGTGCTCGGCGTGCTTGAGACGCGCGAAGCAGGAGCTGCACGGCGAGGTGAGCGTCGTCAGGCCCATGCGCTCGACCGTGCCGAGCGTGGTCAGCGGCATCGCCAGCACGCGGACCCACCGCAATCCGGCAGGTGATGGAATGGCCAATCAGGTCATCGAGCGGGCCGGTTGACCCATCCGTGGCCAGCCAGGCGTTCTCCATGTCGCGCTCGATCAGGCCGCGCTTCTCCGGCCGGTCGCGCGAGCGAGGGCGGCGTTGTCGATGAGATGCCGCGAGAGAGCGATTCGAACCGCCCTCCAACTCATTGAATTACCGCCAGATAAATCCAACTTGTGAATTTCGGTACCTCCAAAAATACCGTCGCCACACAAGCCAGCCATCAAGCGTCTGCTCAGACCGCTCTCGGATGACCTGCATCGTATCAGATGGCCGATGCGGACTGGCGCCGCGATACCTGCGCGAAGCGGCGCACCTGATTTGATCTCAATCAGGTACATCCACGCCGGACAGCTGCAGAATGGATCCCGCTAGATCTCGTAGAGCACAGTAGGCGAGCTCAACGAGCCCCTCGCACTCAGTCAGTCGGCGCTGTCGCAACATCTCGCCGTGCTGCGTGACGAACACCTCGTCAATACCCGACGAGACGGGCAGACGATCTACTACTCGCTGACGGCGGGACCCGCGGCGGCAGAAGCGAACCGGCCCAGACCCATCTCGACCAATCTGCTTTCCCGACGATGCAGCCACAGGGCCTCCAGCCCGAGTCGCCGCGCCATGGCCCGCCCGTCCTTCGGCCCGGCCACCAGCAGCGCCGTGGCCCATGCGTCGGCATCCATGCACGTGCGTGCGAGCACGGTGACTGAGGCGACATCGTTGTGTACGGGTGCCGCCCGCCGGCCGTCCATGGTATGCGCCATGCGCGCACCAGCCACCTCCAGATAGCGGCGGTAGTCGCCCGAAGTGGCGACGGCCAGATCCTGCAGTTCGATCACGCCATGCGCCGCCCGGCGTCCAGCTTCGGGACTTTCCAGCGCCACCGCCCACGGCTGCCCGTCAGCCTGGCTGCCCACGGCGCGCAGTTCGCCATCGAGCGCTGCCAGCGCGTGGCGGATTCCACAGTGCGCCAGCACATCCACCATGCAGTCTACGGCGTAGCCCTTCGCAATGCCGCACAGATCAATCTGCAGGGGCGCGCGCTTGCACACCCTGCCCGCCCGCAGATCCAGTTCCAGGCTATGGTGCGCGGGGCAGTGGGAGGCGGCGCCTGCCGCACGAATCGCCTGTGCATCAGGCACATCGCGAACTGCGCCAAAGCCCCAGGCATCGACCAGCGCTCCCACGGCAGGATCGAAGGCACCCGCGCTCAGGCGACTGATCTCGAGCCCACGGTCGAGCACTTGCAGCATCTCCGAGGGCAGATCCACCCAGTCATCGACGGCTGCGCGGTTCAGACGCATGAGGTCACTGCCGGGCTTCCAGGGGGACATCTGCGCGTCCACCAGATCCACGGCAGCCTGCAAGGTAGCCTGCAGCTGTCTGAAATCCGGATCCGGCGCGGCATCGCATCTGACGGACCAGCGTGTGCCCATGGTCGGGCCGTTCAGGTTCAGACGCGTGTCTCCGGAAAGTCAGAAGAGATCTTCGGCATAACGCCCCTTCGCCTTGAGTTGCTGCACGCTGAGCCGCAGTGTGCCCAGAATTCCGTCCAGCGTTTCGGCCACGTCCCGGCCCATCGGGCGGCTGCCGCACACGCGCACAACGGCGCCGCGTTGCAGAAGGTCGCGCAGGCGCATGGCGTCGCGGCGCAGGGCGTCCTGCACGTAGCCGCCGCCCGGCACCCGCGAGAACTCGGTTTGCAGGCTGGCCAGGCGCTGCTCGTCCAGCCAGCGCCGGATCTCGGGTTCGAAATAGAAGTCCAGTGCCGGGTCGCGCCCACCGTAATAAAGGTGCATGGGAGTGCGGCTGTCATTGCGCCGGATGAAACCCGCCAGTGGCGCCACGCCCGTTCCCGCACCGATGAGCACCACGGGTTGTCGCCCTCCTTGCAGGGCGAATCCGGGATTGCGCCGGATGAAGGCCTGGGCCGTACCCCCCGGCTGCAGGCCGTAGAGGTGGGTCGAACACAGCCCGTCCGGAAACAGGCGCACACAGATTTCAAGGAATCCGTCGTTCGTACTCGAGGCCAGCGAGTAATAGCGCGGCACGCCGGTGCCTGGTGCGACGATGCCCACCAGATCACCGGCTGCAAAGCGCGCGAGGCCGCGCCCGCGAAGGCGATCCCACCATCCAGTGTGTGGCCACCGAAATCGCAGGATGGCCGTGGGCCTGTCCGCCTGGCCCGGGTAGTCCTGTCGCGAAAGCAGCGTCAGCGTAGTAGCCGACGGCACGCGCGGCACGTAGTCCAGCACCAGGGGCTCATTCAGGGCTTTCGCCAAGGCTTCGCCCCAGAGGGCGAACTGCTGACTTGACTGCTGATGGATACATTCGAGAGGCAATAGTGTCGGCCAGCCTCGTGCGCGCAGGGCCTGTTCCAGCGCCTGGGCAAAGGCGCAGAACGTGGGAAACTGCCGGTCGCCGAAACCGAGCACGGTCACTGGCGCCGCGCCGCAGGGTTGGCTCGCAATGCGTTCGAGGGCTTCACGGGCATGGGTGGGAGCCTGCCCCTCGCCATAGGTGGCGGCCAGCACGAACACGTACCGCGTTGCCGGCGCTGTCCGGAAATTCTCGAGGCCGCTCGTGTGCACGCGATGGCCACATTGAACCAGCGCGTCGTGCAGTGCCTGGGCGAAACCCCAGGTGCTACCGTCTTCGCTGGCGACGAAAACCAGCGCGTCCGCCTGCGCCAGAGCACTGTTGCCCGTGATGCGAACCGTCTGGCGTCGTGCCCTCCACCAGATAAGCAGGCCTGACAGCCACATCAGCACGACAGAGGCTCCCACGAGTCCCAGCGCGATAGCCCAGGGCCAGGCGCTTTCGCCTGTATGGAGTACCACGGCCCAGTCGTACACGCGCTGGACAGCCGTAGAATCCTGCCAGGCGAGGACTTGCCCACTGTAGCGGTCGATCCAGCCCTGACCCTGGCTGGTTGTCACGTTCCAGATATCTTCCGGGTCCGCCGCGCTCGGGAAATTCAGCTTGCGCAGGTCCCGCGCGCCGAGGTCTTGCAGCATCGGCACTTGCGCGACGGGCAACCCGGTCTGGTCACCTACCACGGACACGATGTCCGGTTCGGGCCCGGCGTCAAGTTCCAGCAGCCCGAGCGTCGTCGAGCTCATGTAGAGTGCCGTGAGCGAGGACAGGCACAGTACGACGAGCACCACCCTGCCCACGAGCACATGCAGGCGCTGTGCCAACGATCCACGCACGGCACCTGCCAGGTGGCGCCATCCGCCCATGCGCCGCAGCAGCAGCACGAGGCCGGACCACGAGATCAGCGCCATGGCCAATGCAAGGGCTGCCGCACCCCAGCGGCCGGCGTCGCCCAGCAGCAGCGAGCGGTGCAGGTTCTTCACCCAGCGCGGCCATTGAGAAGGGCGGTAGCTGGCGAGCGCCCGGCCGTCACCCGGATCCACATAGGAGGCCTGCGCCTGCTCGCCATCGAAGCCGTAGGCGACGTAGGCTCCCGAGGGCAGACGGCGGATTTCCTCCACGCCCGGCATGGCCCGCTGCACGCGCGCGGCGAGCGTGGCCACGGATAGCTCGGCTGGAGTCGAGCTGGCGTGCCGCGCCTGTGCCACCGGGTCGATGGACAGCAAGACGCCGGTGGCGCCCAGCACCAGCGCAAGGCAACCAGCCGCCAGACCCAGCCAGCGGTGGATGGCTTTCCAGCCCATGCGCGCCCCTTACTTCAGTTGGTAGGTCAGCGACTGGACGTATTGCTTGCCGGCCTGGGGCTTGCCGACATTCTGCGTCGTCAAAGGCACACGGATGTCCGACGGGCTGTCGCGCATGTCTTCCGCGGCCGCATCGATACGAATTTCGTAACCCGCGTCGATCAGCGCATCGGCCAGTTCGGCGGTCACTTTGAGCGTGCGCCCCGCGCCGACGCTGGCGCCGGTCACGCCGGCGAGCCGTTTGGCATCGCCCGCGGACAGACGATTCCAGTCGGCCAGGTGTTTGTAGAATTTGGCCTTACCTCCCGCGACCCAAAGCGTACGGGCATACACGCCCTTGGAGTCGGTCAGGTACACGGCGAGGTAGGCGCCATCTCCGCCGTAGTTCTTGAGCTGGGTCATCAGGGTGAGCTGCCGGCTGTGCGCCAGCGCGGGCAAGGCGAGTGCGCAGGCGGCCGCCACCGTGGTCGCCAGGAGGGGTTTCGTCATGGGCTTGGACATGAGTCTTCTTCCGTCGCATTAGTTGTTGGGGGTGCGTTCCCGATTGCGGTGATGATCCTTGTACTTGATCTTCACCACCTTCAGGGTCTGCGGGTCGATCTTGGCCTTGAAGGCACGGCCCTGGTTGTCCTTGCCGTGGACTTCGTAGCAGCCGTCGTCGATCTTGATCCGCTGCACTTCCCAGCCCTGGGCCGCCGCCATTTGTTGCACGGCTTCACGCGATTGCCACTGCTCCACCGGCACTTCGCAGTCGGCAGAGGCCAATGTAGGCCAGGCTGCCCAGCTCAGGGAAAGAGCCAAGGCAAAAGCTCCGTAGCGCAGAGATGAAAAGCGATTCATGCCGGTGCTCCTGTGGAGGCGCGGTGTGCTTTGCGGCTGGGCCACTTGCATGCTGCTACATGTGGGGACTGCGTTCTTCAATGCAATAGTGTGCGTGCAAACTGCGGCAGTTGAATCAGACTCGTTCTCAGCTGCAACTTGCCATTACATCGCGAGGCGCGGCGCCCAAGCGCGCTTCAGCAACTGTAGAATCACGAAAAGTGTAACTGCCGCGGCGAGGCCGAGCGCCAAACCTTCAAATCGCAGTGCACCGAGCCCGAGGAAAACCCGCGCTGCGGGCCAGGCAAGCAGCAGAGTCAATATACTGATCGCCAGCGCAAGCCCCCACCAGAGCGGAGCATTTGGCTCGCCCAATGTCGCACGCAGCGAAACACGGAAGGTGCGGTTCACGAACACGAGCGCGAGATTCATCCCCACGAGTGCCACAAAGGCCACGCTGCGCACATCTTCTTGCGGCAAGCCCTTGCGGGTGGCGCACAGATAAACGGCCGTAACGATCAGCAGGGCGAGTGTCCCCTGGAGAACACTCCAGCTCGCGAGCGCTGTGGAAAAGAGCGGGCTCGCGGGATGACGCGGGGGGCGGCGCATCACATTCTGCTCTGCGCGCTGCGCTTCGAGCACGATCGAGCAGGCGGGGTCGATGATCAGCTCGAGAAAGGCGATGAGAAGCGGCGTAAGGATGAGCGGCCCACCGAGCAGGACTGGCAGCAAC
>CAUJIK010000098.1 GCA_963205255.1 Pseudomonadota bacterium
GACCAGCTGATCTTCGCGTCACTGCTGTTTCCGGAACTGGGGCAGGGCGAGCACTGGGTGCGGCCCGTGGATGGCCGCGAGGTGGATACGCTGTTTCCCTTCGGTGAGTTCGAGTCCGGCCTGCTCAACTGGCCCACCACCTTCCTGCTGAACCAGAACCGCACGCGCTTCATGGTGGCGGACCGGCTGGCGCGCGGGGGCCCGGGCAGCGTCAAGTTCCAGCGGCTGCTGGATCTGATCTCCTACAACTACAGCTACAACTGCTTTGCGGCCATCAAGCGCGCCAAGGCCGAGCTTTCGACGCGCGAAGCCACGGTGATCGATATTCCCGAGCTGAACCTGCGGCTGCCGTTCACGCGCGCGCAGCTGGATGCCATCCTGGTGCCGGTGCTTGCCAGCCTGCGCGAGGCGATTGCACAGGTGCTGGATGCGGCAAAGCTGCGCGCGGAGGCTGTGGATGTGGTGATCCGCACCGGCGGCAGTTCGGAGATCGTCGCCGTGCGTGGCCTGCTGGAGGAGCTGTTCCCCGGGCGTGTGGTGGGCTACGAACCCTTCACCAGTGTGGCGTCGGGCCTCGCCATCGCCAACTACAACGGCTGGCGCCTGAGCTGAGCGCGCGCCGGGCTTCAGGCGCGCCGGTCTAGCTAGGCTTGCTGGGCCTCGCGCAGTTCCGCGGGCACGTGCGGCGCCAGCGCCTCGATCAGCGCGTTGAAGATGCGCGGGTTGCCCGCGATGATGTTGCCGTTCTGGCGGTATTCGCCGCCGTCGAGCGTGCCGATGAGCCCGCCGGCCTCGCGGATCAGCAGCGTGCCGGCGGCCGTATCCCAGGGCTTGAGGCCGATCTCCCAGAAACCGTCCACACGGCCGGCGGCCACATAGGCCAGGTCCAGCGCCGCGGCGCCGGGCCGGCGCAGCCCCGAGGCGCGGGTGATGATGGTGCGCATCATCGCCATGTAGGGGTCGAGGTAGTGCAGGTTCTCGCGATACGGGAAGCCGGTGGCGATGAGCGAGCCTTCGAGCGTGCGCTGCCGGCTCACGCGCAACCGGCGGTTGTCCAGATAGGCGCCGCCGCCACGCGAGGCGGTGAACAGCTCCTGGCGCATGGGGTCGTAGACCACCGCATGCTCCATGCGGCCCTGCACCTGGCAGGCGATGGAAACCGCGAACACGGGGAAACCGTGCATGAAATTGGTGGTGCCATCGAGCGGGTCGATGATCCAGGTGGTGTCGGCGTTGCCGCTGGCGCCGCTTTCCTCGGCGAGGAAGGCGTGGTGCGGATAGGCCTCGCGCAGGATCTCGATGATCGCGGCCTCGGCCGAATGATCGATGCTGGTGACGAAGTCGTTGAGACCCTTGGTGGCGGTCTCCACGCCTTCGAAGCGGGCAAGGCCCCGCACGATGATGTCGCCCGCGCGGCGGGCCGCGCGCACGGCGGTGTTCAGGAAGGGATGCATGGGAAGCTCTAGAATACCAGAGCCATGACTGCCCCGATCCGCTTCGTGCTCGTAGAAACCTCGCACCCCGGCAATATCGGCGCCGTGGCCCGCTCCATGAAGAACATGGGCCTCACCGATCTGGTGCTGGTGAATCCGCGTGAATTCCCGCATCCGGAGGCCACGGCCCGGGCCTCGGGAGCCGACGATCTGCTGGCGCGTGCCCGGGTGGTGCCCACGCTGGAGGCGGCTATCGAGGGCTGCGCTCTGGTGCTGGCGACCACCGCGCGCACCCGCGAGCAGCATTTCCGCGTCCACGAGGCGCGCGAGGCGGCCGCCCGCCTGGTGGCGGAGGCGCGTTCCAGCGCCAGCCCGGCCGCCGTGATCTTCGGCACCGAGCGCTATGGTCTTTCCAACGAGCATCTGCTGCGCGCGCATGCGCTGCTGCGCATTCCGGCCAATCCGGAATATGAGTCGCTGAATCTCGCCATGGCGGCGCAGCTCATTGCCTACGAGATCCGCATGGCGCAGCGCGATGCGCCGGTCGCGGCGCCACGCGATGCGCCGCTGGCCGCGCCGGAAGACATGGAGCGCCTGTTCCGCCACCTGGAAGAGGTGATGCACGAGGCGGATTTCCGTGACCGCACGCAGAGCGGCACGCACCTGATGGGCCGCATCCGCCGCATGTTCAATCGCGCCGAGCTGGATGTGAACGAAGTGAACATCCTGCGCGGCATCCTCACCGCGGTGCAGTCGAAGCGGCGCCGCGCGGGCAGCGCGCAGGCGTGAACGCGCCGGTCTACCTGGATCATGCGGCCACCACTCCGGTGGATCCGCGTGTCGCGGCGTATATGGCCGAGGTGCTGGCGCGGGGTCTGGGCAATCCGGCGGCGAATCATGCGGCGGGCCGCGCCGCGCTGGCGCTGATCGAGGAGGCGCGCGCCGATGTTGCCGCGCTGGTGGGCGCCGATCCGCGCAACATCGTCTTTACCTCGGGCGCCACCGAAGCCAACAACCTCGCCATCGAGGGCACGCTGCGCGCCGCGCGGCAGCGCCTGCCGCGCGCCGCCCATCAGGTGGTGACCTTGTCCACCGAGCACAAATCCGTGCTCGAGCCGGTGCGTCTGGCCGCGCGCCGCGGTGTGCTGACGACCATCCTGCAACCCGACCACCAGGGGCGGCTCGCCCCCGAAGCGCTGGCCGCGACGCTGACCGCGGATACCCGCCTGGTCACGCTGCTGCACGTGAACAACGAGACCGGCGTTGCCCAGGATCTGGCTGCGCTGTCCGAGGTGTGCGCGGCGCGCAAGGTGCCGCTGCATGTGGATGCCTGCCAGAGCGCGGGCAAGCTGCCGCTGGATGTGGCGGGCCTCGCCATGCTGTCGTTCACCGCGCACAAGCTCGGCGGCCCGCAGGGCATCGGCGCGCTGTATGTCGCGCCGGATCATCGAGGCTACCTTGCGCCCATGCTGGTGGGCGGCGGGCAGGAGCGGGGAATGCGCGCCGGCACCCTGGCCACGCACCAGATCGCGGGCTTCGGCATGGCCTGCCGGCTGGCGCGCGCGGCGCTGCCGGAGATGGCGCGGCGCATGGTCGCGCTGCGCGAGCGCCTGTGGCGGGGGCTTGCGGACCTGCCCGGGGTGCAGCTCAACGGGCATCCCCTGCGGCATGCGCCGCACATCCTCAATGTCGGCTTTTCGGGAGTGGAGGGGGAGAGCCTGTTTCGGGGTCTGCCGGGCCTCGCGCTCTCCACGGGCTCGGCCTGCAATTCGGCCAGCGCCGAGCCTTCGTATGTGCTGCGCGCGCTCGGGCGCGATACCCAGCAGGCCCAGGCTTCGCTGCGTTTCAGCCTTGGGGCCACCACCACCGAAGCCGAGGTCGAGGCGGCCATCGCACAGGTGCGGGCGCAGTATCTGCGGTTGCGGCAGATGTCTCCCGCCAGGCCGCCCCCGGAATTCGCCATCGGCGCCTGCGGTCTGCGCTATCTGGGGGAGGCGGGCGCCGAGCGGCTGGGAGCGTGGGTGCGGCTGGCGGCCCATGTGGAGGGCGGCTTCGTGAAGGCCGCCAGCGCCCAGGTCTATGGCTGCCCCGAGACCGTGGCGGCCTGCCGGCTGGTGTGCAGCCGTCTGGTGGACCAGCCCGTGGCCGACCTGGCGGTCGGCTCTCCCGAGCAATGGCGCACGATCGTGGAAGCGCCAGTTGAAAAACTGGGCAGGATGCTCATTATCGAGGATGCGCTGGGCGCTTTGCGCCCGGAGTGAGTCTGACAGCTCTCGTCGAGGACACCATGGCCATATCGCTGACTCCCGCTGCCGCGGACCGCATCCGCAAGTTCATCGCCAACCGGGGCCAGGGCCTGGGCCTGAAGCTCGGCGTGCGCAAGACCGGCTGCTCGGGCTTTGCCTACGTGGTGAACTACGCCGACCAGGCGTCGCCGCAGGATCTGGTGTTCGAGGATCAGGGCGTGAAGGTGTTCGTCGATCCCGAGAGCCTGCCCCTCATCGACGGCACCACGGTGGATTTCGTCAAGCAGGGGCTCAACGAGGCCTTCCGCTTCGTCAATCCCAACACCAGGGGCGAGTGCGGCTGCGGCGAGAGCTTCAGCGTCTGACCTGAAGGTCGCTTTGTAAAAGTCCTTCAAAATCGGGCACTTCCGGTTCGTTCGAGATTGCCGGAACAGGCCCGGAACAGGTAAACTCCGGATCTTTTTCAACCCTGACCGGAGAATTCCAGATGGCGCTCGAGCGCACTTTCTCGATCGTGAAACCCGATGGCGTGGCCCGCAACCTCATCGGCGAGGTCTATCGCCGCTTCGAGAAGGCGGGGCTCACCATCGTCGCCGCCAAGCTCGTGCAGCTGTCGAAGGCCGAAGCCGAGGGCTTCTATGCCGTGCACAAGGAGCGTCCGTTCTTCAACGACCTCGTGAAGTACATGACCTCCGGTCCCGTGGTGCTGCAGGTGCTGGAAGGCGACAACGCGGTGGCGAAGAACCGCGAGATCATGGGCGCCACCGATCCGAAGAAGGCGGCTCCCGGCACCATCCGCGCCGACCTTGCCGAGAGCATCGAGGCCAACACCGTGCACGGCTCGGATTCGCCCGAGAACGCGGCCATCGAGATCGCGTACTTCTTCGCGCAGACCGAGATCCACTCGCGCTGAAAGCACGATGACCGACGCGCGCGTCAATCTGCTGGACTTCACCCGCCCCGAGCTCGAGAAATGGGTTCTCGATCGTGGCGGGAAGGCTTTCCGCGCGCGTCAGTTGTGGAGCTGGATCTACAAGCGTGGCCAGATCTCGTTCGATGCGATGACCGACCTCGCCAAGGATTTTCGCGCCGAGCTCAATGTCGTTGCCGAGATCCGTCTTCCCGAGGTGGTCACGCGCCAGGACGCCGCCGACGGCACCGTCAAGTGGATGCTGCGCGCCGACAACGCGCAGGGCTTCGAGATGGTCTACATCCCCGAGGAGGGCCGCGCCACGTTGTGCATCTCCTCGCAGGTGGGTTGCGCCATGGACTGCAGCTTCTGCTCCACCGCGCAGCAGGGCTTCAACCGCAACCTCACCACCGCCGAGATCGTGGGCCAGGTGTTCCTCGCGCAGAAGGAGCTGGGCTTCAAGGCCGGCGACGAGCGGCTGATCAGCAATGTCGTGCTGATGGGCATGGGCGAGCCGCTGGCGAATTTCCGCAATGTCGTGCCGGCGATGCGCATCCTGCTCGACGAGCTGGGTTTCGATTTTTCGCGCCGTCGCCTCACGCTTTCCACCAGTGGCCTCGTGCCGCAGATCTACAAGCTGGCCGAAGAGAGCAACGTGGCGCTGGCGGTGTCGCTGCATGCGCCCGACGACGAGCTGCGCAGCCAGCTGGTGCCCATCAATCGCCGGCACCCGATCAGCGAGCTGCTGGAAGCCTGCTGGCATTACATCGACGAACAGAACGGCCGCAGCATCACGTTTGAATACGTGATGCTCGAGGGCGTCAACGATTCCCCGGCGCAGGCGCGGCAGCTTGCGCGGCTGCTCAAGGGGCATCCGGCCAAGGTGAACCTGATTCCGTTCAATCCATTTCCGGGCACGCAGTACCGCCGCTCCAGCGAGCCGGCCATCCGTGCCTTTCTCGACCAGGTGTTGAAGGGAGGCGTGATGGCGACGATTCGCAGGACCCGCGGCGACGACATCGATGCTGCCTGCGGGCAGCTGGTCGGCAAAGTGATCGACCGCACCACCACACGCCTCGGCGCGCGGCGTGTGCAGGTGGTGACCGAGTCGCGGCCCGCGGTGGCTTCGTGAAGCGTCTGCTGCTCGCGCCGGCCTGCGCGCTGCTGCTCGCCGCCTGCGCGAGCAATGAGGCGACCGTCAACAGCAAGGAAGCCGCGCGCGCCAACGTGCAGCTGGGCATCGCCTACATGCAGCAGGGCAATCTGCAGCTGGCCAGAGAGAAGCTGCAGCGCGCCGAAAGGCAGGACCCGCGCAGCGTGGAGCTGCAGATGGCCATGGCTTTCCTCAGCGAGCAGCTCAACCGCCCAGAGGACGCCGAGCGGCACTACCGGGCCGCGCGCCGCATGGCTCCGGACAGCGCCGACATCGCCAACAACTATGCCGTGTTCCTGTGCAAGGCAGACCGTATCGATCAGGCGCTGCCGCTGTTCGAGACCGCGGCCCGCGACCGGCTCTACAGCACTCCCTGGGCGGCTCTGACCAATGCGGCCGTATGCCTGCGTTCGGCGCGGCGCAGCGCGGATGCGGTGTCGTTCCTCAATCGGGCCCTTGCACTGCGCCCCGACTATGCCGAGGCGGTGACGGAGCTGGCCGACGCACAGCTGGAACTGGGGCAACCGGACATCGCAGCCAGCGTGGTGAGCCGCTTCCTCAACATGGGCCGCTCCGCACCGGAGGTGCTGCTGGTCGGTGTACGCGCGGCCCTGGCGCGTGGCGACAGCTCTGCGACGGATGAATACGCGCGCCGCCTGCGCCGCGATTTCCCCAATTCCGCTCAGACGCGCGCTCTGCCGCAGCTGCTGCGCGCTCCCAACTGAAATGACCGCCACCGACTCCATCGGCGAGCACCTGCGTGGCGCCCGCGAGCGGCTCGGCCTGGGCGTGATCCAGGTCGCCGAGCGTCTGCATGTTGACGTTGCGGTGATCGAGGCGCTGGAGAACGACCAGTTCGCGCAGATCGGGCCGCCGGTGTTCGTGCGCGGCCATCTACGTCACTATGCGCAGCTGCTGGGTGAATCGGTCGAAGCGCTGCAGGACCGCTACGCCGGCTTGCAGGAGTCGCTCGACACCCCCGACCTGAGCATGGCGCCGCGCCAGGTCGCGCAGCCGCCGGGCGAGGCGCTGCTGCGCTGGCCGCTGGTGCTGGGCGCGGGCGCCGCGGTGCTGGCGCTGCTGCTGTGGCTGGGGTTCGCCGCGGAAGCCATATCATGAGTACGCAACTGGCCGCGGTCCGCGGCATGAACGATGTGCTGGCCGGGCAGATGCCCGCGTGGCAGCACCTGGAGCAGGTTACACGCACGCTGTTCGCCGAATACGGCTTCCAGGAAATGCGTGTGCCCATCGTCGAGCACACGCAGCTGTTCAAACGTGCCATCGGCGAGTTCACCGACATCGTCGAGAAGGAGATGTACACCTTCTCGATGTCCGCCGACGAAAGTCTCACGCTGCGGCCCGAGGCCACGGCCGGCATTGCGCGCGCGGCCATCACCAATGGATTGCTGCGCGGCGCGCGCCTGAAGCTGTGGACTTCGGGGCCGATGTTCCGTCACGAGCGGCCGCAGAAGGGCCGCTACCGGCAGTTCCACCAGATCGACATCGAGGCGCTGGGGTTCCCCGGGCCGGATGTGGATGCGGAAATCATCGCGATGACGGCGCGGATGTGGCGCCGGCTCGGCATCACGCGGGTGAAGCTCAAGCTCAATTCGCTGGGCACGACCGAGTCGCGCCGCGTCTATCGCGAAAAGCTGGTGGCCTATTTCCAGCAGCATGCCGACGTGCTGGACGAGGACAGCCGGCGCCGCCTGGGCGGCAATCCGCTGCGCATCCTCGACAGCAAGAACCCGGCCATGCAGGCGGTGATCTCCGGCGCGCCGCTGCTCACCGAGCATCTGGACCCCGAATCGCGCGAGCATTTCGAGGGCCTCACCGCCATGCTCGCGGCGTCGAACATCGACTATGTGCTGGATCCGCGCCTGGTGCGCGGCCTCGACTACTACTCGCGCACCGTGTTCGAATGGGTCACCGACGCCCTGGGCGCGCAGGATGCCGTCTGTTCGGGAGGCCGCTACGACGGGCTCATCACGCAGCTGGGCGGTGAAGCCACGCCCGCCGTCGGCTTTGCCATGGGCGTGGAGCGTATCGTCGAGCTGATGCAGCAGACCGGCGCCACCTTTGCCGCGCCGTCGCCGCAGGTCTATGTGGTGATCGCAGGCTCGCGCGCCGGCCGTGCCGCGCTGGCGCTGGTCGAAAGGCTGCGCGATGAGCTGCCCGGCATCGCCTTCGAGACCAATGCCGGGGGCGGCAACTTCAAGGCCCAGTTCCGCCGCGCGGATCGCAGCGGCGCGCCGCTGGCGCTGGTGCTGGGAGACGATGAACTGGAGCGCGGTGTCGCCCAGCTCAAACCGATGCGGCAGGAAGGCGTGCAGATCGAGGTTCCGCTGGCGGAACTGGCAGGGCGCATTCCGGCTCTATTGAAATCATTGCAGGGGTAATCACGTGGATCTGTTGTCCGAAGAAGAACAAGCTGAACGCCTGCGCGAGTGGATGCGCAAGAACGGGCCGTTCCTGCTGGGCGTGGTGGTGGCGACATTGCTGGCGCTGGCCGGTTGGCGGTGGTGGCTGGCGCGGGGCGAGACCCGTGCCGTCGAAGCCAATACCGCATACGAGCAGATCCTGCGGACCTTCGATGCCGGGCAGAACGACGCGGCGGTGTCGCAGATCGAGGCATTGCGCAAGGCGCATCCGAAGTCGGCCTATGTCATCGCCTCCGATCTGGCCGCCGCGCGCATCTTTGTTTCTACGGGCGAACTGGACAAGGCCGAGGCGCGGCTCAAGGCCGTGCTGGGCAGCCTTCGCGACGACAAGATGAAGCCCATCGTCATCATGCGCCTGGCGCGCGTGCAGTCGGCGCTGGGGCGCAATGACGAGGCGCTCGCCACGCTGGGCACGGCGAACCAGGGAGCATTCGAGGCGGCGTTCGCCGAGGTGCGCGGCGACATCCGCCTCGCCAAGGACGATCGTGCCGGCGCGTTGCGTGAGTACGAGGCGGCGCGCGCGCTGCTCGGCCCCGAGACCTCCGGTGCCGGCGTCGAGGCGCTGCTGGATCTGAAGATCAACGACCTGAAGCCCGCCGCGACCGCGGCGGCGCCGGCGGCTCCCGCCACCGGCACGGAGGAAAAATGATTCCCAGCAGACGTGCACTGGCTGTCCTTGCGGCGCTCACGGGCCTGGCTCTGCTTGGCGCCTGCGGCGGCAACAAGAACGTCGAGCGGCCCGCCGAGCTCACGCGTTTCGAGGCCACCGCGCGTCTGCAGAAAGTGTGGAGCGCCAGTGTGGGCGGCGGCGAGCCGAAGCTGCGGCTGGGCCTTGGCGTCGCGCTGGATGGCAACGCCGTGTTCGCGGCCGGCCACAATGGCGATGTCGCCGCCTACGATGTCGAGACCGGCAGGCGCCTGTGGCAGGCACGCACGAAGCTGCCGCTGTCCGGCGGCCCTGGAGCCGGCGAGGGCGTCGTGATCGCGGGCAGCAGCTATGGCGATGTCATCGCGCTCGACGCCGCAACCGGCGCGGTTAAGTGGAAGACGCGCGTCAACAGCGAGCTGCTCTCCCGTCCGGCCATTGCCGGGGGCGTCGCGGCCATCCGCGCCGTGGATGGCCGCCTGGTGCTGCTGCGGCTGACTGATGGCAGCCAGGTCTGGGCGGCCGAACAGCAGGTGCCGCGCCTGTCGCTGCGTGGCACCGGTTCGCCCGTCATCTCCGGTGACGTCGCCGTTTCCGGTTTCGACAATGGCAAGGTGATGGCGCTGAGTGTTTCCGACGGCGCCACGGTCTGGGAAGCCACGGTGGCGCCGCCTTCGGGCCGCACCGAGCTCGAACGCCTGGTGGACATCGACTCCGCGGTGCGCGGCGCCGATGACGACATGTACGTCGTGACCTACCAGGGGCGCATCGCGCGGCTGGCACGTGATTCGGGCCAGGCTCTGTGGACGCGCGATCTGTCGAGCTACAGCGGTCTCGCCCTCGACGAGGATGGCGTCTATGTCTCAACCGCCGAAGGCGCGGTGGTGAAGATCGGTCGCCGCACCGGCGTTGAAATGTGGCGCCAGGAAGCGCTGGCCCGTCGGCGCCTGTCCGCTCCGGCTGCCCTGGGGTCCTGGGTGGCGGTGGGAGATCTCGACGGCCAGGTGCATCTGCTCGATGCCGCCAGCGGCGATTTCGCGGCCCGCGCGCAGGTCGGCGGCACCATCGTCGCGGCGCCGGTGACGCGCGGCGACATGGCCATCTTCATCGACAATGGCGGCAAGCTCACTGCGCTGCGCGCCGCGCCGCTGGCGTCACGCGCCGCCGATTCCGAAGCCAGGTAGATCATCATGCTGCCGATCGTCGCGCTCGTCGGTCGGCCCAATGTCGGCAAGTCGACGCTGTTCAATGTCCTGACGGGCACGCGCGACGCCATCGTCGCCGACGTGCCCGGCGTGACCCGCGATCGCCAGTACGGTTTCGCGCGCAATGGCGCCTGCGTCGTCGTCGACACCGGCGGCGTGGTGGTCAGCCCGCGCTCTGGCGTCGAGCAGCAGATGCGCGTGCAGACCGAGCGCGCCATCGCCGAGGCCGATCGCCTCGTCCTGGTGGTGGATGGCCGCGCTGGCCTGACTACCGAGGATCTCGCGGTCGCAAGATTGCTGCAGCGCTCCGGCAAGCCCGTGGTCCTCGCCGTCAACAAGGCCGAAGGCCTGGACGGCGGTGTGGTGGGCGCGGATTTCCATCGCTTGGGCGTCGGCGAGCCGCACGCCATCGCGGCGGCGCACGGCTCGGGCTGCGAGGCGTTGCTGCAACTGGCGCTCGAGGGCATCGAGCCGGTCGAACAGGAGCAGAGCCTGGCGGATGATTCGATCCGCATTGCCGTGATCGGCCGGCCCAATGTGGGCAAGTCGACGCTGGTGAACCGGCTCATCGGTGAAGAGCGCGTGATCGCCACCGACCTGCCGGGCACCACCCGCGATTCCATCTTCGTGCCCTTCGAGCGCGACGGCCGCCGTTTCACGCTCATCGACACGGCCGGCGTGCGCCGTCGCTCGAAGGTGGAGGATGCGGTTGAGCGCGCCAGCGTCGCGCGCACCCTGCAGGCCATCGAGGCCGCGCATGTGGTGGTGCTGGTGATCGATGCGCATGCCGGCGTCGCCGAACAGGATGCCAGCGTACTGGGTCTGGCATTGCAGCGCGGCCGCTCGCTGCTCATCGCGGTGAACAAATGGGACGGCATTCCCATGGACCAGCGCGAGCAGGTGCGCGCGGATCTGGCGCTGCGTCTGGATTTCGTGCCCTTTGCGCCGGTGCATTTCATCTCCGCGCGTCATGGCACCGGCGTGGGTGAGCTCGCCGCCGCCGCGGTGCGCGCCTTCGATGCCTCGATGCGCGAGATGCCGACCTCGCAGCTCACGCGCGTGCTCGAGAAGGCCATGGAAGCCCACCAGCCGCCGCTGGTGAAAGGGCGTCGCATCAAGCTGCGCTATGCGCACCAGGGTGGGCGCAATCCGCCGCGCATCGTGATCCACGGCAACCAGACGGCGCAGACGCCGGATGCCTACCGCCGTTATCTGTCGAATGTGTTCCGCGAAGCTTTCGATCTGTACGCCTGTCCGGTGGCGCTGGAACTGCGCACCGACGCCAATCCCTTTGGCAACCGCGAGCAGCGCGCGGCGGCAGAACGCAAGATCGCGGCGAAGAAGAAGGGCGGCGCGCTCAACGCCAAGCGCCGTGCGCCGCGCAAGAAGGTCGCCACGGGCAAGCCCACGGGCCGACCGCGCTAGGCGCGGATCCGGATGACTCGCCTGGGGCGAGTGCGGTCTACTGCTATGGCCTGAAGGTCTGCCGCGGTTCGGCAGCCGGTGTCGCGGATTCCGCGGCCGGTGCCGTTTCCGCCGGCGGTTTCGGCGCGGGCGGCAGCGGCAGGAACAGCGCCGGATCCACCCAGTTGCCATTGAGCATCACGCCGAAGTGCAGATGCGGCCCCGTGACGCGGCCGGTCGCGCCGACCTGGGCGATGGTCTGGCCGGCCTTGACCTGCTCGCCCGGCTTCACGTCCCAGGCCGAGAGATGGCAATACATGGTGATGAAGCCGCGGCCGTGATCGAGGAACACGGTGCCGCCATTGAAGAAGAAATCGCCCGTATCCAGCACCACGCCATCGGCCGGCGCCACGATGGCAGCGCCGGTGGGCGCTGCGATGTCCATGCCCGAATGCGGGTTGCGCGGCTGGTCGTTGAAGAAGCGGCGCAGGCCGAAGGAACTCGAACGCGGCCCGCGCACCGGCGTGCGCAGCGAGAACGTGGCCGGCGCCGCGCTGCTGAAGCTGTCGAGTGACTGGCGGATGCGCTTCTGTTCACGGGCGACGCGCGCGCTGTCTTCGGGGGACAGATCCACCTGGCTCGGCGGCACCTTCAGCCGCTGCTCCACGTATTTCTTCGCCACCACCTGCACGTCGGCCGTGCGCGCCGCGGCGCGGCCCGAAATGATCTCGGCTTCGTAGCGGCCTGGCTTGGTTGCCAGCGCAATGCCGATCACCGCCTTGCGGCGCTCGCCATCGACCACCGTGAGCACGCGCCGCCCCTGGAAGCGCACCTCCGGCTCGGCCTCGCCGGCCGCGCCCACATCGACGATGGCCACACCACCCGGCACACCGCTGGCCCGCGGCAGCGCCGCCCATGCGGAAGCCGAACCGCAGACGCTCAGCACGGCAAGACAGATCGTCGCTCTCATCATGGGATATTTGTACCTCATTCAGCGGTTCCGGTCTGGATCTTTGTCACGGTCGCCGTGGCGCTGCCGCGCGCGAAACGCAGTGTCAGCTCCTCGCCCGCGGCAAGTCGCGCCGCGTCGGTGACGGCCTCGCCCGCAGGGCCGGTTGCGATGGCGTAGCCACGCTCCAGCGTCGCGAGCGGGCTCACCGCCTGCAGCGCGCGCTGGGCCAGCGTCAGCCGCTGCGTGATCCTCAGCAGGCGGTTCGTCCAGCCGGCGCGCAGCCGCAGATCCAGTTCGTCCAGTCGCTGGGTCTGCTGTGCAAGGCGCGCCCCCGGATGCGCGCGCTGCAGTCTTGCCGCCAGCGCCTCATGCCTGTGGCCCGTATGGGTCAGCTGGCGGCGCATGGAAAGCTGCAGACGCTGCAAGGTGGCGCGCAGCCCTTCCAGCAGCGAGGCGCGATCGGGCACCACCAGTTCCGCGGCGCCCGAAGGCGTGGGTGCGCGCAGGTCGGCGGCGAAATCCGCGATGGTGAAGTCGATCTCGTGACCAATGCCGGTGACCACCGGCAGTGGCGAGCGGCGGATGGCGCGCGCCACGCGCTCGTCGTTGAAGCTCCACAGATCTTCGATGGAGCCGCCGCCGCGCGCCAGGATCACGACGTCACAGTCGCCGCGCGCACCGGCTTCTTGCAGCGCGGCGATGATGGCCTCGGCCGCCGCCGCGCCCTGCACCGGCACCGGATGTACCAGCACCGCGGCCGGCGGGAAGCGCCGCGCCAGGATATGCAGAACATCGCGCACCGCCGCGCCAGTGGGGGAAGTGATCACGGCGATGCGTCGTGGCATCAGCGGCAGTGGCCGCTTCAGCGCGTCATCGAACAGCCCCTCGGCCGAGAGCTTTGCCTTCAGGCGCTCGAACTCGCGCCGCAGCGCGCCTTCGCCCGCGTCCTCCATCTGTTCGGCGATGAGCTGGTAGTCGCCGCGCGGTTCATAAAGGCTCACGCGCCCGCGCACTGTGAGCAGCTGGCCGTCCCTGGGCCGGAAACCCACCTGCAGGTTGCGTGCGCGGAACATGGCGCAGCGGATCTGCGCGTCACGGTCCTTGAGGGTGAAATACCAGTGGCCGGAGGAGGGCGCGGCGAAATTCGAGATCTCGCCCTCGACCCACACCGGCGGAATGCCGGCCTCCAGAATCATGCGCGCCTCGCGGTTCAGGCGCGCCACGGTGTAGACATCGCGTTCGTTGTTCACGGCCATGACGCGATGCTATTACATCGAGACCAGCAGCAGCGCCACGCCGCCGACGATGAGCAGCATGCCCGCGAGCTCGCGCCGCGAGAGCGCCTGGCGGAGCATCCGCCGCCCCACCGCATAGGCGAACAGCACCTCCACCAGTCCGAGCGTGCGCACATGCGCCGCGGCCGTCAGCGAGAAGCCCAGGAACCAGAACTGCGAGGCAAAGGCGCCGAAGAAGCCGGCCAGCAGCGAAGGCCGCCACAGACGCAGGCTGCCCAGCAGCGCGGGGCGCGCGAACAGCAGCATCCATGCGCCCAGCAGCAAGGTCTGCAGGCCCAGCGACCAGACCAGCGTCACCGTGGCCCGCAGCCAGTAGCCGCCCGAGTCCAGCACCAGGATGCCGCCGCGAAAGCCCACGGCGGCCAGCGCGAAGCAGGCGCCCGAGGCGACACCCAGCAGCACCGGCCAGGGGCTGCCGCGAGCCGTTCCCGTGCTGGCGCCGGGTTTCAAGGCAGTGAGCGCCACGCCCAGCGTCGCGATGACGATGGCGAATGCGCCCAGTGGTGTGAGCGGATCGCCCAGTATGGCGAGGCCGAACAATGCGATCTGCACCGCCTCGGTTTTCGACAGCGCCGTCGCCACCGGGAACGAGCCCCTGTGCATGGCCGACAGCAGCAGCGCCGTGGCGAGTATCTGCGCCACCGCGCCACCGGCCGTGAAAGCAAGGAAACGTGCCGATGCGCCGGGCATGGTCTCGCCGGTCACCGCCAGTGCCAGGGCCAGAAACAGCAGCGCGAACGGAAATCCGTAGAGGAAGCGCACCTGCGTTGCGCCCAGCGTGCCGAGCGTCGCCGTGAGGCTGCTCTGCATGGCGTTGCGCACGGTCTGCGCCGCGGCGGCGATGACTGTGCAGGCTATCCAGAGCATGAGTGATCAGGCGAGGGGGTATCCGCCGGCACCACCGTCACCGATTCGGTCTCCGGATCGAAGACGATGCGGGCTTCGCTGCGCTCCACCGCGGCACGCAGTCGCGCCACCTTCTCGGCGAATTCCAGCTCCACCTCGCCATAGTCCGTGCCCTCGCGCAGCACCACGCTTTCGAGAAGGCTGGTGAGTGCTTCGGCAGAGAGCAGATCGTGGGGAATGTCGACCATCACGGCTGCCGGCTGAATGCCCGCGATACGTAGAAGGCGAGCAGCAGCAGCGCACCCACGCCCACGGCGGCACACGCCACCATGGCGCTGGTGAAAGCCTGGCGGGCGGTATCCAGCAGCATCGGCGCGGCAGCGGGCAGCTCCGCGGCGGCCGCCACCGCGCCGCCCAGTGTGGCGCGCGCCGCCTCGGCGACAGCCGGATCCAGCCCCGGCAGCACCTGCATGTGCGCGCGATAGATCGCCGTGCCCAGGCTGCCCAGCAGCGCGATGCCCAGCGCCCCACCCAGCTCGAAGGCGGTCTCCGAAAGCGCTGCCGCCGAACCTGCCCTTTCGGGCGGCACCGAACTCACCACCAGGTCCGTGGTGAGCGAGGCCACGGGGGTGAACCCGAAGGAAAACAACGCCAGCGACGCCACCACCAGCAGCAACGGGCCACTGGCGTCGATGAACAGCAGCAGCACGAAACCCGCCGCGGCCACCGTCATGCCCGCTGTCATGAGCTGTCGTGGCTGCCAGCGGTGCGCCATCAAGGGCACTACGCCGGAGCCCACGATGAATGCCAGTGCGGAGGGCAGGGACCACAGTGCGGCGTGCAATGGAGAGAGCCCCAGCACCATCTGCAGGTATTGCGCGATGAACAGGTACAGCCCGCCGATGAAGAAGGCGCCCGAAAGGTTCAGCAGCAATGCCGCGCGGAAAGGCCGGCTCGTGAACAGCGACAGATCCACGAAGGGATGTGCCAGTTGCCGCTGCCGCCGCACGAAGACCGCGCCGATGGCGAGTCCCAGCAGCATGGCGAGCGGTGCGATCAGGTTCAGCCCATGCGCCGCGACTTCCTTGATTCCGAAGATCAATGCCAGCACGGCCGCCAGCGACAGCACGGCGCTGGTGATATCGAGCCCGCCCGGCGTCGGGTCGCGGAACTCCGGCAGCAGCCACGGCGCCAGCGCCAGCAGCAACGCCATCGCCGGCACATTGATCAGGAACACCGAACCCCACCAGTAGTGTTCCAGCAGCAAGCCGCCCAGCACCGGCCCCAGCGCCGTTCCGGTCGAGAAACTGGCGATCCACACGGCGATCGCCGTGCGGCGCTGGATCTCGTCGTGGAACATGTTGCGGATCAGCGAGAGTGTGGAGGGCGCCAGCGTCGCGCCCGCAAGACCGAGGATGGCCCGCGCGACGATGAGCTGCGTGGCGCTGCCCGCGAAGGCCGCCAGCAGCGAGGCGGCCGCGAAGGCCGTCGCGCCCAGCATCAGCAGCCGGCGCCGCCCGATGCGGTCCCCGATCGTGCCCATGGTGACCAGCGCCCCCGCCACCAGGAAGCCGTAGATGTCGATCATCCACAGCAGCTGCGCCGCGCTGGGTTTGAGCTGCTGGGTGAGCTGGGGCACAGCAAGGTTCAGCACCGTGAGGTCCATGGCGTAGACCAGGCAGGGCAGGGTCAGGACCGCAAGACCGGTCCATTCGCGCGGACCGGCCCGGGAGGGCGTGGAAGAGGGGGGCATGAGCTTATTCTGCGTGATTCCCGGCCGGGGCGGCGGGTTTACCCGGCCCGGCCGGATGCGTAAAATACGGCATGCGAATCCTCGAAGAAGCCCTTACCTTCGACGACGTCCTGCTGGTCCCCGCGGCCTCCGACGTCCTCCCCCGTGAAATCGACCTCGGCACGCAGCTCACGCGCAACGTGCGGCTGGGCCTGCCCATCCTCGCTGCGGCCATGGATACGGTCACCGAGGCGCGCCTGGCCATCACCATGGCGCAGGAAGGCGGCATGGGCATCATCCACAAGAACATGACCATCGAGGCGCAGGCCCGCGAAGTGGCCCGCGTCAAGAAATTCGAGAGCGGCGTGATCCGCGACCCGATCTCGGTGACGCCGGACATGACCATCCGCCAGGTGCTGGAGCTCACGCGCTCGCGCGGCATCTCCGGCGTGCCGGTGGTGCAGGGTAAGAAGGCCGTGGGCATCGTCACCCACCGCGATCTGCGCTTCGAGACCAAGCTCGACGCGCCGGTGTCCTCGGTGATGACGCCGCAGGACAATCTGATCACCGTCACCGAAGGCGCCTCCAAGGACGATGTGCTGGCACTGCTGCACAAGCACCGCATCGAGAAGGTGCTGGTGGTCAACGGCAATTCCGAGCTCACCGGCATGATCACCGTGAAGGACATCCAGAAGGCCAAGGATTTCCCGCGCGCCAGCAAGGACGACACCGGTCGCCTGCGCGTCGGCGCGGCCGTGGGCACGCAGGCCGATTCGCTCGACCGTGTGGCTGCGCTGCATACTGCCGGCGTGGACGTGGTGGTGGTCGATACCGCGCACGGCCACACCCGCTGGGTGCTGGATACCGTCGCTGCGATCAAGAAGAAGTGGCCCGAGTTGCAGGTGATCGGCGGCAACATCGTCACCGCTGACGCCGCGAAGGCGCTGGTCGCCGCGGGCGCCGATGGCGTGAAGGTGGGCATCGGCCCCGGCTCCATCTGCACCACGCGCATCGTCGCCGGCGTCGGCGTGCCGCAGATCAGCGCCGTGAGCAATGTGGCGCAGGCGCTGGAAGGCACCGGCGTGCCGCTGATCGCGGACGGCGGTATCCGCTACTCCGGCGACATCGCCAAGGCGCTTTCCGCCGGCGCGCATGCCGTGATGATCGGTGGGCTGTTCGCCGGCACCGAGGAATCTCCCGGCGAGGTGGAGCTCTATCAGGGCGCGAGCTACAAGCAGTACCGCGGCATGGGTTCACTGGGCGCCATGGCGCAGAAGCATGGTTCGGCCGACCGTTATTTCCAGGACGGCAGCAGCGAACTGGAGAAGCTGGTGCCCGAGGGTATCGAGGGCCGCGTGCTTTACAAGGGCAGCCTCATCGCCATCCTCTACCAGCTCACCGGCGGCCTGCGTGCCGCCATGGTCTATACCGGCACCCGCTCGATCCAGGATCTGCGCACGAAGACGCATTTCGTGCGCATCACCGGCGCCGGCATGCGCGAGAGCCATGTGCACGACGTGCAGATCACCAAGGAAGCGCCGAACTACCGCGCCGACTGAACTTGAGCCACGCCACCGTGAATGGCCGCCCTGCCG
>CAUJIK010000099.1 GCA_963205255.1 Pseudomonadota bacterium
GCCGACGCGATGGAGAAGGTGGGCAAGGAAGGCGTGATCACCGTCGAGGAAGGCTCGGGCCTTGCCAACGAGCTGGATGTCGTGGAAGGCATGCAGTTCGACCGCGGCTACCTCTCGCCGTACTTCATCAACAACCAGCAGACGCAGGTTGTCGAGCTCGAGAAGCCGCTGATCCTCCTCACCGAGAAGAAGATCTCCAACATCCGCGAGATGCTGCCGCTGCTCGAGGGCGTGGCCAAGTCGGGCCGTCCGCTGCTGGTGGTTGCCGAAGACGTCGAGGGCGAGGCGCTGGCCACCCTGGTCGTGAACAACATCCGCGGCATCCTCAAGGTTGCGGCCGTCAAGGCGCCTGGCTTCGGCGATCGCCGCAAGGCCATGCTGCAGGACATCGCCGTGCTCACCGGCGGCACCGTGATCTCCGAAGAGGTCGGCCTGTCGCTGGAGAAGGCCACGGTGAATGATCTGGGCGAAGCCAAGAAGATCGTCATCGAGAAGGAAAACACCACCATCATCGACGGTGCCGGCAAGGCTTCCGACATCAAGGCGCGCATCGAGTCGATCCGCCAGCAGGTGGAAGAAGCCTCGAGCGACTACGACAAGGAAAAGCTGCAGGAGCGCGTTGCCAAGCTCTCCGGCGGCGTGGCGGTGATCAAGGTTGGCGCCGCGACCGAAGTCGAGATGAAGGAAAAGAAGGCCCGCGTCGAAGACGCGCTGCACGCCACGCGTGCCGCCGTCGAGGAAGGCGTGGTCCCGGGCGGCGGCACGGCGCTGATCCGTTCGCAGAAGGCGCTCAAGGACCTGCAGGGCGACAACGATGACCAGACCGTGGGCATCCGCCTGCTGTCGCGCGCCATCGAAGAGCCGCTGCGCCAGATCGTCGAGAACGCGGGCGAGGACGCCGCGGTGGTCCTGAACGCCGTCAAGGCGGGCAAGAGCGCCTATGGCTACAACGCCGCGACGGGCGAGTACGGCGACATGCTCGAAGCCGGCATCCTGGACCCGACCAAGGTCACGCGCCTGGCGCTGCAGAACGCGGCCTCGGTCGCGGGCCTGCTGCTCACCACGGAAGTGATGATCGCCGAGGCTCCGAAGGAAGAAGGCGAGCACTCGCACATGCCTCCGGGCGGCGGCATGGGCGACATGGGCATGTAAGCGGGACGCTTACCTGAACAGCGTGAAAACGCGAAGCCCCGGTGGGAAACTGCCGGGGCTTTTTTGCATCAAGCCATGGAGGAATCACATGGACCCAGGTTTCTGGCATCAGCGCTGGCAGAACAACGAGATCGGCTTCCACGAAAGCAGGGCCAATCCGCTCATGGTCAGGCATTTCGGCAGGCTCGGGCTGCCGCCGGGCAGCCGCGTGTTCCTGCCCCTGTGCGGCAAGACGCTGGATATCCACTGGCTGCTTGCCAATGGCCATAGTGTCGCTGGCGCTGAACTGAGCAGGGTGGCGATCGGGCAATTGTTTGCGGAGCTCGGCGTAAAGGCGCAAATCACGCGGTCCGGCAGGATGGAGCGCCACAGCGCACAGAACCTCGACATCTTCGTTGGCGACATTTTCGATCTCTCCGGCGAGGCGCTCGGCGAGGTCGACGCCGTGTACGACCGGGCGGCCCTGGTGGCGCTGCCGGTGAGCATGCGCGAGCGTTATGCAACGCATGTGCAGGACATCACGCACCATGCGCCGCAGTTGATGATCACCTTCGAATACGACCAGTCCCTGGCGGATGGTCCGCCTTTCTCGATCGGCAAGGAGGAAGTGCAGCAGCGCTATGGCGACAGTCATGCGGTTGAGCTGCTCGAAAGCGTGGATGTAGCCGGAGGGCTGAAGGGGAAATGCCCGGCAACGGAACATGTCTGGATGCTCAAGAGGCGCGCCGGCGGCAAGTGAGCGGCCGCATTGAATCCGGACCGGCTCATTGCTGACCCTTGTCAGGCTTTCTTTCGGAACCGCGCGGTCGCTGCCTCGGCGAGCTGCGCCGCGGTGGCGTTGATGCCCTTGCGGCCCGCCATGATGCTGTCGACCATTTCCTTGCCCGCGGTTTCCGGCGTGCCGGAGTCGAACGGTGGTTCGGGCGCATATTCGATCAGCAGCTGGATGCGCCTGGCGGCTTCCTCCGAGCGCAGCATCGCGGCCAGCGTCAGGCCATAGTCGATGCCGGCGGTGGCGCCGCCGCCTGTGACACGGTTACGATCGATCACCACGCGCTCGTGCACCGGCGTTACACCCATGATGGGAAGCAGATGCATGATGGCCCAGTGTCCGGCAGCCCGGTAGCCGTCGAGCAGGCCAGCCGCGGCCAGCACCATCGTGCCGGTACATACCGAGGTCACCCATCTGGAGGTCTGCGCCCGGTCGGCAAGAAAATCGAGCACCGCCATGTCTTTCATGCAGTCGATCGTGCCGCCAATGCCGCCGCCGACGAACAGCACGTCCAGGTCCCTGGGGCATTCGTCGAAAGTGGTGGTCGGCATGATGGGGATGCCAGTGTCGGTGGAGCAGGGTGTCTTGTCCTTCCACACCAGGTGCACTTCGCAGCCGGCGAGATTGAACACCGTCTGCGGGCCGATCAGGTCGATCAGCACCATGCGCGGATAGATCAGCATCGCCACCTTGGGCATGCGGCTGTCAGGGAACAGCTGCGGCATTCCATAGGGGCTGGCCTCGGCATGGGCAGTCTGGCTCGCCATCGTTCCACCGAGCGTGCCAGCCACCATCATCTGCATCAGCATGCGACGATCAAACGCTTTGAACATGGCATCGGGCATGGTCATGGCCTTTCTCCTGAAAATCCGAGCCGGGCGATGGTCTGTCGATCATAGTGATGATGCCGCGCAACTGCGACAGGCTTGCCCAATGGGTGTGTGCCGGTACACTACGGCGCCTTCATGAACCAGCCAGCCGAAGCCTCCGCTCCCTCCGTCATCGAACTGCGCTATGCGCAGATCGGTATTCTCCAGGGGCGCCTGCGCTCCCTGGATACCGGCGCGCTGCTCGATGAGCTGACCGGTCGCGTGGCCACCGCGCCGCACTTCTTCCAGCGTACGGCGCTGAGTCTGGACCTCGATCTGCTTGCCGAAGCGCCGCAGGCGGCCGATGTGCGCGCCGTGATGGATGCGATGCGGCGCGTGGGGATGCTCACGGTGGGCATTACCGAAGGCGCGTCCTGGGTCCCCGAGCTTGCGTTGTCCCTGTCGCTGCCCGTGTTGAGCCGGCCCGCCCGTCCGGCGCCGCCGCGCGCGCCGGTCGCGGCGTCGGCAAGCCCGCCGCCGGCGCAAGCCGCCCGCCCCGCGACGGGGTTGCAGCATTCCCGGCCCGTGCGCTCCGGCCAGAAGGTCTATGCCCGCGATCGCGACCTCATCGTCACCGCCATGGTCGGCGCGGGCGCCGAGGTGATCGCCGACGGTTGTGTGCACATCTACGGCGTGCTGCGAGGTCGGGCCATGGCCGGCACGCGCGGCGACACTACCGCGCGCGTGTTCTGCCAGGAATTCCGGGCGGAGCTGGTGGCCATTGCCGGCGTCTTCAGGGTGTTCGAAACCCTGCCGCCGGAGCTCGCCGGCCATCCGGTGCAGGCCTGGCTTGCCGATGACGAACTACATTTCGCCCGCCTCGGCGGTTGAGGAGAAGCATTTCCGTGACTGAGATTCTCGTTGTGACCTCCGGCAAGGGCGGCGTGGGCAAGACCACGACCTCCGCGAGCCTGGCCTGTGGCCTGGCGCTGCGCGGCAAGAAAGTGGCCGTCATCGATTTCGACGTGGGCCTGCGCAACCTCGACCTCATCATGGGTTGCGAGCGCCGGGTGGTCTACGACTTCGTCAATGTGATCCAGGGCGACTGCACGCTCAAGCAGGCGCTCATAAAGGACAAGCGGCTGGAGTCGCTTTACGTGCTGGCCGCCTCGCAGACCCGCGACAAGGACGCGCTGAGCGCCGAGGGCGTGCGCAAGGTGCTCGACGAGCTGATCGCCGAAGGCTTCGACTACATCCTCTGCGATTCTCCCGCTGGCATCGAGAAGGGCGCGCACCTGGCGATGTACTACGCCGATCGCGCCGTGGTGGTCGTGAACCCCGAGGTATCTTCGGTGCGCGACTCGGACCGCATTCTCGGTCTGCTGGCCGCCAAGACCGCCAGAGCGGAAAAGGGTGACGACAAAGTGCAGGAATACCTGCTGCTCACGCGCTACAGCCCCGCTCGCGTGGCCCTTGGTGAAATGATGAGCGTGGAGGACGTCAAGGAGATCCTTGGCCTCGACGTGATCGGCGTGATCCCCGAGTCCACCGAGGTGCTGTCCGCTTCGAACGCGGGCACGCCCGTGATCCTCAACGAAGGCAGTGATGTCTCCCAGGCCTACACCGACGCGGTCGGGCGCCTGCTGGGCGAGGAGCTGCCGCTGCGTTTCACCGAAGAGCCGAAGAAGGGCTTCTTCGCGCGCATCTTCGGGAGCTGAGATGGGTTTACTCGCACTATTCCGCCGTTCCCAGCCATCCGCCAACCTCGCGAAGGAGCGTCTGCGGATCATCGTTGCCCAGGAGCGCGGCGCGCGCAACGCTCCGGACTACCTGCCGCTGCTGCGCCGCGAGCTGCTTGAGGTCATCCGCAAGTACGTGAACGTGGACCCAGAAGCCGTGCAGGTGAACGTCGAGAGGGAAGACGGTCACGAGGTGCTGGAGCTGTCGGTGTCTCTGGCGTCGGAGAAGCCGGCGAGGTGAGCAAGGGCATGAGTGATGTGCTGCCGGACCGACTGCGCGTCGATTCATAGAGCCGCATCATCCCGAAACGAAAAGCCCCGGCGGGAAACCGCCGGGGCTTTTTTGTACTCCGCGAATGGAGGCGTTTCAGCCTCTCACATACGTGTTGAACCAGTTCACCATGCGCGTCCAGGCCTCGGTGGCGGCCGCTTCGTTGTAGCGCTCCGGCGTGGCGTCGTTGAAGAAACCGTGCAGGGCATTGGGATAAATATGGCCTTCGTGTCTGACGCCCGCGGCTTTCAGGGCGGCCTCGTAGGCAGGCCAGGCTTCGACCAGACGGGTGTCCAGCGCTCCGTGCTGCACGAGAATGGCCGCCTTGATCTTCGGCACGTCCGCTTCCGGCGCGCCGCCGCCATAGAACGGCACGGCTGCCGCCAGATCCGCGCCGAGGCGCGCCGCCAACTGGTTCGACACGCCGCCGCCATAGCAGAAGCCGGTGACACCGATCTTGCCTGTGCAGTCCGCGCGGTTCTTCAGCCACAGCGCACTGGCCACGATGTCCTCGAAGCGCTTGCCGGCATCGAGGCTGGCGAACAGCTTGCCGCCTTGATAGTCATCGCCCGGATAGCCGCCCACCGAGGTGAGCACGTCGGGCGCGAAAGTCATGAAATTGGCCAGCGCCAGCCGGCGCGCGACGTCTTCGGTATGCGGATTCAGGCCTCGATTCTCGTGCACGACGATGATGCCGGGCAGCTTGACTGGCTCGTCCGAACGGCTGTCGGCGCTGAACGGGCGTACCAGGTATCCCTTGATGAAGCCATGCCCCTGCGGTGATGGCACCGTGACATAGCTGGCGCGGATGCGTTCGTCGTCGCGAGCGATCTGTTGCCCCATCGCATAGTCAGGCATCAGTGCCTTCACGATGGTGCCGGCGCTGAGGCCGACGACGGTGAATTGCTTGGCCCGGTTCAGAAAGGCGCGACGGCTGATCTCCCCGTGGATGTACTGGTTGTAGAGCTCGATGGCTTCCGGCGGAACGGTACGGCGTTCTTTCGACGACATGGCGGCCCCCTTGCTTGTGAAGGACTGGTGGCCGACGGTAACACACCTGCACAGTCCGGCATTCACATGCCGCCGGGAAACGGCCGGGGCTTTCTTGTATAAGGAGCCGATCTGATGGAGAGAGAAACATGAGTGATGTGCTGCCGGACCGTCTGAGCGTCGATCCATCGAGCCGCTACTACGATGAACAGTTGCTGGCGCGGGACATCGGCATCCGCTTCAACGGCGCGGAACGCACCAACGTCGAGGAATACTGCATCTCCGAAGGCTGGATTCGCGTCGCCGTGGGCAAGACGCTCGACCGCCGTGGCAAGCCGCTGACGATCCAGCTCAAGGGTCAGGTCGAGCCTTTTTTCAAGGAGTGACCGGCTCCGTCACGGCAGCCTCAGTGGGGGCGCTTGCCGCCCTTGCGATGCGTCTTGGCGGCCTTGGGTTTGCTGCGCAGGGGCAGGTCGCTGGCCGACAGGTCGAGCGTCCGGCCGCGAACGCGCACCTTCGACAGCCTCTCGATCACGGCCTGTGGCAGGCCGGCAGGCAATCGCACCAGCGTGTAGTCCGCGCGAATGTCCACGCCATTGATCTGCGAACCGTGCAGCCGCGCCTCGTGGGCAATGGCGCCCACGATATTGCCGGGTTCGGCGCCGTTGCGGCGACCCACGGCCAGCCGCCAGAGGATCTGCTTGCCATCGTCCTCGAAGGCATAGCCGCCCTCGGGCACGGCGGGCAGCTCTTCATCGACGATCTCGCGTCGCGGCTTGCGTGGCGCCGCATCCGCGTCATCCGCCGGCCCCGCGGAGGGCGCGGGAGCATAGGCTGCGGCGGGCGCCGCCGACTTCACGGGCCCGCTGCCTTCCACCAGTGAGGCCACGGCCGCGGCTATGCTCAGCAGGTCCGCGCCCGTCTCCTGGGCAATCTCCTGCACGGCCTTGCGATGGAACTCCGTGGCGCCGCTGGCCAACACCTCGCCGATGCGGGCCTTGAACTTCGCCAGGCGGCGCGTGTTCACGTCGTCCGCGGTGGGCAGGCGCAGTGGTTCGATGGTCTGGCGCGTCGCGCGTTCGATGAGCCGCAGCAGGTTGCGTTCGCGTGGCGCGATGAAGAGTATGGCCTCGCCGCTGCGACCGGCGCGGCCGGTGCGGCCGATGCGATGCACGTAGGATTCGGTGTCGTAAGGCACGTCGAAGTTCACCACATGGGTGATGCGCTCGACATCGAGCCCGCGCGCCGCCACATCCGTGGCCACGAGAATGTCGATGCGGCCTTTCTTCAGCTGCTCGACGGTGCGCTCGCGCTGTGCCTGCGGCACATCGCCGTTCAGCGCTACCGCCGAGAATCCGCGCGCCTGCAGGCGTTCGGCCAGATCCACCGTCGATTGCTTGGTGCGCACGAACACGAGCATGGCGTCGAAATCCGCGACCTCGACGATGCGGGTGAGGGCATCGAGCTTGTGCAGGCCGCTGACCAGCCAGAACGACTGCCGGATGTTCGCGGCGGTGGCGGTCTTGCCCTTGATCACCACTTCGCGCGGATTTTTCAGGTGGGTCTGGGCGATGCGGCGGATGTTCGGCGCCATGGTCGCGGAGAACAGCGCCACCTGCTTCTCCTCGGGCAGCTGCGAGAGGATGGCATCCATCGCATCGGCGAAGCCCATCGCCAGCATCTCGTCGGCCTCGTCGAGCACCACGCAGCGCACGGCATCGAGCTGCAGCGTGCCGCGCTCGAGATGATCGATGAGGCGGCCCGGTGTGCCCACGATCACCTGCGGACCGCGCTTGAGGGCGTTGAACTGCGGCACGTAGCTCTGCCCGCCGTAGATCGGCAGCACATGGAAGGCATGCTGCCCGGCCGCGTATTTCTGGAAGGCTTCGGCCACCTGGATCGCCAGTTCCCGCGTCGGCACCAGCACCAGCGCCTGCGGCGCCTTCTTCTTCATGTCGAGCCGCGAGAGGATGGGCAGCGCGAAGGCGGCCGTCTTGCCGGTGCCTGTCTGCGCCTGGCCGAGGATATCCGCGCCTTCGAGCATGGCGGGGATGGTGGCGGCCTGAATGGGCGAGGCGGATTCGTAGCCGATCGACTTCACCGCGCGGACGACGGTCTCGGAAAGGCCCAGATCACTGAAAGGAACGGTGTCGGCAGCAGAAGTCATCGGGGCCACGGGTGGTCGGAGGGGGGGCGGGAGTGTAGGGACTTTCGCTCCCGGCGTCTGCTTTACCTCTTCAGCGCGCGCGCCAGCGCCTCGGCCATCAGGCCATTGCCCCGGGGCTCGGGCGCTCGCCCCTGCGGCTGGCGCGCCGCGGTGCGGCGGTCAGCGCCGTGGTGCGAGGGCTGTTCTCCAGGGCCGCGCTGGCGCGGCGCAGCATCATCCAGCCGCATGGTCAGCGCGATGCGCTTGCGGCCCACATCCACCTCGAGCACTTTCACCTGCACCACGTCGCCTGCCTTGACGACCTCGTGCGGGTCCTTGATGAACCTGCTGGACAACATCGAGATGTGCACCAGACCGTCCTGGTGAACACCGACATCGACGAAGGCGCCGAAATTGGTGACATTGGTGACCACGCCCTCCAGCAGCATGCCTGGCTGCAGGTCCTTGAGTTCCTCGACGCCGTCCTTGAAGGCCGCGGTCCTGAACTCCGGCCGCGGATCGCGCCCCGGCTTCTCCAGCTCCTTGAGGATGTCGCGCACCGTGGGCAGGCCGAACTGCCCGTCCGTGTAGCGGGCGGCGTCGATGCGCGACAGCGCGCCGCCGTCGCCCATCACTTCCTTTACCGGCCGCTTGAGATCGGCCAGGATCTTCTCGACCACGCGATACGCCTCGGGGTGAACCGAGGAGGCATCCAGCGGATTGGCGCCGTCGACGATGCGCAGGAACCCCGCGGCCTGCTCGAAGGCCTTCGGCCCCAGCCGGGCGACGTTCTTCAGCTCGCGGCGGTCGCGGAAGGCGCCATGCTCGTTGCGGTGATTGACGATGTTTTCCGCCAGCGTCGACGTCAGCCCGGAGACGCGTGCCAGCAGCGCCGGGGAAGCCATGTTCACATCCACGCCCACGGCATTCACGCAGTCTTCCACCACGGCATCCAGCGAGCGCGCCAGACGCCCCTGGTTCACATCGTGCTGATACTGGCCGACGCCAATGGATTTCGGATCGATCTTGACCAGCTCCGCCAGAGGGTCCTGCAGCCGGCGGGCGATCGACACGGCGCCGCGCAGGCTCACATCCAGCGCCGGCAGCTCCTTCGATGCCAGCTCCGATGCCGAATAGACCGAGGCGCCGGCCTCGGACACCACGACCTTGGTAAGGCGCTGCTGCGGGCAGCGCCTGATCAGCTCGGCGGCGAGCCGGTCGGTCTCGCGCGAAGCAGTGCCGTTGCCGATGCCGATCAGCTGCACGCCATGCTTCTTCGCCAGCATTTCCAGCGCATGCAGCGTGCCTTCGAGGTCGTTGCGCGGCGGGAAGGGATAGACGGTGGCTGTATCCACCACCTTGCCGGTGGCATCGACAATGGCGACCTTCACGCCGGTGCGGATGCCCGGGTCGAGCCCCATCGTGATGCGGGCGCCGGCAGGGGCTGCGAGCAGCAGGTCATGCAGGTTGCGGCCGAATACCCGGATCGCTTCCTCTTCGGCGCGTTCGCGCAGGCTGACGAACATCTCCGCCTCGAGCTGGAAGGCCACCTTGAATTGCCAGGCCCAGCGCACCGTGTCCCTGAGCCAGGGGTCGGCTGCGCGTCCCCGATCGGCGATGCCGGCCCGGGCCGCAATCTTGATCTCGCAGGAGTTCGGGACATGGCCCGGCGCGCCGCCGGGCGGCGCGAGCTCTTCCGGCAGCTTCAGCGCAATGCGCAGGATTTCCTCGGTGCGTCCGCGGAACAGCGCCAGCGCGCGATGCGAGGGAATGGCGCCCAGTGGTTCCGAATAGTCGAAGTAGTCGCGGAACTTCGCGCCGGCATCTTCCTTGCCTTCGGCCACTTTCGACACCACCACGCCCAGCGCCTGCACATGGGTTCGCAGCTGGCCGATCAGTTCCGCGTCCTCGGCGAATTGCTCGATCAGGATCTGGCGCGCGCCGTCGAGCGCGGCCTTCACATCCGGCACGCCGGGATTGTCGCCCTGCTCGGTAGTGAAGGGCTCTCTGAGGAATCGGGCCGCTTCGGTGGCTGGGTCCAGAGTGGGATCTGCCAGCAGGCTCTCGGCCAGCGGCGCAAGCCCGGCCTCCCGCGCGATCTGCGCCCGCGTGCGGCGCCTGGGCTTGTAGGGAAGATACAGATCCTCGAGCCGCTGCTTGCTGTCGGCCGCCTCGATGCTGGCCCGCAGCTCCGCCGTGAGCTTCTTCTGTTCGTCGATGCTCTTGAGCACGGCCGCGCGGCGTTCTTCCAGCGCGCGCAGGTAGACCAGGCGCTCGCTCAGCGCGCGCAGCTGCACATCGTCCAGTCCACCCGTGGCTTCCTTGCGGTAGCGGGCGATGAACGGCACCGTGGCGCCGCCATCCAGGAGGGCAACCGTCGCGGCGACCTGCGCCGGCTTGATCGCCAGCTCGCTGGCAATGCGGATTTCGATCGAAGGCAGCACGATGCGCACTCACCGCGAACAACAGGGGCGCGAACTATGCAGAATGCCGCATGACCCAACAAGACTTGCATTCGCGCATAATCCCGACCATGCGGGACGTCCTGGAATTCTGGTTCCACACGCTGCGGCCGGCGGACTGGTTCGCGGCCTCCGACGCGCTGGATGCGCGCATCACGGGGCGTTTCGCCGCCACGCATGCGCGCGTCATCGCGGGCGAAACGGCCCACTGGCGCGACGAGCCGGAGGGCCGGCTGGCGGAAATCATCGTGCTCGACCAGTTCTCGCGCAACATGTTCCGCGGCCAGGCCCGGGCGTTCGCGGCCGACCCCATGGCGTTGGCGCTGTCGCAGGAGGCGATCCGCTGCGGCGCCGACCGCAGGCTCGACGACACGCGGCGCGCCTTCCTCTACATGCCGTTCATGCACAGCGAATCCCGCCACATCCACGAGCAGGCCATGGCGCTGTTCAAGGATCTGCCCAATCTGGACTATGAAATCCAGCACAAGGCCATCATCGACCGCTTCGGCCGCTATCCCCATCGCAATGCGGCGCTTGGCCGCGTCTCCACCGCCGGGGAAATCGACTGGATGGCCAGTCATCCGGGGTTCTGATCAGAGCAGCGCGACGATGTCCGCTTCGAGCGCGCCGGGAGCCACGTTGGGCGCATAGCGCTTCACCACTTCACCTTCGCGGTTCACGAGGAACTTGGTGAAGTTCCACTTGATGGTTTCGGTGCCCAGCACGCCGGGCTTTTCTCCCTTGAGATGCCGGTACAGCGGATGCGCATTGCCGCCGTTGACGTCGATCTTCGCGAACATCGGAAAGCTCACGCCATAGGTGGTGTCGCAGAACCGGCCAATCTCGGCTTCGCTGCCCGGCTCCTGCGCGCCGAACTGGTTGCAGGGAAAGCCCAGCACGGCAAAGCCGCGGTCGCGGAACTTGCCGTACAGCGCCTCGAGCCCGGCGTATTGCGGCGTGAATCCGCAGCGGCTGGCGACATTGACGATGAGCAGCACCTGTCCGCGGAATGCCTCGAGCGCCTGCTCGGTGCCATCCAGCCTGCGCGCGACGTGATCATGGACGTTCATGTCTGCCCATCGTAGCAGGATGAATCCTGCATCCGCGCGCGGGTAGATTCCGCGCCGGTGTAGGCCAGTGCCGACAGCGATGCAGCAGCGGCCTCCGCCAGTATCCTGATCTGGCTGAAGCCGTCCGATCACGCAGGAGTGCATGATGAGAAAACGCAGCCTTACCGCATCGAGACCGCTCAACAGCCGACGTCCCGTGAAAGTGAGGAAGCAGTACCCGAATCCTCCCTTTTCCGAACAGCATCAGTCGTGGCCCGGGCTGGCCTGCCGCATGGAGCCGCCGCCGGATCATGGCGAGAAGAGCTATGTAGGATCGGGGCGGCTCAAGGGGCGTCGCGCGCTCATTACCGGAGGTGATTCGGGCATCGGCCGTGCCGTGGCCATCGCGTTTGCCCGCGAGGGCGCGGATGTGGCCATCAACTATCTGCCCGAGGAGGCCGCGGATGCGCGCGAGGTGGCGGATCTGGTTCGCGCCGAGGGTCGCAGGGTGGCGCTGCTGCCCGGCGACATCACCAGCGCCGCCTTCTGCCGGCAGCTGGTCGCTGACACCATGCTGAGGCTCGGCGGGCTCGACATCCTGGTGAACAATGCCGGGCGGCAGATCTCGCGCGATTCGCTGCAGGAGATCCGTGACGAGGACTTCGACGAGACCTTCAAGATCAATGTCTATGCGATGTTCTGGATCACCAAGGCGGCGGTGCCGCACATGGGTCCGGGCGCGGCCATCATCAACACGACCTCTGTGGTGGCCTACGAATCGAGCGAGCATCTGCTCGACTACGCGGCCACCAAGGCGGCCATCGCCATATTCACCAAGGGCCTGGCGAAGCAGCTCGCGGATCGGGGCATCCTCGTCAATGCCGTGGCTCCGGGGCCGATCTGGACGCCACTGCAGGTAACGGGCGGCCAGCCTTCCGACAGGATTCCCGTCTTCGGGCAGGAGACGCCCATGGGGCGTCCCGGGCAGCCCGCTGAACTCGCGGCCATCTATGTCCTGCTCGCCACCGACGAGGCCAGTTATTCCAGCGGCCAGATCTTCGGCGCCGTAGGCGGGCGCGGAGGACCCTGAAGGCATATAGTCCGGCTGGCGAGCCATGGAAGAAACAAGGGGAGGCACTGTGAACAAACTCGTCCAGCGCGTGATCAACATCCTCAAGACGCCGAAGACCGAGTGGCCGGTGATTGCCGCGGAGCCGGCCACGCCCGGTTCGATATACCTGCCCTATGTGCTGCTGCTTTCCGCGATCGCACCGGTGGCGATGTTTCTGGGCGGCGGCGACTATGGCTTCTTCCGTCTCTCCACGGGTCTGCTGCTGCGCGCCGCTGTCGCGCAGTATGTAATCGGCCTTGCGGGAGTGGCGCTGTTCGCGCTGGTCATTCATCTGCTCGCGCCGACCTTCGGCGCGACCAGGGACTATACGCAGGCCCTGAAGTCGGTGGCGTACGCGGCGACGGCCTCGTGGCTTGCGGGCATCGGCGAGCTTTTTGGTTTCGGGCTGGGCATGTTGCTGGCGCTGGCAGGCGGGATCTACAGCATCTACCTGCTGTATCTGTCGCTGCCGCACACCATGAAGGTTCCGCCGGAGAAGGCGGCGACCTATGCCGTGGTGGCCATCCTGGCCTGCATCGTGGTCGGCCTGCTGCTGGCCTTCGTCACCCGCTCGGTGGGAGTGGGCGCCGCGTATTCCTCCAATTCCGACAGTCCGCTTGGCAGGCTCGAGCAGGCCGGTCGCGCCATGGAGCAGGCGCAGCGCAGTGGCCAGGGCGGTGCGTCCGATGCGGCCGCTGCGATGGGTGCGGCGGTCTCGGCCATGGCCGGTGGCAAGGTTGTCGAGGCGCTGTCTTCCGACACGCTCAGGGCTTTTCTGCCGGAGACATTGGCGGCGTTGCCGCGTCGCAGCCTTGAGGCCGGGCGCAATGCGGCGCTGGGGTTCCAGATATCCAAGGCCGAGGCCGCGTATGGTGAAGGCCCGCGCGAACTGGAGCTGGAGATCATCGACACCGGCGGAGCCGCGGGCCTGCTGGCCTTTGCCGGCTGGGCGCAGATCGAGGGCATGCGCGAGGAGGGCACCCGCAGTGAGCGCACCAGTCGCGAGGGAAGCCGCATCGTGCACGAGAAGTGGGACACGGCGGACAAGGATGGCGAGTACACGGTGATTCTCGCCGACCGTTTCGTCGTCAAGGTCGAGGGCGGCGCCGACAGCCTCGCGGATCTCAAGTCGGTCCTTCGCGAGGTTGATCTGGCGCGCCTGGAGTCGCTCAAGGGCGAGGGCGGCTGAGCGGAAGTCCTTCTCCGACAGGATCTCGACCACCGGCACGCCGCGCACGTTCAGCGCATCGGCCGCCAGCGAGCGGTGGCAGCGCCAGGGCACGGCTGCGGCGCACATGATGGCGGTGCGCATGCGCAACCCCTGGCTTGCGCTGCTGAAGCTGGCCTTCGCCGGCTCGGCGCTCACCTATGTGCTGTATTTCCACTTCATCGGCCGCTGGGCTGGATCTCGCTCGGCGTCATCCTGCTGGGTGTCGCGCTGTTCGGCCCGGACGCTGTGCGCAAGCGGTAACAGATCCGCAACATTGCTTCTTCAGACTCGTCGCATTCCCAGGACAGGCATGCGGAGAGCGGCAGATGAAAAGCATTCAGTTGGTGGTGGCGGGCATACTGGCAGCGGGCCTTGCAGGTTGCGGCGCCGATGAGATCTCCTCGCCCGGCAGTGGCGGCAACATCACCATCAACAATCCGCCGCCCACCACGCCCACGCCCGATCCGACGCCGCCGGCTTCGAACCTGGTGACGCCCGCGGCGGGCTGTCCCACGATCGACAATGATCCAGGGCTGCGTGACGATGGCACCATCACCGGCTCCACCGGCGAGTACCGCATCTGCACGCTGCCGGCGCGCTTCACGCGCAATACCGTTCTGAATCGCGTTCCGGGTCTGCTGTATGCGATGGACGGTCGCGTGGACGTGGGCAATGACCTCGGGCCCGCGCCCGGCGGCACCAGCGTGACGTTGACCATCCGCCCCGGTGTGGTGGTGTTTGCCAGGACGGGCGTGTCCTGGCTCGCGGTCAACCGCGGCAACCGCATCGACGCGGTGGGTGAAGTCAGCCAGCCCATCGTGTTCACCAGCCGTGACAATGTGCTGGGCCTTGCGACCGACGATTCTCAGGGTCAGTGGGGCGGGGTGGTGCTGCTGGGCCGCGCGCCGATCACCGATTGCCTGGCTTCGGGCGCAACCCCTGGCACCGTGGCCTGCGAGCGCCAGACGGAAGGCGCGGTGGACCCGGCGCTGTTCGGTGGCGCGACGCCGGATGACAACAGCGGCCGCCTGCGCTACGTGCAGATCCGCTATTCGGGCTATGTGCTGTCGGGCAACAGCGAGCTGCAGTCGCTCACGCTGGGTGGCGTGGGCAGTGGCACGCAGATCTCGCATATCCAGTCGCACAACAGTTCGGACGATGGCTTCGAGAATTTCGGCGGCCGGGTGCATCTGCGCAACTTCGTGATCACCGGCGCCGATGACGACAGCGTCGACGTGGATACCGGCTATCGCGGCACCATCCAGTACGTCATTGCCGTGCAGAAGAATTCCGGCAATGCCGACTCGATGATCGAACTCGACAGCCCCGGCACCAATGCCACCACCGACGAGACCCAGGTACCGCGCACCTACCTGAAGCTCGCGAACTTCACCTTCGTGCACCGCAATCCCGCCACCGGCAACGGCGCCGCGCTGCGCCTGCGGGGCCGCGCCGACGCGTCGCTGGTCAACGGCATCATCGCGACGCCGATGGCCGCGCTGCGCCTGGATGGCGCGGAACTGCTGACGGCCAACGGCGCCATCGACAAGGTCGGGCCGCCCGAGTTCCGTTCGGTGGTGCTGCAGAGCGCCACCAGCGCGTTCCGCAATGGCGATGGCGGTGTAACCGCGCAGCAGGTCGCCGACCTGTTCAATGCCGCCGGCCTCAACAACAATGCCGCCTTCACCGCGACGCTGACGAATACCTTCATCAATGGCGCCAATGAGAGCGCGGTCATCGCGACTGATCCGAAGACGGTGGATGCCGCGTTCGACACCACGAACTACATCGGTGCCGTGCGCGATGCCGGCGACACCTGGTATGCGGGCTGGACCTGCAACTCGGTCACCGCGTCGTTCGGCTCCAGCAGCACGGCCTGCTCGTCGCTGCCGGCGCTGAACTGAGCGGCGGGAGTCGGGAATGTCCAAGTCACTGAAATGGAGCGCGCTGCTTGCCACCGCCCTCGCGGTGAAGGTCGCCCTCGGCCAGGAGATCGCCCAGTCCTCGGCGCCGGCTATCGGCGTCGAGGAAGCCGGCGGAATCCAGATCGACATCCCCGGTGGCGAGCTGGTCGTGCTGGGCAATCGCACGGTGGATGTGCGCAAGGACACCACACAAGTGGTGTCCCTGCTCTCCAGCGAAGACATCGCGAGGACCGGAGAGGGCGACATCGCCGGAGCTCTGGGTCGCGTCACCGGCCTCAGTGTGGTCGGCAATGGTCTGGTGTATGTGCGCGGCCTCGGCGACCGCTATTCGCTGGCGCTGATGAACGGCTCACCTCTGCCCAGCCCTGAACCGCTGCGCCGTGCCGTGCCTCTGGACCTCTTTCCCACCGATGTGGTGGCGTCATCGCTGGTGCAGAAGACCTATTCGCCGAACTTCCCCGGCGAGTTCGGCGGTGGCGTGATCAACCTCACCACGTTGAACATCCCCAAGGCCGCGTTCCTGAACCTCAACATGGGGCTGAGCGGCAACTCCGAGACCACCGGCCGGCTCGGCTACGACCATCGTGGCAGCTCCGGGGACTGGACCGGCTACGGCAACCGCCGCCTGCCGCAGGGGCTGCGTGATTTCTTCGCCAGCGGCGAGCGGATGAGCGCCGGCAATGTGAACACCGGCGAGATCGCCAGGGGATTCGTCAGCGCCGCCAATGGACTGGTGCAGGGGCTGGGCGAGTTGCCGGCGAACGTTTCCGGTTCATTCAGTGGCGGCAATTCGTGGATGCTGGGCGACTCCGAGCTGGGCTTCATCGCCACGGCCGGATACAGCAACAAGTGGAGTTCGCGCGAGAACCGCGCGCAGACGCCCGGCAGCCCCGACCTGTCGTCCGCCAACAAGGACTACCGCAGTGTCGAGACCGGCAACCGCATCGTGACCAGCGCGCTGCTGGGCGCGGGATACGAGTTCGGTGACGGGCACCGGCTGCGCTGGACCAATCTCTATGTGCACGACACGTTGAAGCGCACCAGTCTTGCCGAAGGCCAGTGGGCCGTGACCTATACCGGCTGGGATTTTCGCGAGCAGGGCACGGCCTGGTACGAGCGGGAGCTTGCCGGCACGCAGCTCAGCGGCGATTTCCGTCTTGCGGATTCGCTCAGGCTGGGCGCGCGCGGTTCCTATTCCCACTCCAGCCGCGAGGCACCGTACGAGCTCAGCATGGGCTATGCCCGCAACAATGTGCAGAACGACCCCTACGGCGCGTACTTCATCAATCGCCTGAGCGGCCAGAACCGCAATTTCGCCAACATCGCATTTTCCGATCTGGGTGAGGACCTGTGGTCGGGCGGTGCGGACCTGAGCTGGACCCTGGGGCCCGGCATGGTGCTGTCGGCCGGCTACGACTATTCGAACACGCGGCGCGACTCCGCGCGGCGCGAGTTCCAGATCCGTGCCCCCTCGACCTTCCCCAATGCCGTGGCGATGTTCCGTCCCGACCTGCTGCTGGGGGATGAAGTCATCGATCACTATGGCATCAGCCTCATCGAGACCACCGAGACTGATCCGGCGTTCGCGGCGCAGTTGAGTGTGCAGGCAGGTTACCTGCATCTGCAGACCGGACTTGCGCAAGGGCTGGAGCTGAGCATCGGTGCCCGCTTCGAGACGGCCGAACAGTCGGTGCGTCCGGTGCAGGTATTCTCGACCCTGACCAACTCCGGCGCTTCCACGCGTCTGGAAAACAGCTATCTGCTGCCCGCCGCGACGCTGACCTGGAAGCTGGACGACGCCATGCAGGTGCGTCTCAACGCTTCCAGCACCATCGCGCGCCCGCAGTTCCGCGAGCTGATGTTCCAGCGCTACTACGATCCGGAGGCCAACCGGGAATACCTGGGCAATCCGCTGCTCACCGATGCCCGCTTCACCAACGCCGAAGCGCGCTTCGAATGGTATTTCGCGCCCGAGCAGCGCGTGACGGTGGCGGGCTTCTACAAGAAGATCGACAAGCCCATCGAAGCCTACGCCTCCTATCCCGAGGGCGACACGCCGGTCACCAGCTACGCCAATGCGCCCCAGGCGCAGCTCTATGGCATCGAGCTGGAGGCGCAGAAGTATTTCGGCCTCGATCGTCTTTCGGATGCAGGTTTCTTCGCCGCCCGGCGCCTGGTGTTGATCGGCAACTACACCTGGTCAAACTCGAAGATCAATGCCGGCGCCAACGACACCGTCGAGGTGTTCGGCTCGACGGTGACCACGCGTCCGGCGCGCGACTATTTCACGGACGGCAGCCCGCTTTCAGGGCAGTCCGATCATCTGGTCAACCTGCAGTTCGGGCTCGAGGACACGCGGCGGCTGTCGCAGCAGACCTTGCTGCTCACCTATGCCAGCGATCGCGTGACCAGCCGCGCCGGCGGCGCCTGGCCGGACATCCGCGAATCGCCGGGTCTCACGGTCGATTTCGTGGCGCGCCAGGGGTTCGTGGTGCTGGGCCGCCCGCTGGACCTGAAGCTCGAGGTGCGCAACCTCTTCGATCGCGGCTACCGGGAGTTCCAGAAGCTGGGCGGCAACACGATCTACTACAACCGCTATGACATCGGCCGTTCGTTCGCGGCTTCGATCGGCGCCAGCTTCTGAATCACTCGAACACTCGCAGGATGTTCTGGTACTTCTCGATGTACCAGCGGTTCTCGTTGTTGTAGCGCGGGATCGATACCGGCACCACGGCATCGCCTGCCTGCTTCCACACGCAGGGGCAGAGCACCGGCTTTTGCGCCGGCTGCTCTCCCGGCTCCCGCAGATCGGTGATGTTCACCTTCATGTTGTTGAGCACGCGGCTGAGCCGGGCGACATTGCGCGGTCCGCCGTTGTAGGCGGCCACCGGGAAGATGCCCAGCACCTTGCGGTTGTCATGGTAGGCGCGGCGGATGTCTGGCTTCATCTGCGACAGCTCGATGTCGAACAGGCAGATGGCGGCCTTCATGGCGTTCAGCATGTTGGTCGCGCCGCGCTCGAAATCCGGATCGATCCGCGCCTCGCGGCAGCGTCGCACCACCATCGCATAGGTGCCGTTGCCCCGGCGGTTGGTGAACTGCATGGGGCCGATGGCCGCCGCGACCGACACGCTGTAGCGGTAGGCCTCCTCGCGCTTCAGGCCATACTGGTTGAGCACTTCGTTGAAGGCGTCGGGCTTCTTGATGTAGTCGGTGTCGTCGGTCTGCTCGATGACGGCCAGCGCCGCCAGCACCTCGGCGGGCACCACATCGGCCAGCGCCTCGCCGGGATACGCCACGGAAGGGGCATTGGCCGCCCGCAGTTCCTCGATGGCCTTGCGCGCCGTGGAAAGCAGGTATTCGCGACCGCCGCGGATGAACAGCGGGTCGAAGGTGTCTTCGGTGAACGGCAGGTAGACGATGGGTTGCGCCGTTGCGGCGACGCCCCGCCAGTTCCTCTTCCTGATGAGGCTGCTGTCGAACACCGGGAACTTCCTGCCGTACACCCTCAGGGGTTCGCCATCCTTCGAGAACGCGAACATCAGCCGTTCGGCGCCCGTGCCTTTCACGTGTTCGGCCTTGATGCCCGGCGTACGCGTGAGGAACTTCATGGGCCGGCCGCCGGGCCGCCACCTGATCGGCGGACGCGGGATCTCCACATGCGCGATGGTCCATTCCTGCCGGTTCTCGCTCCACAGGGCGAAGACAACCGGCCGTCCGCGCAGCAGCTCGTTCTTTCCCTTGCCGGTGAAGAAGTACTCCAGTTCGGTGTCGCGAAGCATGGCCCTGGCTTCGGCCACCAGATTGCGGATCACCTCGCCCCGCGGGCGGGCCAGAACCAGCACTTCGTCGAGCACGTCCGGGTCCGCCTCCGGCTCGGATTCGGCAATGGCGAGGGAGACCTCGCCTTCCTCTCCCAGCTCCGCTGCCGCGGAATCCGGCGCCTCGGGCAGCGAGGCCAGCCCGTAGACCGCGCTCTCCGCTTCGTCCGCGGCCTGCTCCGCATTGTCGTAGACGCCTTCCGTGGTGGCGCAGGCCGCGCCGAGCAGGGCAATGAGGAACGGCAGGAATCTCGCGGGGGTCATCATCAAAAGTCTCCGGCGGCGCGCGCAGATCAGCTGCCGATTATGCCGCCGATGGGAGTGAAGGTCAGGGCCCCGGGGAGGGAGTGTTGGCTGGCCATGCAGAAGCGTCGACGGTGTCACGATATGCATGCCAGGTGGCATGACCGATCCACGGCATGGTCACGATGAGGCCGACAAAGCCGGTGGCGAAGCCCAGCAGCACCGCGAACAGGATGATGCCGATCCATACGGCCATGGCCGGCTTGTTGCGCAGCACGGCATTGAAACTGGTCACCACGGCGGTCATGCCGTCGGCGCGCCGGTCGAACAGCATGGGCAGCGCGAATGCGCTGGTGGCGAAGGCCAGCAAGGCGAACACCGAACCCACCGCGCTGCCGATGGCGAGGAAACGCAGCATGCCGCCGGCGCCGGATTCACCATCGGAAGGGTAGAACACCTGCACGCCGGTGCCGGCGCGCATCCACAGCAGCGCCACCACCAGCAGCGCCAGCGAATAGACCATGGTGTCTCCCAGCCGGCTGCGCTCCTCGCGGATGCAGTTGCCGAGCGTGGGGCGGATGCCGCGCTCCAGCTGCGAGCTGATGGAATAGACGCCCAGCGCCAGCACCGGGGCGGCGAATACGAACAGCGGCAGCATCACCAGCACCATCCAGCGTCCGCCGTAACGCCAGGCGAGGGCGGCGACAGTCAGGCTGAGCAGCGCGATGATGAAGCCGAAGCTCAGGCTGGGAACCGGGGCGGCCCACAGGCTGCGCCAGCCCAGCCGTGCCCAGCGCAATGGCGCGCTCATGCTCACTGTGCGACATGGCGCGATGAAAGGCAGCTCTTCGGTGGAACTGGTGCTCACGGCCCGATCATAGACCGGGCGCCGGCTCCCGGTGCAGCTCGTATTGGCAGAGGCTGACGCTGGTGGCGAGGTTCAGCGATTCGAGGGTCCCTTGCCCAGGGATGGTGAATGCCTTCACGGCGGTCCGGGCCAGCTCATCGTGTGGCAGGCCGCGCGCCTCGCCGCCGAAGAGATAACAGTCGAACTGCCTGAATGCCGGCGCGGTGATCGGCTCGCCCCGAAGGTCAAGGCAGGCAATGCGCGGATAGCGCTGGGCCAGCGTTTCCAGCGGGACGGCTGATTCGACCGGCACGTGGAAGATGGCGCCCATGCTGGCGCGCACGGTCTTGCCGTTGTGCAGGTCCACACTGCCGGGGCCGAGCAGGCAGCGAAAGCCGCCGAACCAGGCCAGGGTGCGCAGGATGGTGCCGAGATTCCCGGGGTCCTGGATCTCGTGCAGATAGATGGCGCGTTCGCCGGGCCGGGGAGCGGGCGCTGCCAGCAGCGGCACCACGGCCGCGATGCCCTGCGGCGAGCGGGTTTCACTGATCTGCGCCATGTGGCGCGAACTGATCACATGCGTGGTGAGCGGGCTGGTCCAGTGCGCATGTTCCTGCGTCACGTACAGCTGGCTGGTGCGCAGGCGCGGGTCGTGGGTGGCGGCCTTCTGCAGCTCCAGCACCAGATGCTCGCCCTCCAGCAGGAAATGCCCCGATTCCTCGCGATGCCTGCGCTGGTGCAGCTTGCGGATGTCCTCGAACTTCATGCCAGGCTCCGCGCCACGGCCTCGGCCACCTTGATGCCGTCGATGCCGGCGGACAGGATGCCGCCGGCATAGCCCGCGCCCTCGCCGCAGGGATAGAGGCCGCGCACGTTGAGGCTCTGCAGCGTGTCCGCGTCGCGCGTGATGCGTACCGGCGATGAGGTGCGGCTTTCGACGCCGGTGAGTACGGCGTCATCGCGGTCGAAGCCGTGGATCTGTTTGCCGAAGGCCGGCAGCGCCTCGCGTATGGCCTCGATGGCGTATGCGGGCAATGCCTGCGACAGGTCGCCCAGCCGCACGCCCGGTTTGTAGGAGGGGATGACTTCGCCCAGTGCGGTGGAGGTCTGGCCGCGCAGGAAATCGCCCACCAGCTGCCCCGGCGCGCTGTAGTCGCTGCCGCCCAGCACGAAGGCTGCCGATTCCAGTTTCTCCTGCAGCGTCACGCCGGCCAGGATTCCATCGGGAAAATCCTGCTCCGGGGCGATGCCCACGACGATGCCGGCATTGGCATTGCGCTCATTGCGCGAATACTGGCTCATGCCATTGGTGACCACGCGCTGCGGTTCGGAGGTGGCGGCGACCACTGTGCCCCCGGGGCACATGCAGAAGCTGTATACCGCGCGGCCGTTGCGCGCGTGATGCACCAGCTTGTAGTCCGCCGCGCCCAGTTGCGGATGGCCGGCAAAGCGGCCCAGCCGCGCCCGGTCGATCACCGACTGCGGATGTTCGATGCGAAAGCCGATGGCGAAGGGCTTGGGCTCGAGGAACACGCCGCGCCGCTCCAGCATGCGGAAGGTGTCGCGCGAGCTGTGCCCCAGCGCCAGCACCACATGGCGGCTTTCGAGGATTTCGCCGCCGGCGAGCGCGACGCCCTGGATCTGCCCGCCTTCGAGAGCCAGATCAGTGACCCGGCTCTCGAAACGCACCTCGCCGCCGAGGGCGATGATCTCCCGCCGCATCGCCGCGACCACGCCGGTGAGACGGAAGGTGCCGATATGCGGCTTGCTCACATGCAGGATCTCCTCCGGCGCGCCGGCGCGCACGAACTCCTGCATCACCTTGCGGCCGTAGAACTTCGGGTCCTTGACCTGGCTGTAGAGCTTGCCATCGGAGAACAGGCCGGCGCCGCCCTCACCGAACTGCACATTGGATTCCGGATCCAGCGTATTGCGGCGCCACAGCCCCCAGGTGTCCTGCGTGCGCTGGCGCACTTCGCGGCCGCGCTCCAGCACGATGGGTCTGAAGCCCATCTGCGCCAGCAGCAGCGCGGCGAACAATCCGCAGGGGCCGAAGCCCACCACCAGCGGCCGCTCTTTCAATTGCGCCGGCGCCTGCGCCACCGGGCGATAGCTCATGTCCGGCGCCACCCCGATCTGCGGGTCGTTCGCGAAGCGTTGCAGCACCGCGGCCTCGTCGCGCACGGCCACATCGATGATGCAGATGAACAGGATGGTGCTGTTCTTCTTGCGCGCGTCGTAACTGCGCTTGAACAGGGTGAAATCGAGCAGCGCGCTCTCGGGAATGGCCAGACGCCGCAGGATGGCCTGCCGCAGCGCTTCGGTTGTGTAGTCGAGCGGCAGTGCCAGCCCGTTGATGCGGATCACTGCGGACTTCCTGGCCGGTATATCCGGCAGAGGGGGTAGAATCCACGCATTCTAGCGCGTGAACCTTGCGGAAAATGGCCCGATCCAAGAGCAGTGCCAGCTGGCTTTCCCGGCACCTGAGTGACCCCTTCGTCAAACAGGCCCAGAAGGATGGCTATCGCTCGCGCGCCGCCTACAAGCTCATCGAGCTCAACGACAAGGACAAGCTCATCCGCCCCGGGATGCGCATCCTGGACCTGGGCTCGGCCCCCGGCGGCTGGTCGCAGGTGGCGGGCAAGCTGGTCGGCGACAAGGGCAGGGTGCTGGCCACGGATATCCTGCCCATGGATACGCTGAAGAACGTCGATTTCATCCAGGGGGATTTTACCGACGATGCCATCGTCGAGCAGTTGCTGGGCTGGCTGGGTGGCGGCAGGTTCGACCTGATCATTTCCGACATCGCGCCCAACATCACCGGCATCGCCTCGGCTGACCAGGCCTCATCGATCTACTTCCTGGAGCTGGCGCTGGACACGGTGGTCAAGACGCTCAAGCCCGGCGCCACCTTCGCCGCCAAGATGTTCCAGGGCGCGGGCTCGGACCAGTACCTGAAGCAGCTGCGCGCGCACTTCGACAAGGTGCTCATCCGCAAGCCGGCAGCCTCGCGCAAGGAATCTCGCGAGGTCTATGTGGTCGCCAAGGGCTTCAAGGGTTGATGTCCGGCCGGTCAGGCTGAAGCGCGCCGCCCACATATGTGTCGTGGGCGCCGGATCTGGAGCAAGTCAGTCCGCGTCAGAAGTGTTCGTCGGGGCGCAGGTAACGCCACTTGCCCGGCGGCAGGCCGCCGAGCAGCACGCTGCCGCTGCGCACGCGCTTGAGGCCGGTGACGGTGAGTCCCACCATCTCGCACATGCGGCGGATCTGCCGCTTGCGGCCCTCGCGCAGCAGGAAACGCAGCTGGTCCTCGTTCTGCCAGCTCACCTGGGCCGGCTTGAGTTTCACGCCGTCCAGCGACAGGCCGTGACGCAGGCGCCGCAGGCCTTCATCCGACAGTCGGCCTTCCACGCGCACCAGGTATTCCTTTTCTATGGAGGAATCCTGGCCGATGAGCTGTTTGGCGACCCGCCCGTCCTGGGTGAGCACCAGCAGGCCGGTGGAATCGATGTCCAGGCGACCGGCCGGAGCGAGGCCCAGCAGATGCTCACTGCGGAATTGCAGCGGCGAGGGATCAGCGGACCAGCGGTTCTCGGGGCGGATCAGCACCACGGCGGGTTCGTACCCGTCTTCGGCCTGCCCCGAGACATAGCCCACCGGCTTGTGCAGCAGGATGGTCACCTGCGTGTTCTGGTGTTCGCGCGCGGCGGGGTGGATCTCGATGTGCGCGCTGCGCGGTACGCGCACTCCCAGCGTGTCGATCACCTTGCCATCCACCTTCACCCAGCCGTTGACGATCCAGGTCTCGGCCTCGCGGCGCGAGCACAGGCCCAGCTCGCCCATGCGCTTGGAAAGTCGCGGGTCCGGTTCCGCCTGGTCCGTCATGGCTGCACCAGTTGCACGCTGGCGCCGAGCAACAGGGCGCGGTCCGCGCTGGGCCCCACCAGCACCTGCAGCTCTCCCGGCTCGAACACCGGTTGCAGGTCGGCACCGGGGAACACCACATCTTCGGCGGCAATGGAAAGCTTCACCCGGCATGTCTCGCCTGGCTGCAAGAGCTGCCGCGCGAAGCCGCGCAGCTCCAGCAGCGGGCGCGTGATGCTGGCAACCGGGTCGCGCGTGAATGCGAACACGGTTTCCTCGGCGGCGGCGCGGCCCTCGTTGGTCAGATCCACTTCCACTTCGATGCGCTGGCCGCGGGACACGCGCGCCGGAGAGACACGCAGGTTGTCATAGCGGAAGCGTCCGTAGGTCAGGCCATGGCCGAAGGGGTAGAGCGGTTCGTTGGGAACATCCAGATACTTGCTGGTGTAGTAGTCCTGCGGGTCGGCGGGACGCCCCGAGGGACGCATGCCGAAGAACAGGGGCACCTGGCCCAGCGCGCGCGGCCAGGTCATGGGCGTGCGGCCGCTGGGCGACACTTTGCCGGTGAGCACGTCGGCCAGCGCATTGCCGGCTTCGCTGCCCAGGAACCAGGCCGCGACGAGGGCATCCACCTGTTCGGCAAGCTTCGGCACGATGAGCGGGCGGCCGGAGAACAGAAGGGCGATGACTGGCGCTGGTGTCGCGCGTGCACGCGCCTGTTCCACCACGGCGTCGACCAGCCGCTGCTGGCTTGCGGGCAGTTCCGGGCTGGCGCGGCTTGCCGCTTCGCCGCTCATGTTGGCGGCTTCGCCCAGGCACAGCACGATGGCGTCGGCCTCGTCGCAGGCCGCAAGCGCCGCGGCGATGTCGCCGCCATCCACATGCGTGATGCGCGCCTGTGGCAGCGCGGCTGAAAGGCCTTCGAGCACCGTCACATGGCCGTCGATATCTCCGGCCGCCGCCCACGGGCCACGCATGTCCGGTTTCGAGCTGGCAAGCTCGCCCAGCAGGCACAGGTGCCGCATGGTTGCCGGCAGGGGCAGCGCATCGGCTTCGTTCTTCAGCAGCACGATGCTGCGCCGGGCCACCTCGCGCGACAGTGCGCGGCGCTTCTCGATGGCTGCGGGTTTTTCGGCGGTTGCGCCGCGACGGTAAGGATCGTCCAGCAGCCCGAGGCGTTCCTTGAGCTTCAGCACGCGGCGCACGGCGGTGTCGATCTGCGCCATGGTCACGGCGCCGCGCGCAAGCGCGAGGGGCAGACCCTTGCGATAGGCGTCGGCCATCATGTCGATGTCCACGCCGGCGTTGAGCGCCAGCGCCGCGGCATCGGCCAGATCCGCCGCCACACCGTGCTTGATCAGCTCGCCGATGGCGTTGTAGTCGCTGACGATCACGCCATCGAAGCCCAGCCTGCCGCGCAGGTAGTCGCGCAGCAGTGGTCCGTGGGCGGTCATGGGAATGCCGGCAAGATCCGTGAAGGCGGGCATCAGCGTGGCGACGCCTGCGTCGATGGCCGCCTCGAAGGGCGGTAGATGCACTTCATGCAGGGCGCGTTCGGAGATGTCCACCGGCGCGTATTCACGCCCGGCGTTGACCGGCCCATAGGCGCAGAAATGCTTCACGCAGGCGGCGAGCTGAGTCGGGGCGGCAAGATCGTCGCCCTGGAATCCCCGTACCTTGGCCCGCGCGATCTGGCTGCCGAGCCATGGGTCCTCGCCCGCGCCCTCGGCCGTGCGGCCCCAGCGCGGGTCGCGCGAGATGTCCACCATGGGCGCGAAAGTCATCGCGAGGCCATCGGCTGCCGCCTCAAGGGCAGCTTCCCGCGCCGTCGCTTCCCACAGCTGGGGGTCGAAGGCGGCTGCCTCGGCCAGCGGAATCGGAAACAGCGTGCGATGACCGTGGATCACGTCGAGGCCGATGAGCAGCGGAATGCCCAGCCGGGATTGCTCCACCGCCAGCCGCTGCATCTCATGCGTGGGCCCCGGTCCCACCATGTTGAGCAGGTTGCCGAGCGTGCCATTGGCGATGGACTCGGTGGAGTCCCCGGCGATCACTGGCCCGGTCACAGCGTAGCTGGATGCCGTCATGGTGAGCTGCCCCAGCTTTTCGGGCAGAGTCATCCTCGCCAGCAGTTCGTCGATACGGCTCATAATGGTCACGATGATCCGGGAAGGAAGCTCCGATGGCTAGAACCACCGCAAAGACCGCCCCGCGCCGCAGGCGCGAGGCAGGCGCGCGTCCTGAAGACGGTTCTGCGGCGGCACTGGCAGCCCTGCGCGACGCGCCGCTGATGGAGGCCATCCAGCGCCAGACTTTCGCTTTCTTCTGGGAAGCGGGACATCCTCACAGTGGTCTGGCCCCGGATCGCTGCGGGCGGCAGCCGGGGCCCGCCGATGATCTGGTGGCCAGCGGCGGCACCGGCTTCGGCGTCATGGCGCTGATCGTCGCCGTCGAGCGCAAGTGGGTGAGCCGCGACGCGGCGCTCGAGAGGTTGCAGCGGATGATGACGCTGCTGCTGCGCGCCCGCTGCTATCACGGCACCCTGCCGCATTTCCTCGACGGCCGCACCGGCGACACCATCGCCTTCAGCCGCAAGGACGATGGCGGCGATCTGGTCGAGACCGCGCTGCTGGTGCAGGGGTTGCTGTGCGCGCGGCAATATTTCCGCCGCGACACGGCGGCCGAGCGCGCCGTGCG
>CAUJIK010000100.1 GCA_963205255.1 Pseudomonadota bacterium
AAGGTGGTGCGCATCGCGCAGCGCACATCGCACCAGATTTTACTTGAACCCGAGGGACTGGAAACATACGAGGTGTACCCGAACGGCAACTCGACCCGCCTGCCATTCGATGTGCAGCAGGCCTTCGTGCACACGATTCACGGGCTGGAGCGCGCGCATCTCACGCGGCCCGGTTACGCGATCGAATACGATTTCTTCGACGCGCGTGATCTTTCGACCACGCTCGAGACGCGCGCCGTGGGCGGACTGTTCTTCGCCGGCCAGATCAACGGCACCACCGGATACGAAGAGGCGGCGGCGCAGGGTCTGATGGCCGGCGCCAACGCGGCCGCGCTGGCCTGCGACCTGGCGCCACTCAAGCTTGATCGCAGCGAGGCGTACCTGGCCGTGCTGGTGGATGACCTGACCACGCAGGGCACGCCCGAGCCCTATCGCATGTTCACCAGCCGCGCCGAATACCGGCTGCTGCTGCGCGAGGACAATGCCGACGCGCGCCTGACGCCGCTGGGTCGCGAACTGGGTCTTGTGGACGACGAGCGCTGGCGCTTCTTCTGCGAGAAGCAGGCCACCATCGAAGCCGAGTTCGCGCGTCTCGGGAGCACTCGCTGCGGCGAACACAGCGCGCTGCAATTGCTGCGCCGGCCAGAAACCCGTTACGAAGACATCGTTACCGACATCGGCGGCGGCGTGGCATCGCACGCTGACGAGCGCATCGCCGGGCAGGCGGTGATCGACCTGACCGTCCGCGCGCGCTATGCGGGATACATCGAGCGCCAGCAGGCGGAGATCGAGCGGCAGCGCAAGCACGAAGGCGCCGCGCTGCCCGCAGATCTCGACTACGCGCATGTCGGCGGACTATCGAATGAAGTGCGCCAGCGGCTGACCGAAACCAGGCCGCAGACGCTGGGCCAGGCGGCGCGGATTCCCGGCATCACGCCGGCGGCGCTGTCGCTGCTGCTCGTACACCTGAAACGCACCGGCTGAAGGAGGTTCCATGGCAGGCACCGATGACCCGGGTTCCGAGAACGCCAGCACGCTGCGCATCGCCGCGGGGCTGGTGCTGGTGCTGGCGCTGGCCGGCGGTGGCGCGTGGTGGTACCTGCATCGCTCGCCCGCCGCTGAAGCACCGGCAGTTGCCGAAGAAGCGCCGCCGCAGGCCTCCTCGGCACCGGCATCGCCCGCCGGACCACCGCCGGTGCAGCATCCCCTGGAAGAGCCCGCCGCAACGGGCGAGCCATTGCCTGCCGTGGGCGAGAGCGACGGCGCGCTGGCCGAAGCGCTCAAGGGTCTGATCGGCGCCCCCGCGGTGCAGGCCTGGCTGGTGCCGGATGAGATCGCCCGCCGCTTCGTGGCCACCGTGGACAACCTGCCGCGCAACGTGCCGCTCGAAAAGCGCCGCCCGCTGCGTTCGCCGCCGGAGGTGCTGCTGGTGGATCGCACGGTGATCGATGCGGCCACCGGCGCCGAGCGAATCACGCTCAGCGCGCGCAATGCGGTGCGCTACGACACCGCCGTGGCGCTGCTGGCCGGGACGGACGCCGCACAGCTGGCGCAGGCCTACCGGCGCTTCTATCCGCTGCTGCAGCAGGCATATCAGGACCTGGGCTACCCGGACCGGTATTTCAATGATCGCGTGGTCGAGGCCATCGACGATCTGCTGCAGGCGCCGGAGCCGGCCGCACCCGTAAGACTTGTGCAGCCGAAGGTACTGTATGAGTACGAGGATGCCGCGCTGGAAAGGCTATCATCGGGGCAGAAGCTGTTGCTGCGCATGGGCCCGGCCCATGCGCGCACGGTCAAGGCAAAGCTGCGCGAACTGCGCGCGCTGATCGCCATCGCACCCAAGTAGCCCAATCAGACATCCGGGGAATTCTTCATGCTCGACAACATCGGTTACCTGCCCATCATCATCCTGGTGGCCATCCTCATCGTGGCCGCCAAGTCGCTGATCACGGTGCCGCAGGGCTACGAATACACGCTGGAAAAATTCGGGCGCTACAAACGCACCATGGAACCGGGATTGCATTTCATCATGCCGTTCTTCGAGGCCGTCGGCCGCAAGATCAACATGATGGAGCAGGTGCTCGACGTGCCGCGCCAGGAGGTCATCTCCAAGGACAACGCCATGCTGGGCGTGGACGCCGTGGTCTTCTACCAGGTGCTGCATGCGGCCAAGGCCGCCTACGAGGTGGACAACCTGCGCTTTGCCATCACCAACCTCACGATGACCAACATCCGTACCGTGGTCGGCGCGATGGACCTGGACGAAACCCTTTCCAAGCGCGACGAGATCAACCTGCGCCTGCTGCGCGTGGTCGATGAGGCCACTTCGCCCTGGGGCATCAAGGTCACGCGCATCGAGATCAAGGACATACAGCCGCCGCAGGACCTCATCGATTCGATGGCCCGCCAGATGAAGGCCGAGCGCGAGAAGCGCGCCAACATCCTCGAGGCCGAAGGCTATCGCGCCGCCGCCATCCTCAAGGCCGAGGGCGAGAAGCAGTCGGTGGTGCTGGAATCCGAAGGCCGCAAGGAAGCCGCGTTCCGCGACGCCGAGGCCCGCGAGCGTTCGGCCGAAGCCGAGGCACGCGCCACCGACATGGTTTCCAAGGCCATCTCGGCGGGCAATGTGAATGCGCTGAACTACTTCGTGGCGCAGAAATACATCGAATCGCTGAAGGCCTTCGCCAATTCGCCCAACCAGAAGGTGTTCTTCCTGCCCGTGGAAGCCACCAGCGTCATCGCCTCGATCGGTGGCATCGCTGAACTGGCGAAGGACGCGATGCAGAAGCAGGGTTCCTCGAGGAGCAGCTAATGTTGGAATTCGCGCAAAAACTGGACTGGTGGCACTGGTGGATCGCCGCCGCGGTGCTGGCCGCCGCGGAAACCTTCGTGCCGGGGGCCATCGCCATCTGGTTCGCGGCCGCCGCCGTGGTGGTGGGCGCGCTGCTGCTCATCGTGCCGGTGCCCTGGCAGCTGCAGCTGGTGCTGTTCGGCGCGCTGGGCGTGGCGGCCATTTTCCTGTGGCGGCGCTACCGCTTCCAGGACGGCAATGAATCGGACCAGCCCGCGCTGAACCAGCGTGGCGTTCAGTACATCGGCCAGGAATTCACGCTGGTCGAGGCGCTGGCCGGCGGCAACGGCAAGATCCAGGTCGGGGATACCGTGTGGCTGGTACATGGGGCGGATGCCCCGGCCGGCGCGCGCGTGCGCGTGACCGGGGTGAACGGCGCCATTCTGCTGGTGCAGCCCAACGCCTAGTCGGGCTCCCGCCAGCTAGTCGGGCGTTTAACCACTAGGGGTTTTGCTGAGCGCAGCAGAACTGTGACCTGATCCCATCAAGACTGGGGTCAGGGTGCCGAGAAACCATACAGGTCAAATCACCTGGTGGTTGTCTCTTGGATCCTTCCGACAAAGCCCGCACTGGCACTGCCGCCGCGCAGTATCTGACCTTCAGGCTCGGCAACGAGACATATGGCCTGAACATATTGCGGGTGAAGGAAATCCGGGGCTGGACCCCGGTCACCGGCATCCCGCAGTCCCCACCACACGTCCTGGGCATCCTGAACCTGCGTGGCGCGGTGGTGCCCGTCATCGACCTGCGCCGCCGCTTCGAGCTGGCTTCGGCCGACTTCACGCCCGTGACCGTCGTGATCGTGCTTTCGCTGCAGGTGCCGAAGGGCGGCACGCGCGAATGCGGCGTGGTGGTCGACAGCGTTTCGGATGTGGTCGACCTGGATCCCTCCGCCATCCGTCCCGCCCCGGCCCTCAACGGCCACAGCCTGGCCAATTTCATCCTCGGCGTCGCCGAGAGCGATGACCGCATGGTCATGCTGATGGATATCGAAGGCTTGCTGCAGCAGGACCTCGCCGCGGCAGTCGAACGCACAGAGGCCGCCTGAGCGCGGCCACCCGACACCCCATTCACTTTCCAGCGCTACTAACAAGAACCTGACCGGAGCTCCCATGTCGTCTTCCACCGAGTCGCAGTCCGCTTCCACCAAGCCCGCCCCACGCCGCAAGCAGC
>CAUJIK010000101.1 GCA_963205255.1 Pseudomonadota bacterium
GCTACGCATGGAACGCACAGCAGACCGACGCCGCCTTCGTGCCGGGTGGGGCAGTGCGGGACATTGGAGGCGGGCAGAGCTGGATCTTCCCGGGCGAGGGCCAGTGCCTGCAGTGTCATACCAGCGCCGCGGGCGGAGCGCTCGGGCCCGAAACGGCGCAGCTGAACCGCGATCTGCTGTATCCGCAGACCGGCCGCACCGCCAATGAACTGTTCACGCTGAATCATCTGCAGATGCTGACGCCGCCCATCTCCGATCCGGGCGCACAGCCTCGCCTGGCCGATCCGGCCAATACGGCGGCATCACTCAACGAGCGTGCGCGCTCGTACCTGCACAGCAACTGCTCGGGGTGTCATCGTCCCGGGGGTCCTACGGGAAGCCCGATGGACCTGCGTTACACCACGGCGCTGAACCAGACCAATGCCTGCAATGTCGTGCCGCAGGATGGCGATCTGGGCATTGGCAGCGCTGCGCGCCTGATCGCGCCCGGCAGCGCGGGCAACTCCATCGTGGTCAATCGCGCCAACCGCCGTGACGCCAATGCCATGCCACCGCTGGGGTCTCTTCAGGTCGACAGCAGCGGCGTGGCATTGCTCTCGCAGTGGATCAATGGCCTGACTGGATGCCAGTAGGCTTGCCTGTAGTCACAATACTCGGGCGTTGCTCAGCCGACCGCGTAAGGAGAGGGCGGCTTGATCGTGCGCAGCACCAGGCGCGATGATGCATCCTTCACGCCGCGCAGTTTCAGCAGACGGTTGTCGATGAAATCGGCATATGCGGAGAGGCTGGGGGCGACAACCTCGAGCACGAAGTCGATCGAACCGCTGACCATGTAGCAGCTCAGCACCTCCGGCATCGCGCCGACGCGGCGCAGGAACTGCTCGACCTGTTCGGGATTGGCGCGGTCGGCGTTCACTTCGACGAAGGCGCGCACTTCGTGGCCGAGCTTGTGCGCGTCGAGCCTGGCGCGATAGCCCGCGATGACTCCCGAAGCTTCCAGTGCCTGGATCCGTCGCAGCGTGGCGCTGGGCGACAGCGCTATGCGTTCGGCCAGTGCGGCCACGCTGATGCGCCCCTCGGTCTGCAGCTGCGTGAGGATTTCACGATCGTATCGGTCCAAGTCGTCTCCTCCTTCTTTGAGCACTGATTATGCATAAAATTGAATTTATACGAATGAAAACTGCGTCGCAGTTATTTATTGCACACTATTTCGCAATACACGCCACCCCGTGTGTTCCTACCATGGTCGTTCCTGAATCACTTTGTAGCGGGGGTTCGCCATGTCGTCACAGTTGCGCAAGATCGACCACGTTTCCTATGCGTGCGCGAAGGGCATGATCGAGAAATGGGCCTGGTTCCACATCGAAGTGGAAGGGGGCACCTTGATCAAGCGCATCGACGATGCGCGGCCGGGCGATCCGGACAGCAGCATGAAGATCTGGTGCATCGACTACGGCAATTTCGGCATTGCCCTCATCGAGGGAATCGACCGCGCCGGCAAGTCGCAGGTCACCAACTTCGTCGAGAAGCACGGCGATCATTCCTGCCAGCATGTGGCCTACGACTGCTATGACCTCGATGCCTTCATCGAGCGCATGAAGTCGATGGGCGGTCATTCCCGCGGCGGCGTGCTGGTGCAGGACGATGGTTTCGGAATCCTCAAGCAGATGTTCGCCAAGGGCTATGCCACGGGCCATGCGGGCGAGGCCACCTTCCCCGAGTACTGCCAGCGACCGGATCCCCTGGGTTCGGATCGGGAGGTGGAGATCACTTTCTCGAACCGTGCGGGCGGTGAGTTCTACAAGCAGGTGCAGGACGCGATCAACGAGGATGATCGGGAGCCGTTCTTCGATTTCTCGAAGATGCCCGCTGGCTGGAAGGTGCCCGCGGAACAGCCGAAGATCAAGGCAGCTCAGGCCTGAGTTGTGAAGGTCTCGGCGAGCCGATTCATCGGCAGGCGGACGTACGCGTCCGCGCCGTGGCGGTGGATCGATCGTTGTGTGGGCGATCCACCGGTTGCTATACTCGATCGACGCGCCACTTCAGGAGGATAGTGTTTTGTCACGCCTGAAGAGTCTGCTCTGTCTGATGGCATTGGCATTTCCCGTCCTTGCCCTGGCGGCGGCGCCCCAGCCCGCCATCGACAAGAATGGCAAGACCGCATTGGTCACCGGTTCCACCAGCGGCCTCGGTGAGGTCGTGGCGCGACGCCTCGGGGCGATGGGCGCAATGGTCATCGTGCACGGTCTGGATGAGGCCCGCGGGCGCACCATCGCCGCCGAGATCACCGCCGCCGGTACCGGGCGTGCGCAATTCCAGCCCGGCGATCTGGGCTCGCTGGCGGAGGTGCGCCAGCTCGCCGCGCGTCTTCGCTCTGAACATCCGCGGCTGCACCTGCTGATCAACAACGCCGGTATTTATGGCGCCTCCGACCAGCCGCGCCGCGAGAGCCGTGACGGCCACGAGCTGACGTTCGCCGTCAACTACCTCTCGCACTTCCTGTTGACGCGGGAGTTGCTGTCATTGCTGGGGAGCAGCGCGCCGGCACGCATCGTCAATGTCGCATCCATAGCGCAAAGCCCCATCGACTTCGACAATGTGATGCTGGAACGTGACTATCGGAGCAGCACCGCCTACGCGCAGTCCAAGCTTGCCCAGATCCTGTTCACCTTCACTCTCGCGGAGCAGCTCGACGCAGCCAGAGTGACTGTCAATGCGCTGCATCCCGCGACGATGATGAACACGCCTATGGTGGCCGGCATCGGAAGGCCGGCCATGTCCTCCGTGGAGGACGGCGCGGACGCGGTGATGCAGCTGGCTGTCGGGCCGGCGCTTGCCGGGCGCACCGGTCTGTACTTCAACCAGATCAACGAGGCACGCGCCAACGCGCAGGCTTATGAGGCTCGCGCGCGGCAACGATTGTGGGACATGAGCGTCGGGCTGGTCGATTGACAGCCGCGCTCGTGCTCATCCGGTACGCTGCTTTTGCATAGCTTTAAGTAAGCCGCGTCGCGGTGTACATTTGCGATCAGACACAATATGTGGGGGTGGAGACATGATCCGGACTTTCGTCAGAAGATCCTGCACCGGGATTCGTCCCGCGCTGATTACGTTGTCGGCGCCGGCGCTCTGCCTGCCGCTTTTCACCACCGCAGCGCTGGCGCAAGGCGCTCCGGAAGCCGATGCGCTCGGCGAAGTGGTGGTCACGGCCACCCGCCGCGAGTCCACGGTGCATGACGCCCCCCTCAGCATCACCGCCGTGACGCCGGAGCAGCTGACGCGCCAGGGCCTGAAGACCGCCCAGGACATCGGCCGCGTGGTGCCGGCCGTGCGCATCGGCCAGACCAACGGCGGCGGCGCCGGCGGCAATACCAGCAACGCCGACGTCGCGATCCGCGGCATCCGCTCCACGGTGGGTTCGCCGACCACCGGCATCTACATCGACGACGTTCCCATCATGCAGCGCAATCTGACCGGCTCGTACGGCGGCGGCGTCGCGCTGCCCCAGCTGTTCGACCTGCAGCGCGTCGAAGTGCTGCGCGGGCCCCAAGGCACGCTGTTCGGCGGCTCCTCGCAGGGCGGCACGATCCGCTTCATCTCCGCGCAGCCCAGCGTCTCGGCGTACTCGATGCTCGCCCAGGCCGAGACGTCGCTGACCAGGTCTGGCGATCCGAACTATGAATTCGGCCTCGCCGTCGGTGGTCCGATCGTCGAGGACAAGATCGGCTTCCGCATTTCCGGCTGGCATCGCCGGGATGGCGGCTATCTGGACCATGTCTCGCGCTTCAGCGGCGATGTGGTCGCCGCGGACACGAACTCGGCCACGCACAGCATTTTCCAGGCCCAGATGCTGTTCAAGCCTTCCGAGCAGTCCGGCATCACGCTGGGATATCTGCGGCTGGATGACGAGTGGCAGGACACCGACAACTGGTGGGAAGACTTCCCCCAGTACACCTCCGATGTCGGCCCGGTGGGCGATTCGCAGGTCTTCACCTACGGGCCCTACAAGTTCGGGCCCTATCGCACCGGCCAGAACACCAACATCGGCGAGCAGTTCTACGTCTCCGACGCCCAGCTGCAGCCCCTGCTCAGCCCCCACGGTTCGCTCTACCAGCTGTTCTCGGGTGTGTTCGACTACTCCTTCAGCAAGGTGAATCTGAAGGTGATCACGGCGGTGGGTGAAACCAAGGCCCATGCGCGGCCGGATTACTCCTTCGTGGACACGATCAGCCGCGGCGGCACCGCGTTGATGGGTCCGTTCAACCGCTTCGACAACTCTGCCTTCGTCGCCAATATGCCTCTGTATACCTCGGTGTACACCGGCTCGAACACCACGCGCAACGTCACCGGGGAGCTGCGGCTTTCCTCGAATGACGCCGAGTCGCGCCTGAGCTGGGTCGCGGGCGCTTTCTACAATCGCGCCACGGTGGATGCGGAGGCGGGCATTGTCGCCAACCTTCCCGATCTCATCGCGGCGGTGCGTGACGGCATCAGCCAGCTGACCACACCGACCAAGGTGTACAGCACGCCGCAGAACATGGAGGAAACCCAGTTTGCCGGCTATGGCGAGGCCACGTTCAGGATCAACAACAACCTCAAGGCCATCGCCGGTGTGCGCGTAACCAGCAACAAGCTGGACTACATCTACTACCAGGGTGGTTCGCTGTTCGGCTTGCCGCTGGATCCGCTGCGCGTCGCCATCGACGGCAAGACCAGTGAAAGCCCGGTGACCCCGAAGGCCGGCCTGCAGTACACGTTGAACGAGGACACCAACTTCTACGTGACGGCGGCCAAGGGCTTCCGGCCGGGCGGCGTGAACCCCGTCATGCCGCCTGCCTGCGACGCCGCGCTGATCGCGGCGGGCTTCCCCGATGGAGGCCCGACCACCTACAGCTCCGACTCGCTGTGGAGCTATGAAGGCGGCGCCAAGTTCAGGCTGATGGGTGGGCGCGCCTTGCTCAACGCCAGTGCGTTCTATGTCGACTGGAGCAATGTGCAGACGCCGATCTCGCTGGCCTGCGGCAACAGCTTCACGACCAGCCTTGCCAAGGTGAAGAGCCAGGGCGCCGACATCCAGGCGCAGGTGCGTCTGCTCGGCGGCCTGACGGTCGGCGCGAATCTGGCGTACACCGACGCCAAGTACGCCTCCACCGTGCGTTCGAGCCCGACCGTCATCCTGATCAACGACGGAGATCGCGTGCCCTTCACGCCGGAGTTCAGTGGTTCGCTGTCGGCCGAGTACACCTTTGATGCCTTCAGCCGCCGTGCCTATGTCCGCGGCGACTACCAGTTCCAGAGCGGCATCGTTCTGGGCCTCGGCCCAGGCACCTCGAGCTACAGCCCGGACAACTACCGCCTGCCGGGCAACGACTTCGCGAGCCTGAGGGCGGGTCTCGAACTGCAGGAGAATCTGGAACTCTCCGTGTTCGCGAACAATGTGCTCAACTCGCAGGATGTGCTCACGCGCAACGGCATCGCCAGCGGCCCGGGTCGTGTGACCTGCATGAACGCCGACTGCAGCTCGTACGGGAAGTATTCCATCGGTGCGGTGAATACCACCTTCCGTCCGCGCACTGTCGGTCTGAACGTGACGTACAGGTACTGACGAGCGTGCGTGCGCAACATTCGGCCTGGGTGGCCGCAGCGTTGATCGGCGCCGGTCTGCAGGTGCAGGCCGGCGAGGCGCCGACAAATCCGATGCCATCGGCAGAGGTGCTGGCGCGCGCGGCAAGCTATGTTCCGCCGAAACTCGCGGAACTGGCCGCAAAGCTGGCCGCGCAGCCGGACATGACGGGCATCTGGGCGTTCATACAGGCGCCCGATGACTGCCGGGGTCCGCTGTTCGATCCGCCGAACTCCGTCTGTCCCAGCCGTGCCCTGGAGGGCGAATCGACCTTCGGTCCGCTTCCCGGCACCAAGGTCACGAGCATTCCCTACAACGCCGAGTACCAGGCCATCTACGACCGGCATGTCGCCGAATCCTTGGAAGGCAAGGCGCGGGACACCTTCGCCACCTGTGTGCCCTATGGCGTGCCGCGCATGGTGGGAGAAAGCCCGACGGCCTTCGACATCATCCAGGCTCCCGAGGTGATGATCTGGTACAACGACTATGCGCGCAGCGAACGCCGCATCTTCCTTGACGGGCGCGCTCGTCCCACGGGTGAGGACGAACGCACGGCGGGGCCCAGCTATTCGGGGCATTCCACCGGTCACTGGGAAGGCAATACGCTGGTGGTCGAGACCGTGAACATGATCAACGCGTATTTCGATGAGACCTCGGCGCCGCACAGCGACAAGCTGACGATGACCGAGCGGATCCGGCTCATCGACAAGGACCTGATCGAGAACGAAATGACTCTGGTGGACCCCGAGGCGTTCACGCGCCCCTGGGTGGTGAAGCGCTACTACAAGAGGCAGGTTCCTGCCGCGCCTGGTCAGCCGGTGCGCCGTTACCTTGATCTCAACGACCGGCCCTGCGTTCCCAACGTCAGGCTGGACGAAGAGGGTTTCCAGGTGATGATGCTGCCTCAGGAGATCGAGGAAGCCGAGGCGAAGGCCAAAGGGCAGCCACTGCGGTGAAGAGGATGACATCCATGAGAAGACTGATTCTGGCCGCTGCGCTGGCGTTGATGGCCGTTGCGCCGGCGGGCGCGCACCACTCCGCAGCGATGTTCGATCACAGCAAGCTGGTGCTGCTGGAAGGGACGATCATCTCGTTCTCGTACGTGAATCCGCATTCATGGATTTCGGTCCGCGCCGCGGTGGATGGCAAGGGTGAACCGGCAAGATGGGATATCGAAGCCACTTCGCCGAGCCAGCTCATGAGGATCGGCATCCAGAAGGACACGCTCAAGCCCGGCGACAAGGTGACCATCGGCAGTCGCCCGCTCAGGGATGGCCGCACGGGCGGCTCGCTGGTGTTCATCGTCAATGCCGAAGGTCAGGTATTCGGCGCCAGGCCGGAAGAGCTGGGGCTGGACCCTGCCGCGCTGACGCCGAAGTAGGCCGGGGATGGCGCGGGCGGCCCGCGCCACGACCATCATGCCGCGCGCAGCGCCTTCTGCATGCGCGCATAGTCCCTGCGGTACTGCCTGGCGAGCTGCTGCTTCTGGGTTCGGGTCAGGATCTTTCCCGAGACCTGGAAGAACTTCTTTTCTTCCTCCCGCAAGTGATGATGCACGGTCTCGGACAGCTTTCTCGCCATTGGCAGCCAGCCGCGGCCTGAAGTGTCGGCCTTCTGCAGTTTCTCGACCAGTTCGTCCATCTCGTGATGTTCGTGCAAGGCATGCCGCGACGAATTGAGCCCCATGTCGTCCATCAGTATGGGCGCGTACAGGTAACGTTCTTCGGCTGCGGCGTGGGCGGCCAGCTCGATGCGCAGATCGGTGAACAAGGCAATCCGGCGCTGGGTATGCGGGCGGGACAACAGCAATTTGCGGCACAGGGAGCGCTGGATGCGATGGCTTTCGCGCAAGGCGTCGTAGATGTTGTTCATGATTCCCTCCTTGCAGATTCCGGGAAATATACACCGCATCCCGAGGATGGGCGTATCGGAGGCGGCAGGGGTTTCCGCGAGCGCGTTCAGTGCCGCAGCAGCGGTGCCAGGAAGCGCCCGGTCTCCGACTCGGGGTGCTTGGCGATCTGCTCCGGCGTGCCAGTGGCAACGATGCGGCCGCCATGCGCGCCGCCTCCGGGCCCCAGGTCGATGATCCAGTCGGCCGTCTTCACCACATCCAGGTTGTGTTCGATCACGACGATGGTATTGCCCTCGTCGCGCAGGCGGTGCAGTACGGTGAGCAATTGCGCCACATCATGGAAGTGCAGGCCGGTGGTGGGTTCGTCGAGGATGTACAGCGTGCGGCCGGTGGCTCGCTTCGCGAGCTCGCGTGCCAGCTTCACGCGCTGCGCCTCGCCGCCGGACAGCGTGGTGGCGTTCTGCCCCAGGCGTACGTAGGAGAGGCCCACGTCCACCAGCGTCTGCAGCTTGGTGGCGATGGTGGGTACGGGCTGGAAGAACGCGAGCGCATCCTCGATGGTCATTTCCAGCACGTCATGAATGGTCTTGCCGCGATAGCGGATCTCCAGCGTCTCGCGGTTGTAGCGCTGGCCGCGGCACTCGTCGCAGGGCACGTACACATCCGGCAGGAAGTGCATTTCCACGCGGATCACGCCGTCGCCCTGGCAGGCTTCGCAGCGTCCGCCCTTCACGTTGAAGCTGAAACGTCCCGGGTCGTAGCCGCGCGCGCGCGCCTCGGGCACCTGCGCGAACAGCTCACGCAGCGGTGTGAACAGACCCGTGTAGGTGGCGGGGTTCGAACGCGGCGTGCGGCCGATGGGACTCTGGTCGATGTCGATCACGCGATCGACAAGTTCCAGTCCTTCCACCTTTTCCACCGCTGGTGGTTCGTGGCCGGTCAGCCCCAGGTGCAGCGAGACAGCGGCGAACAATGTGTCGTTGACCAGCGTGGATTTGCCGGAGCCTGAAACCCCGGTGACGCAGGTGAGCAATCCCACCGGGAACGCGGCGGATGCGCCTTTGAGGTTGTTGGCCGTCGCACCATGGATGCGGATCTCGCGCTCCGGATCGCGGCCGCGGCGCTGCGCCGGCACGGCGATGGCTTCCTTGCCGGAAAGATAGCGGCCGGTGAGCGAATCCGGATTGGCGCAGATCTGCTGCGGTGTGCCTTGCGCCACCACGCGGCCGCCATGCACGCCGGCTCCCGGTCCCAGGTCCAGCACGTGGTCGGCGGTGAGAATGGCTTCCTCGTCATGCTCCACCACCAACACCGTGTTGCCCAGGTCGCGCAGGCGCTTGAGCGTGGTTAGCAGGCGCTGGTTGTCGCGCTGGTGCAGGCCGATGGAGGGCTCGTCGAGGATGTAGAGCACGCCGGTGAGGCCGGAGCCCACCTGGCTCGCCAGGCGGATACGCTGCGCCTCGCCGCCGGAAAGCGTCTCGGCGCTGCGATCCAGCGTGAGGTAGTCCAGCCCCACATCCACCAGAAAGCGCAATCGGTCGGCCACTTCCTTGACGATGCGTGCGGCGATCTCGCCGCGCCAGCCCTCGACGGTGAGATCGGCATAGAAGGCCATGGCGTCAGCCACCGACAGTGCGGCAATGGTGGGCAGCGAGCGATCCGCGACGAACACGTTGCGCGCGTCGGCATTGAGCCGCGCGCCATTGCACTCGGCGCAGCGGCGCGTGCCGCGGTACTTGCCCAGCTCCTCGCGCACCATCGCCGATTCGGTTTCGCGGTAACGGCGTTCGAGGTTGGGAATGATGCCTTCGAAGGGATGCGCGCGGCGCACGGTGCGGCCGCGCGAGTCGGTGTAGCGGAACTCCACTTCGGTGTCGCCGCTGCCGTGCAGCACCACCTGCTGCACCTTCGCCGGCAGCTTGACCCAGGGCGCCTCGATGTCGAAGCCGTAGTGAGAGGCCAGCGCGCGGATCATCTGGAAGTAGTACGCGTTGCGCCGGTCCCAGCCGCGGATGGCGCCGCCGGCCAGCGACAGCTGCGGATGCATGACCACGCGCGCCGCATCGAAGAACTCCTGATAGCCGAGGCCATCACAACCCGAACAGGCGCCCGCCGGGTTGTTGAACGAGAACAGTTTGGGTTCCAGCGGCGGCGCGCTGTGGCCGCATTCGGGGCAGGCGTGGCGGCTGGAGAAAGTGAGCTCATCGCGTTTGCCGGAAGCAAAGGCCAGGCGCGCCACGCCTTCGCCCAGCCGCAGCGCGGTTTCGAACGATTCGGCCAGCCGCTGCGCGATGTCGGGCCGCACCTTGAAGCGGTCGACCACTGCTTCGATGTCGTGCTTGCGCTTCGGATCGAGCTTCGGCACCGAGTCGATCTCGCTGACATTGCCGTCTACGCGCACGCGCACGAAGCCCTGCGCGGCAAGATCCGCGAACACTTCCTGGTGCTCGCCCTTGCGTGCCGCGACCAGCGGCGCCAGCAGCAGCGCGCTCTCGCCCTCGGGCAGCCTCAGCACTTGGTCGACCATCTGGCTAACCGTCTGCGCGGTGAGATCGTGCCCGTGGTGCGGACAGCGCGGGATGCCGGCGCGCGCATAGAGCAGGCGCAGATAGTCGTAGATCTCGGTGACCGTGCCCACGGTGGAGCGCGGGTTGTGGCTGGTGGCCTTCTGCTCGATGGCAATGGCCGGCGACAGGCCCTCGATGCTGTCCACATCGGGCTTGTCCATCATCGACAGGAATTGCCGCGCGTAGGCGGAAAGGGATTCCACGTAGCGGCGCTGGCCCTCGGCATAGAGGGTGTCGAAGGCCAGTGAGGACTTGCCCGAGCCCGAAAGCCCGGTGATCACCACCAGCCTGTTGCGGGGCAGATCGACGTCGATATTGGCCAGATTGTGGGTGCGGGCACCGCGGACGCGGATCAGGTCCATATTCTTGGAGTAACCCCCGGCGAGGGGGCAGGCAGCTGGGCAAACGATTACTATAGCCCCCGGAAGCACCCCGGCAGCGCCTTTCTCCCCTTTCCCGCAAGGTTCGGGACGGGCAGGGCGTCGGCGGCGGCCCCACAATTCCCGGCACACAGTCTTTTCCAGGGGTTTCACATGGCGCGCGGCATCAACAAGGTCATTCTCATCGGCAACCTCGGCCAGGATCCGGAGACCCGCTCCACACCGGGCGGCGCCACGGTGACCAACATCCGCATCGCCACCAGCGAGAGCTGGCGCGACAAGCAGTCGGGCGAGATGAAGGAACAGACCGAGTGGCACACCGTGGTGCTGTGGAACAAGCTCGGCGAGATCGCCGGCGAATACCTCAAGAAGGGCTCGCAGGTGTACATCGAAGGCCGGCTGCGCACCCGCAAGTGGCAGGACAAGCAGGGCCAGGACCGCTACACCACCGAGATCGTCGCCAGCGAGATGCAGATGCTGGGTGGCCGGGGCGGTGGTGGCGGCGCACCGATGGAGTCCCGCGACAACCGTGATCCGGGCGCGGAAAGCTATGGGGCTGCCTCGGGCGGTCGCAGCGAGAGTGGTTCGCGCGGCGGCAGCATGGGTACTGCCAGCGACTTCGACGACGACATTCCGTTCTAGTCGTCTGCTCAAGGCGCGTTTCCGGCAGGCGAACCCGATTGGGCAACAACCTGTTGCCCAATTGACATGAAGCGCGCTACTACATTGCAGAAGCCAAGAGGTTTCAGGGCCAGAGCCAGGGATGCGGATAATCCGCCTTGGTTAAAGGCCGCGGACCTCAGCGTGAGCCGACCAAGGTGCAGACGACCATCCGACTGGACGCCGACATTCTTGCCTACTTCCGTGTGACGGGTCCCGGCTACCAGATCCGGATCAATGAAGCGCTGCGAAAAGTGGTCCAGTGTTGAGAATCGTTACCAACTGGGGCATTCTCCGGCTGTGGATCTGAATCTTCTCCGCATGCGGCTGCACCGCTGGCGTCGCCAGCCGGTCGGCTTTCTTGCGGTGATGATGCTGGCGCTGGGCGTCGCTCTGGCCAATATCCCGAGGATCGAGGTCCACTCCCATGCGCATGGTGATGCGCCTCATGTCACGCATGAGCATCATCACGATGGGGATGCCGCACCGGGCCACCACGATGACCAGCACAATGACCAGCACGACGACGGAAACGCCGTGCTGCATGTGCATAGCACGGCCGTTGCGGCCACCGTGATTCCCTCGGTGACCCACATCGTGCCGGTGACCCTGGTGCCTGCCGCTGCGCCTCCCGCACGGCTCGTATCCGCCGTCCGTCCGAGCCGACCTGCCGAGCATTTCCGACCTCCGATCGCCTGACACCTGGCTGCCCTCGGGGCAGCCCGTTTGCGTATCAGTTCCGATTCAACGGAGGCATCCGTGTTGTTGCGTTATCTGTCGATCCTGGTCTGGGCCGGGGTCGGTAGCCTGGCGGCTGTCGCCCAGGCTGCTGAGCCCTTGCGCCTCGAAGAAGCCGTCGCCCGCGCCGTGGCGACCAACCCTGTGCTCGTGGCGGAAGCCGCGCAGTTGCAGGCCATCGAAGCCCGTGCGGAGCACGAGGCACTTCCCACTCCCTTCGCGCTTGGCGGCGAGCTGGAAAATGTCGCTGGCACCGGATCGCTCAGCGGTCTGGCTTCCGCCGAAGCCACCCTGCGCATCAGTCGCGTCATCGAACTGGGGGGCAAGCGTGCCGCTCGCCAGTCCCTGGGCAAGGCCGAGATCGGGCAACAGGCGAACCTTGCCGAAATAGCCCGCCTCGACCTCGTCAGTCGCACCACGACTCGCTTCATCGAGGTTGTCGCGCGGCAGCAGCGGCTGGCCTACGCACGCGAACAGGTCGAGCAGGCCGGCCAAACCCGCAAGGCAGTGGAAGCATGGGTCAATGCGGCGCGCAACCCGGAGTCCGATCTGCGTGCTGCGGAAATCGCCGTGGCGGAGGCCGAACTCGCAGAGGAGTACGCCGAACACGAGCTGGAGAGCGCCAGGGTCACCCTGGCTGCCAGCTGGGGTGCTCTGACGCCGGATTTTCAAAGCGCGGTTGGTGATCTGCAGAAGCTCCCTGCGGTCGAGTCGTTCGAGACCCTTGTCGCCAGATTGCCCATGTCTGCGCGGCAACGTGCTCTGCTGCTGGAGGCCGAGGCCATCGCCGCGCGTCGCCGCGTGGCCCGGACCGCTGCCAGGGCGGACCTCAATCTGAGCCTGGGCGTACGCCGCCTCGAGGCTTTCAACGACGAGGGCCTGGTCATGTCGCTGTCGATGCCGCTGGGCGCCCGATCCCGGGCGCGCTACGGGATTGCAGAGGCTGATGCCCAGCTTGCCGCACTGGAAGCGCGGCGCGAGGCGGATCGCTTCGAGCGCCATCAAGCCTTCTTCGCGCTTTACCAGGAGCTTCTGCAAGCCCGCAGCGAATTCGAGGCTTACCGCGATCGCATGCTTCCCAAGGCAGAAGAGGCAATGCAGTTCACGCGTCGTGGATTCGAGGCCGGGCGCTTCCCGTATGTCTCCCTGTCCCAGGCGCAGAAGACGCTCTTCGATCTGCGCGGACGTGCCCTCGTCGCTGCCACCCGCTACCACCAGGCGCTGGTCGAGGTCGAACGCCTCACCGCCGTGACCCAGGAAACCCAGCCATGAGCCGTTTCATCACTCTGTTTCTTCTGCTTCCTTTTCTTGCGTCCTGTGGCCGCGAATCTGCGCCACTAGCTGCTGGCGAACATGGCGCTGCTCCGGCTGGCGAGTTCGAGCGTGGGCCGCATCGCGGCCGCATGCTGCGCGACGGCGACTTCGCGCTCGAAATCACCATCTTCGAAACCAATGTGCCGCCGCAGTTCCGGCTCTATGCCTATCAGGGCGGAAGGCCCGTCGATCCCCGTGAAGTCGAGCCGACCATTGAGCTGTCGCGCCTGGATGGCGAGAAGAACCGCTTCACCTTCACGGCGGAGAATGACTACCTGACCGGCAGCGATACGGTGCATGAGCCACATTCGTTCGACGTGAATGTTTCGGCCCGCTATGGCGGCAAGAGCCATTCCTGGACCTATGCCTCCTATGAGGGGCGCACGACGATCCCGGCATCCGTGGCCGAAGAAGCCGGCATCAAGGTTGAAGCAGCCGGCCCCGCGGTCATCCGCGACACGGTACGGTTGATGGGCAGGGTCGTCATCGACGCCAACCGCCATGTTGCGGTGAAGGCCCGGTTCCCGGGCATCGTCCGCGAAGTGGCCGTGCAGGAAGGCCAGCGCGTGAAGCGCGGCCAGACCCTGGTGGTCGTCGAGGGCAACGACAGTCTGCGTGCCTATCCGGTGACGGCGCCGTTCGACGGCGTGGTGCTGGCGCGCAATACCAACGTCGGCGATGTCGCCGGTGACAACCCTCTGATCGAGCTTGCGGACCTGTCACAGGTCTGGGTGGACTTGCGCGCAATCGGCACTGACGCAGAGCGGCTTCGCTCCGGGCAGCGCGTCGATATTGCTTCTGCCACGGGTGACTCGAAGGCGGGTTCGACCATCCAGCGGCTGCTGCCGGTTGCGACTGCCGGCCAGAGCGTCATCGCCCGCGTCAGCATCCCGAATCCGGACGGAACCTGGCGTCCCGGCATGACGGTGTCGGCCGAGGTGACCATCGCTTCGCGGCAAGTGCCCCTGGCCGTGAAGGAATCCGGCCTGCAGAACTTCCGCGACTTCATCGTGGTGTTCGCCCAGGTCGGTGAAACCTATGAGGTCCGCATGCTGGAACTGGGGCAGCGCGATGGCGAGTACGCCGAGGTGCTGGGCGGCCTCAAGCCCGGACAGCTCTATGTCATCGAACAGAGCTATCTGATCCGCGCGGACATCGAGAAGTCCGGCGCCAGCCACGATCATTAAGGAATCGCCATGCTGGAACGCATCATTCGCGCGTCCATCGCCCATCGCTGGCTGGTGCTGCTGCTGGTGCTCGGCCTGTCGGCACTGGGTGTGTGGAACTACAGTCGCCTGCCGATCGACGCCGTCCCGGACATCACGAACGTCCAGGTGCAGATCAACACCGAAGCGCCGGGCTACTCGCCACTGGAAGCCGAGCAGCGGGTGACCTTCCCGGTCGAGACGGCGCTGGCGGGCCTTGCCCGCCTCGAGTACACACGCTCGATCTCCCGGTACGGTCTTTCGCAGGTCACCGCGGTCTTCGAAGACGGAACGGATATCTACTTCGCCCGGCAGCAAGTGGCAGAGCGGCTGCAGCAGGTCGTGGCACAGCTGCCCACGGGATTGAAGCCCAGTCTTGGTCCGGTGGCCACGGGCCTGGGCGAGATCTTCATGTACACCGTGGAGGCAGATGGAGACGTCGCCGGGACGTGGACTCCCACTGCACTGCGCACGCTGCAGGACTGGGTGGTGCGGCCCCAGATGCGTCACCTTGCCGGCGTCACCGAGGTCAACACGGTTGGTGGCTATGTGCGGCAGCTTCATGTCACACCGGATCCGGCGCGCCTGGTGGCCTATGACCTGACGCTGCGCGACGTGCTCGATGCGGTGGCCCGCAACAATGCCAATGTCGGGGCCGGTTACATCGAGCGTTCCGGTCAGCAGTACCTGGTCCGGGTGCCCGGCCAGGTCGCCGACGCGGAAGGGCTGCGCAAGATAGTCGTGGCAACCCGGGATGGGTTGCCGCTGCGCCTCTCCGATGTGGCCGAGGTCATTGAAGGCAGCGAGCTGCGCACCGGTGCAGCCACCAAGGACGGAAACGAGGTGGTGCTCGGCACGGTGTTCATGCTGATCGGCGAGAACAGCCGCGCCGTGGCGCAACGGGCGGCGGCCAAGCTCGACGAGATCAACGCCGGCCTGCCAGCGGGCGTCCGCGCCCATGCGGTCTACGACCGCACCGAACTGGTGGATCGCACCATCCAGACCGTACGCAAGAATCTTCTGGAGGGCGCGCTGCTGGTCATCGTGGTGCTGTTTCTCCTGCTGGGCAACCTGCGCGCCGCACTGATCACTGCCGCGGTGATTCCTCTGACGATGCTGCTGACGATCAGCGGCATGGTGCAGAACCGCGTGTCCGCCAACCTGATGAGTCTGGGTGCGCTGGACTTCGGCCTGATCGTCGATGGTGCGGTCATCATCGTGGAGAACTGTCTGCGGCGCTTCGGCGAGAAACAGCATGAGCTGGGCCGCCTGCTGACGCGCGAGGAGCGCCATGCGCTGGCCGCCTCGGCGAGTGCCGAGGTCATCAAGCCGAGCCTGTTCGGCCTGTTCATCATCGCTGCGGTGTACGTGCCGATCTTCGCGCTGTCCGGCGTCGAGGGGAAGATGTTCCACCCGATGGCGCTGACGGTCGTGATCGCGCTGACCGGCGCCATGGCGCTGTCGCTGACCTTCGTGCCGGCGGCCGTGGCGCAGTTCGTCACGGGCAAGGTCTCCGGAAAGGAAACGCGGGTGATGCGCGGCGCTACTGGCTTCTACGGTCCGCTGCTCGACCAGGTGCTGCGGGTGCGCACGATCGTGGTTGCCGCGGCGGCGCTTCTGGTCGTGCTGGCGGGGCTGCTCGCCACGCGCCTGGGCGCCGAGTTCATCCCGAATCTCGATGAGGGTGATATTGCGCTGCATGCGCTGCGTATCCCGGGCACCAGCCTGACGCAGGCGATCGGCATGCAGCGCCAGCTGGAAGCCCGCATCCGGGAGATGCCGGAGGTCGAGGAGGTGGTGGCGAAGATCGGAACTGCCGAGATTGCCACCGATCCGATGCCCCCGTCGGTGGCCGATACGTTCGTGATGCTGAAGGATCGCAGCCAGTGGCCCGATCCACGCAAGCCCAAGGCGCAGCTCGTCGCGGAGCTGGAGCAGATCGTGCGCGCCGTTCCCGGCAACAACTACGAGTTCACCCAGCCGGTGCAGATGCGGATGAACGAACTGATCGCCGGTGTCCGTGCCGAAGTCGCGATCAAGCTCTACGGCGACGATCTTGAACAACTGGAGCAGATCGGGCGTCGCATCGAAACTCTGGCCGGGGGTATCCGGGGTGCGGCGGATGTGAAGCTGGAGCAGGTCACCGGCTTGCCTCTGATGACCATCACGCCGGACCTGGATGCGCTCGCCCGGTTCGGTATCTCGATCGACGACGTCCAGCAGACGGTATCCGTGGCGCTGGGTGGCGAGACGGTGGGTCAGGTGTTCGAGGGCGACCGTCGCTTCGACATCGTGGTGCGTCTGCCCGAAGCGTTGCGCCAGGAGCCGAGGACGCTGGCTTCCCTGCCTGTTCCGGCTCCAGGCGGCGGCTACTTGCCACTGGGCCAGCTCGCCACCGTGGAGGTGACGCAGGGTCCGAACCAGGTCAGCCGCGAGAACGGCAAGCGGCGCGTCGTGATCACCAGCAATGTCCGTGGCCGCGACCTCGGCTCGTTCGTGCAGGAGTTGCGGGTGCAGGTCGGCGAGGAGATCCAGCTGCCGGAAGGGTATTGGATCGAATACGGCGGCACTTTTCAGCAGCTGATCTCGGCCAGCAAGCGGCTGTCGGTGGTCGTGCCGGTGGTGCTGGTGATCATTTTCGGTCTGCTGTTCATGGCCTTCGGCTCCGGCAAGGATGCGGCCATCGTGTTCAGCGGCGTGCCGCTGGCGCTGACCGGCGGTGTGGCGGCGCTGTGGTTGCGCGACATCCCGCTATCCATCTCGGCGGGCGTCGGATTCATCGCGCTCTCCGGCGTCGCAGTGTTGAACGGTCTGGTCATGCTCAGCTTCATCCGCAAGCTGCGTGCCCAAGGCTATCCGCTCGACAGGGCCATCCGGCATGGCGCGCTGACGCGCCTGCGTCCGGTGTTGATGACCGCGCTGGTGGCCAGCCTCGGATTCGTGCCCATGGCGTTCAACGTGGGAACCGGCGCCGAAGTGCAGCGCCCGCTCGCCACCGTGGTGATCGGCGGCATCGTGTCCTCGACCCTGCTGACGCTGCTGGTGCTGCCGGCGCTGTATCGCCTTGTGCATCGTGACGACACACCATGACGGAGATCGCGCTGTATGGCGGACTTTTCCTGGCGGCGCTCGTATCCGCCACCTTGATTCCGGGCCAGTCGGAGGCCGTTCTGGTGGGCCTGCTGTTGGCAGGCCACTCGCCATGGCTGCTGCTCATCGTGGCGAGCGTTGGGAACATCCTGGGATCGGTCCTGAACTGGATAGTGGGTCGCGGCATGGAGCGCTTCCGCGACCGGAGGTGGTTTCCCGTGCGCGCTGAAGCGCTGGATCGTGCGCAGCGCTGGTACACGAAGTACGGCAAGTGGTCCCTGTTGCTGAGCTGGGCGCCGGTCGTCGGCGATCCACTGACCATCGTTGCGGGCGTAATGCGGGAGTCTTTCCCGATGTTTCTGCTGCTGGTGGCCATCGCAAAGATCGGCCGCTATCTGGTGCTTGCGGCCACCACTGTCCATCTCATGGCCTGAATGTCTTGAGTCACCTGTTACGTCAAAGACAACCTGAAGAGGAATGCTTGCATGACTGATCCGATTTCTCCGTTCCAGGCAGCGCCGCCGACTGCCAGGCGGCTGCACCAGAGCATCGGCGCAGCCGTGCTGGGAGCTGCTGCCCTGCTGATCCTGTTCGTTCGCTCACGCTGACGGTGAGCGGCTACTATCGCGACATCCCGAGCTTTGCCGCGGCGCGAGTGAAGCTGCGCTCGCGGGCGACGACCGAAAAGACCGCGAGCTGGTCATGGCTTTCTGTGGGCATTCATGCATTCCGGTTATCAACCGCTGTCGATTATGTCACCCGACAATGCTGCCGAGGTCTGCCGCTGTTCGCGGGTCCATTAGGGGTGCCCGGGAAACACAGTAAGATGGCCGGGATGAACCGGAACTCTCAGCCATGACCGATTCCCGGAGCGCACCCGACGTACCGGCGGATTTCTCGCTGCTGCGCCGCAGCTGCGAGCCGTGCACGCTGCGCGAATTCTGTGTGCAGGCCGAGTTGCGTCTCGATGACGTGCGGCGCCGCGGCATGTTCGGCCGGCGCGAGCCGCTGGCGCGCGGCGCGCGGCTGTTCCGGCCGGGCGACGCGCTGGCCGCGGTTTATGTCGTGCGCAGCGGAGCGATCAAGACCGTGGTGAACACGGCCGACGGTGAAGATTGCGTGCTCGGCTTCCATGTTCCCGGTGAACTGGTGGGGCTCGATGCGCTGGCCTCCGGCCGGCATGAATGCGAGGCCATTGCGCTGATGGATTCCCAGGTCTGCGGCATCCCTTACTCGGGGCTTGCCGAGCTGACTACTGGAGCGCCGGGCCTGAACCGCCGTCTGCTGGGCGTGTTCGGCGGCGGCGCCCAGTGCGGGCAGTCGCATGTGCAGATGCTGGTGCGGCGTCAGGCGGACGAGCGCATCGCGATGTTCCTGCTGGATTTGCAGCAGCGCTATCAGCGCGGCGGTGAAGAGCGTGCGCAGATCGTGCTGCCCATGTCGCGCGAGGATGTGGCCCGCTATCTGGGTCTGGCTCTGGAAACGGTGAGCCGCGGCCTGTCGCGGCTGCACGACCTGCGCATCATCGCGGTGGCTGGCCGGCAGATAGAGGTGCTCGATCCTGTGCAGCTGGCGCAGCTCGCCGGCGCTCCGGACCCGGATCACGACCAGCCGCTGGACCGGCGGGCCTAGCAGGCCTTTTCTCAGCTGATCGAGGGCGCGCAGCCCAGCGCCCTGAGCACGGCGTGCAGCGCCGGCACCCTCATCAACAGTGGCGCCGCGAGTGTGATGAGGCCGGCGAGCATCACGAAACTGCCAGCCGCGAGGCGCCACGGCGCCCGTTGCAGGACCTGGCCGAGGCGCGCGCCACTCCAGGTCAGCGGCACCATCACCGGCAATGTGCCGAGTCCGAAGGCCAGCATGGTCATCGCGCCATCCACGGCGCGGCCCTGAAGCCAGGCCGCCGTCAGCAGGGTGGTGGAGAGGCCGCAGGGCAGGAATCCCCACACCACACCGGCCGCCATGCGGCGCATGGTGGTGTTGGCAGGAAGCAAGCGGCGCTGCAACGGCTGCAACAGGCGTTGCCACAGGCGCCCCGGCGCATTGAGCAGCGCGAATCTTCCGCGCGGCAGCAGCAGCCGCAGCGCGGCGATCACCAGCACCAGTCCCACCGCGGTGCGCAGTGTCAGCAACAGCGATGGCGAACGGGCCAGCGACACGATGCCATGGCCCAGCCCGCCGGCCACGGCGCCCGCGAGGGTGTAGGCCATGATGCGGCCGACATTGGGCTCGAGCGCATCCAGCCAGCGCGACTGGCGGCTCATGCCGGAGAAGCCGGTGGCGATGCCGCCGCACATCGCGGCGCAATGGCCGCCTCCCATGAGTCCGCTGAGGAAGGCGCTCGCGAGTACCAGCAGGCTGGCGCTCATTCGGGGTCCTTGCGGGCAGCATCGTGGCGGACGGTGTGGTGATCGTCGTCGGCCAGGATGTCCAGCGGCGGTGTGTCCATGTCCTCGAACTGGTTGCTGCGCACCGCCCACACAAAGGCGCCGATGGCCGCCACCAGCAGCACCAGCGCCAGGGGAATCAGCAACAGCAGGATGTTCACTGCGGCACCTTGCGCGCCAGGCGCAGGGCATTGAGGGTGACGGTGAGTGACGAGCTCACCATCGCGACCGCGGCCAGCCACGGCCGCACGTAGCCCAGCGCGGCCAGCGGCAGCGCCACCACGTTGTAGCCCAGCGCGAGGACGAGATTCTCGCGCACGATGCGCCGCGCGCGGCGCGCCAGCTGCAATGCCTGCGGGATGCGCCGCAGCGAATCCTGCGTCATCACCAGATCCGCGGCATGGCGAGCCAGCGAGGCGCCGTCGGTCACGGCGATGGACACATCGGCGCCGCCCAGCACCGGTGCATCGTTGAGACCGTCGCCCACCATGGCGACCACGGCGCCCTGGGATTGCAGCGCGCGCACGCGCGCAAGTTTCTCTTCCGGCAGCAGACGCGCGGCGCAATTCTGTGCAGCCAGCCCCAGGGTGGAGGCGAAGCGGGCCACCGCCGCCTCACCATCGCCACTGTAGAGATGCACGCGGATGCCGGCTGCGCGCAGCGCATCGAGCGCGGCGGCGGCGTCCGGTCGCGTCTGTTCCCGCAGCTCGAAGCGCGCGATGGCCTGCTGGCCGTCGCCCAGCCACACGGCGCCGTCATCGGCGCGGCCGGCGGCAAACGGAGCGGTGCCGATGCGCAGTGTGCGGCCCTGCACGCAGCCGGATACGCCTTCACCGGCTGTCACCCGCACCTGCACAGCCGGGCCTGCCGCCGCGATGCCGGCAAAGGCCGTCGCGAGGGGATGGCGCACACCGGCCTCCAGCGCGGCGGCCAGCCCCAACGCCTCGCTTGCATCCATGTCGCCGAAGACCTGGGTGTCGGCGATGGTCCACTTGCCGCTGCCCAGTGTGCCGGTCTTGTCGAACACGAAATCGGTGACGCGGGCCAGCGTGTCGAGTGCGTCGGCACGCGCGGGCAGCACACCCAGCCGCGACAGCGCGGCCTGCGCGGCCGCGGTGGCAGCCGGTATGGAAAGCGACAGCGCGCACGGGCAGCTGATCACCAGCAGTGCCAGTGTCACCTCGAAGGCGCGGGAAGGATCGATCCGCAGCCACACCAGCGCGGTGAGCGCGGCAATGAAAGCCAGCGCGATGACGAACCAGGTCGCCACGCGGTTGGCGACGCGCGCGATGCGTGGGCGGTTTTCCTGCGCGCGCTGTACCAGTTGCGCAAGGCCCGAGATGCGCGTGCCGCTGCCCGCGGCCGTGACCTCGATGCGTACCGAGGCATCGGGACAGACCGTGCCGGCATACACCGTCGCACCCGGCGCATGCGCCACCGGCTGGCTCTCGCCGGTGAGCAGTGCTTCCACGAAGGCCGCCGGCGCATCCAGCAGCCGACCATCCGCGGGCACGGTTTCGCCGGCCGCCACATGCAGCAGATCGCCGACGGCGAGGCGTGTGATGGGCACGCTCTCCAGCCGGCCGTTGCCGGCTTCGCGTACGGCCAGCATGGGCTGGGCCTGCGCCAGACGGTCCACATGGTCGTTGGCGATCAGCCGCACGCGCTGTTCGAGCATGCGGGCCACCAGCAGCACGAACACGAACATCACCGCCGCGTCGTACCACACCTCCGGCCCGCCGCGCAGAGTCTCGAAGGTGCTGCCGCCCCAGGCCAGCAGCGTGGAGCTGGCGATCAGCGTATCCATGCCCAGCGCGCGTTCGCGGATTTCGCGCCAGGCGCCGGCGAGGAAGGGCCAGCCCGACCAGAACACCACCGGCGTCGAGATCAGGAAAGTGATCCAGCGGAAGAAGTCGCGCGTCGCGGGAGCCATCTGGCTCGCGGAATCCAGATACAGCGCTTCGGCGAACATCATCGCCTGCATGGAGGCGAGGCCCGCGAGCCCGACACGCAACAAGGTGCGCCGCCGCTCGGCGCGGCGTGCGCGTTCCCGGGTCGCATCGCTGGCAAGGAAGGGTCGATAGCCCAGTGAGAGCAGCCGTCGCAGCGGCACCGACAGCCGCTCCCGCGCGGGGTTCCATACCAGGCGGATGCGGCCGGTGACGGCGTTGGCGCACACTTCGGTCACGCCCTGTTCGCGGGCCAGCGCCCGGTCGATGAGCCAGGCGCACGCGGCGCAGCGCATGCCATCGACCAGCAGCACGATCTCGCGCCCGCCGGGCACGGCGCGCGCATGCGGCCCGATGATTTCCTCCTCGTCCCAGGCCGCAAGGTCGGTGTCATCGGCGGTGACGCGGCTTCCCCGGTCGCTGCGCAGCCGGTAGTAGTCGTCGAGCCGCGCGTCCTCGATCCATTGCGCGGCTGCTGCGCATCCCGCGCAGCAGAATTCCCGCGGGCTGCCCGCGGCAATGGCGGATAAGGGGAAGGTCGGCAGTGTTTCGCCGCAGTGGAAGCAGGCGCCGGAGAGACCGGTCGCAGAATGCTCCGCGACCGGCGCCGGGGCCAGCGTCGCGGCGGTGCTGTTCATGGCCTCTGCAGCGCCGGCGCCAGCAGCGCCGAGACTTCATTGCCGTGCAGGCGGCCACTGATGCGCCATGCGCCACTGGCCGGCGCCAGCTGCAGGTTCCAGTCGTGCGTGGTGTCGACGCTGGCCGCGGCGCGCCACATGCCGTCCACGGGTTGCAGCTGCAATGTCATGTCGCGCGCCGCCTGAAGAGGATGGGCCAGCGTGAGTTGCAGTGTCTCCAGCGGCAGCTCGCCCGATACGCCGCGCAGTTCGACCGCGTCTTCAGTCACGCGCAGATGTGCCGACAGCCCCAGCTCGCGTGCCGCCATGTCGGCCGAGAGATCGGTCTGCTGGATCTGGCCGGTGCGCCGCACTCCGTCGTTGACCACATCGGCGGTGCCCGGCCCTCCGTAGCGGATGACCATGGTGACGCCGGCAATGACCGTGATGGCCGGCAATCCCATGACCAGCCACATCATCGGTTCCCGCCAGGCGCGTGAGGGTTGGTTCATGGCGCGGAGGGGGCGAAGAAACTGCTCTTCACTTCACGGGGCTTGTCCTGGCCCGCGGCCGTGACGGCAAACACCAGCTCGTGCCGGCCATGTGTCTGCGCAGGGGCCGAGACCACTACCGGCACCGAGAGGATTTCGGACGCCGCGGCCGTGATCCGGGTGGGCAGGCCGGCCAGTTGCGCTCCCTGCGGGCCGTGCGCGATCGCGAGCGTGAAGGTGGCGGGCGCGTCGGTCTTGTTGACGATCTTCAGCGTGTAGGCGTTCTCGACGCCGTCGGTGACCACGCGGTACAGCGCGTTGCGGTCGCGCAGCACTTCGGCGATGAACGGGCTGCGATGCAGAACGCCCCAGCCCCAGGCGCCGAGCAATGCGGTGAGCAGCACGGCATAGACCACGATGCGCGGGCGCAGCACCTTTGTGGGCGCCCCGTCTATGGCGTTCTGGGTGGAGAAACGGATCAGGCCGCGCGGATAGCCCAGCTTGTCCATGACATCGTTGCAGCCGTCGATGCAGGCGCCGCAGGCGATGCACTCGTACTGCAGGCCGTTGCGGATGTCGATGCCGGTGGGGCACACCTGCACGCACACCGTGCAGTCGACGCAGTCGCCCAGTTGTTCCGGAGTGAAGCTGGGCAGGGGTTCGGCGACGCCCGCATCGAAAGTGATGGTGCCGCGCGCCTGGCTGGCCTGGTTCGCGGCGCTGGGATGCTGGCTGGCGCGGAAGACATAGTCGTAGGCCTTGATCTTGTCGAGCAGACCCCGGCCGCGGGCAACCACATCGGCAAGGCCGCGCCGCCGCGGCCCGCGCGGTTCGCCGCGCATCGGATCGTAGGAGATGATCAGCGTGTTGCGGTCGAACATGGCGCTCTGGAAGCGCGCATAGGGGCACATGTACTTGCAGACCTGCTCGCGCAGGAAGCCGGCATTGCCCCAGGTGGCCAGCGCATAGAACAGGATCCAGAAGGTTTCCCATCCGCCCAGGGTGAAGGACGCCACGCGCGTGACCAGCGGCACGATGGGGGTGAAGAACCCCACGAAGGTGAGGCCGGTCCACAGCGCGAACACGGCCCACAGCAGATGCTTGGCGCCTTTGCGCAGCAGCTTGTTGGCGCTCCACGGCGCGGCATCGAGCCTCATCCGCTGCAGGCGGTCGCCCTCGGTCCAGCGCTCCATGACCACGAACGCCTCGGTCCATATGGTCTGCGGGCAGGCGAAGCCGCACCACAGCCTGCCGGCCAATGCGGTGAAGAAGAACAGTGTCAGCGCGGCGATGATCAAGAGCAGCGCGAGGAACAGGAAATCCTGCGGCCAGAAGGTGAGGCCGAAGATGTGGAATTTGCGCGCCGGCAGATCGAACAGCACCGCCTGCCGGCCGTCCCAGCGCAGCCACGGGAACAGGTAGTACATGCCCAGCAGCCAGACCACCGAGGAATGCTGCAGGCGCTTGTAGCGCCCGGACACGCTGCGGGCGTAGATCTTGGCCTCGCTGACGTAGGCCGCCCCGGCTTCCTGTCTGCGATCCGGAAGACTGCTCGCCATCGCCTGCTACTCCTGCAGCCGGCGGTTGAAGCGGCTCGCGGGCCTCAGCAGCAGCCAGGTGAAGAGGCTGGATGCCAGCGTGGCGCTCCAGAAGAGGAAGAAGCCGATGGTGTATCCCAGCTCGCGCGACAGCGACACATCGGGGAAGGTCATGTCGCGCAGTTCCAGCGGATCGACGAAGGCGAAGAACACCATCGTCGCGACGCCGGCGGCAAAGAAGCTGGGCCAGAGCATGGCGCCGAGCCGCTGCGCCCGGGAGCGGGGCGGGTGATCGAAATCGGCGCCAGGCTGGATCATGTCGTTACTCCCGAATTCAACACCCGTTACTGCTGCGACAGCGTCCACACGTAGGCGGCGGCGAGGCGCGAACGGGTCTCGCCCAGCAGCCCTTCCTGCGCCGGCATGGAGCCGTTGCGGCCGCGTTCGATGCCTTCGCGGATCGCGGCGCGGCTGCGACCGTAGAGCCAGTAGTCGTCGGTCAGATCCGGCGCGCCCAGCGCTGTCATGCCCTTGCCGTCCGCGCCATGGCAGGCGGCGCAGACATTGGCATACAGACCGCGACCGCGGGCGATGGCATCGCCGTTGGTGGCCGCCAGCGACGGATCGGTCATCCACAGCACATAGGTGGTCACGTCCTCCACGGCATTCGCGCCGCCCATGGCGGTCAGCGCCTCGCTCCAGCTCGGCATCACGGCATTGCGGCCGTGGAGCACGGTCTGCAGGATGTCCGCCGGTGTTCCTCCCCAGTGCCAGACCGTGTCGGTGAGGTTCGGATAGCCGATCGCGCCCTGGCCCGCGGAACCGTGGCAGGTCGCGCACTGGTTGGTGAAGATCGAGCGGCCCAGCGCCACGGCCTGCGCGTCGCGCGCCAGCTCGTCGATGGGCTTGCCGTCATACGGCCGGAACGCTTCCGCCAGACGCGCATCGCCGGCCGCCTTCTGCGTCGCATGTTCGCTCTGCGAAGTCCAGCTGGAGAAGCCGTTGTACGAGCCGAATCCGCCGTACCAGAACATGTAGGCGATGCTGAAGACGATGGTGATGTAGAACAGGTTGATCCACCAGCGCGGCAGCGGCTTGTCGTACTCGGTGATGTCGCCGTCCCAGATATGACTGGTGCCTTCGTTGCCTTTGGCTTTCTTCGATGTCCACCACAGCAACGCGGTGCAGCCGATGATGTTGCTGACCACCAGAAGAATGACGTACCAGGACCAGCCGGCGCTCATGAGCGAATCTCCGTGTCGTTATCCTGAAGGGGAAGGCGCGCGGCGGCGTCGAAGCTCGCCTTGCGTGCCGGCCGCCAGGCCCAGATCCAGCCGGCGATGAAGAGCACCAGCAGGGCGATGGTGATGATTCCGGAAATCACGTCAGTTCCCCTTCGGGGCGTAACGCCCGAGCCCCTGCAGATAGGCGACCATGGCGTCGAGCTCGCTGCGGCCTTCGACGGCCTGCGCGACGCCGGCAAGGTCCTCGTCGGTGTAGGGATCGCCCAGCTTCTTCAGGGCGCGCATGTGGCGCGTCACCTGCTGCGGATCGACGGCGTTTTCCGCCAGCCACGGGAACGAGGGCATGTTGGATTCCGGCACCACGTCACGCGGGTTGATCAGGTGCACGCGATGCCAGTCGTCCGAATAGCGGCCGCCGACGCGCGCCAGATCCGGCCCGGTGCGCTTGCTGCCCCACTGGAAGGGACGGTCGTACACCGATTCACCCGCCAGCGAGTAGTGGCCGTAACGCTCGGTCTCGAAGCGCAGCGTGCGGATCATCTGCGAGTGGCAGTTGTAGCAACCTTCGCGGATGTAGACGTCGCGACCGGCCAGTTCCAGCGCGGGGTAGGGCTTCATGCCGGGCAGGGGCTCGATGGCCTCGGCCTGGTACATGAGGGGCACGATCTCCGCGAGGCCGCCGAAAGACAGAGCCACGGCAATCAGCACGGCCAGCAGACCGACGTTCTTCTCGATCTTCTCGTGCGGATTCTTGTTTTCGTTGGTGTTGCTCATCGGTGTTGCCTCAGGCGCGCGCCTGCGCCGGATCGGGGGTCAGCACGGGCTGGGGTGCGGTGGACTTGGCCATCTGGAAGGTCTTGATCATGTTCACCGCCATCAAGCACATGCCGCCGAGGATCACCACGCCGCCGCCGAAGCGCACCAGGTAGTACGGGTAGGTGGCCGAAAGCGATTCGACGAAGCTGTAGGTCAGCGTGCCGTCGGCATTGGTCGCGCGCCACATCAGGCCCTGCATCACGCCGGCGATCCACATCGCGGCGATGTACAGCACCACGCCCAGCGTGTGCAGCCAGAAGTGCGTGTCGATCCACTTGACCGAGTACATCTGGTTGAGGCCCAGCAGACGCGGCAGCAGCGAATAGATCGAGCCGATGGTGATCATTGCCACCCAGCCCAGCGCGCCGGCATGCACGTGGCCGATGGTCCAGTCGGTGTAGTGCGAGAGCGAGTTGACCGTCTTGATCGACATCATCGGCCCTTCGAATGTCGACATCATGTAGAACGACAGCGAGACGATGAGGAACTTGAGGATCGGGTCGGTGCGCAGCTTGTGCCACACGCCCGAGAGCGTCATGACGCCGTTCATCGCGCCGCCCCAGCTCGGCGCGAGCAGGATCAGCGAGAACACCATGCCCACCGACTGCACCCAGTCGGGCAGCGCGGTGTAGTGCAGGTGGTGGGGGCCGGCCCACATGTAGACGGCGATCAGCGCCCAGAAGTGCACGATCGACAGGCGGTAGGAATAGATCGGGCGGCCCGCCTGCTTGGGCACGAAGTAGTACATCATCGCCAGGAAGCCGACGGTGAGCACCATCGCCACCGCGTTGTGGCCATACCACCACTGCACCATGGCGTCGACCGCACCGCTGTACACCGGGTAGGACTTCATGAAGCCCGCCGGGATCGCGATGCTGTTGACCACATGCAGCATGCCGGTGCCGATGATGTAGGCGCCGAAGAACCAGTTGGCGACATAGATGTGCTGCACGCGGCGCTTGGCGATGGTGCCGAAGAACAGCACCGCGTACGACACCCACACCGCGGTGATCAGCAGGTCGATGGGCCATTCGAGCTCGGCGTATTCCTTCGCCTGCGTGAAGCCCATCGGCAGCGAGATGACAGCCGCCACCAGCACCACCTGCCAGCCCCAGAACACGAACGCCGCGAGCTTGTCGGAGATCAACCGCACATGGCAGGTGCGCTGCACCACATAGAGGCTGGTGGCGAACATGCCGCAGACGCCGAAGGCGAAGATCACGCCGTTGGTGTGCAGCGGGCGCAGGCGGCCATAGCTGAGCCACGGGACGTCGAAATTCAGCGACGGCCAGTAGAGCTGGGCGGCGATGAGCACGCCGACGGCCATGCCAATGACGCCCCAGACCACCGTCATGATGGTGAACTGGCGTACGACCTTGTCGTTGTAGAATTCAGCTGAAGCAGCGGTCATCGCGGATCTCCCGGAGGTTCGCGGTATTGTTCCGGTTCGTTTGACGGGCAACCTTGATTCTAGTCAAAAGAAGCTGCCGGAGCAGCTATTAATCTCCCTGCCGATGCAAAAGCACTCTTGATTGCGAATGATTCTCATCGTCGTGCCCCAAGGCGAGGCGAAAAACCGGTAATCTTGTTTCGGCATCCTATGCCTGATCGCTACTTCATCAAAACCTTCGGCTGCCAGATGAATGAGTACGACTCCTCCCGGATGGGGGACGTGCTCGAAGCGGCCGAGGGTCTCGAACCTTCTCCGGACGAAGCGTCAGCGGACATTCTGCTGATGAACACATGCTCCGTGCGCGACAAGGCGGAAGACAAGGTGTTCTCGCTGCTGGGCCAGTGGCGTCTGCTCAAGCAGGCGCGTCCCGGAATCATCATCGGTGTGGGCGGCTGCGTCGCAAGCCAGGAAGGCGAGGCCATCACGCGGCGCGCGCCGCAGGTGGACCTGGTGTTCGGTCCGCAGACCATCCATCGCCTGCCGCAGATGCTGGCTGAATTGCGCCGCACCGGGCGCGCGCAGGTGGATGTGAGCTTTCCCGAGATCGAGAAGTTCGACTGCCTGCCTCCGCCGCGCGCGGAAGGCGCCGCGGCTTTCGTCTCGATCATGGAAGGCTGCAGCAAGTTCTGCAGCTACTGTGTTGTGCCTTACACGCGCGGTGACGAGGTGAGCCGTCCGGCGGCCAGCGTCATCGACGAAGTGCGCGCGCTGGTGGCGCAGGGCGTGGGAGAGATCACGCTGCTGGGGCAGAACGTCAATGCCTATGAGGGGCCGCGCGATGCTGCCGCTCCCATCACGCTGGGCGAGCTCATCCTTGCGCTGAGCCCCTTGCCAGGGCTCGAGCGCCTGCGCTTCACCACCTCGCATCCGCTGAATTTCGACGATTCGCTGGTGGCGGCCTTCGCGCGCACGCGCAAGCTCGCCAATCATCTGCATCTGCCGGTGCAGAGCGGCTCGGACCGCGTGCTGGCGGCCATGCGCCGCGGCTATACGGCGCTGGAATTCAAGCAGAAGCTGCGCCGGCTGCGCGCCGTGCGGCCCGACATCACCATTTCCACCGATCTCATCGTGGGCTTCCCCGGCGAGACCGAGCGCGATTTCGAGGCCACGCTGCAGCTCACCGAAGAGGTGGGCTTCGATCAGTCGTTCAGCTTCATCTACAGCCGCCGCCCGGGCACACCCGCGGCCTCGCTGCCGGACGACGTGCCCGCCGAGGTGAAGTCCGGGCGCCTGGCGCGTCTGCAGGCATTGCTCGACCGGCAGGCGCGCGCCATCAGCGCACGGATGGTGGGCAGCACGCAGCGCGTGCTGGTGGAGCGGCCCAGCAAGCGCGACGCGGCGCAGCTCGCCGGCCGCACCGAGAACAACCGCTGGGTGAACTTCGAGGGCGATGTGGCGCTCATCAACCGTTTCGTGGATGTGGAAATCACCGAGGCTCTCAACAACTCGCTGCGTGGGCGTCTGGTCGATGCGCCGTCGCTGATGGCGGCCGGGATGCGGAATTGAAAGGGCGCCGTGACAGCAATCTTGCGGAGCAGATGAGCGCGGAATTCGAGCTGCTTCCCGAGGACAACTCGCGGCTGGCCGCGTTGTGCGGCCCGCTGGACCAGAACCTGCGGCTGGTCGAGCAGCGGCTGGGCGTGGAGGTGCGCCGGCGCGGCAACCAGTTCCGTGTCAGCGGCGAGCGTGCGGCCAGCGCCGAGCAGGTGCTGCGCGATCTGTTCGATGTCACCCAGAGCGCGCAGGTGGATCTGCCCGATGTGCATCTGGCGCTGCGCGAGCACGCCGACGGGCCAGGCACCACGGTGCGCGCGGCAGCCGGCGATGCCGCGGGCGCTCCTGATTCGGCCCGTGTGCCGCGCGGCCTGATCCGCGCGCGCGGCCCGCATCAGCGGCAGTACATGGCCAATGTGCATGCCCACGACCTCACTTTCGGCATCGGCCCCGCCGGCACGGGCAAGACTTACCTTGCCGTGGCCTGCGCGGTGGAAGCGCTGCACAGCGAGCGTGTGCGGCGCATCGTGCTGGTGCGGCCTGCGGTGGAGGCCGGCGAGCGTCTGGGCTTCCTGCCCGGCGATCTCACGCAGAAGGTCGACCCTTACCTGCGCCCCATCTACGACGCGCTCTACGAAATGATCGGCTTCGACCGTGTGGCGCGCCTGATAGAGCGCAACGTCATCGAAGTGGCGCCGCTGGCTTTCATGCGCGGCCGCTCGCTCAACGAATCCTTCATCATTCTCGACGAGGCGCAGAACACCACGCCCGAGCAGATGAAGATGTTCCTCACGCGCATCGGCTTCGGCTCGCGCGCCGTGGTCACCGGAGATCTCACGCAGACCGATCTGCCCGCGGGCCGGCCCTCGGGGCTGCGCGAGGCGCTGCGGGTGCTGCAGCGCGTGGACGGCGTCGCGTTCTCGCATTTCGACGCCGGCGACGTGGTGCGCCATCCGCTGGTGCAGCGGATCGTGCAGGCCTACGAGGCGGGGGAAGGGTGATGCCGCGCGCCGCACTGGACGTGGAGTGCCGCGGGCGCGCCGGCGCCGCCACCCCGTCACCGGCCAGGATCACCCGCTGGGCGCGGGCCGCGCTCGGTGCGCGGGGCGCCGGTTGCGAGCTTGCCGTGCAGATCGTCGGTCCGGCCCGCATGCGTGAACTCAATCATCGTTATCGCGGCAAGGATCGTCCCACCAATGTGCTGTCGTTTCCCGCCGCCGCGACGCCTGGTGTAAAGCCGCAGCCGCTCGGGGATGTGGTGATCTGCCCGGCGGTGCTGCGCCAGGAGGCGCGCGTCCAGGGCAAGCCGATGGATGCGCACTGGGCGCATCTGGTGGTGCATGGCGTGCTGCATCTGGCGGGTTTCGACCATGAGAACGACGCCGATGCAAAGCGCATGGAGCGCCGCGAAATCGCGGTGCTGCGCGCCCTCGGATTCCCCAATCCCTATGTTCAGCGGGTGTCCCATGTCTAGCCAGGATCCCAGCACCACCAGTCGCTGGATCCGGCGCATCCGCAACCTCACCGCGCCGAAGGACCGGCCGCAACTGCGCGAGCTGCTGCGTGATGCCCAGAACCAGGGCCTGCTCGATGGTGAAGCGCTTTCCATGCTGGAAGGCGTGCTGGATGTCACCGACCTGCAGGTGCGCGACATCATGGTGCCGCACAACCAGATGATCTGCGTGCGCACCTGCGACACGCCGCAGCGCATGCTGCAGGTGGCGATCGAGTCGGGCCACTCGCGCTTCCCGGTGCTGGATGACGACAGCGAGGCCATCGTCGGCATCCTGCTCGCCAAGGATCTGCTGCGGCTGCACTCCGAGGGCCGCAATGGCGGCTTCGATCTGCCGCGCTTCCTGCGCAAGGCCGTGTTCGTGCCCGAATCCAAGCGCGTGAACGTGCTGCTGAAGGAGCTGCGCCTGGGCCGCAATCACCTGGCCATCGCCGTGGACGAATACGGCGGCATCGCGGGTCTCGTGACCATCGAGGATGTGATCGAGCAGATCGTGGGCGAGATCGACGACGAGTATGACGTCGACGACGAGAAGGACATCCGTCCCGACGGCGAGCGGCAGTACGCGGTGCGCGGCGCCACACGCATCGGCGACTTCAACCACTACTTCGGGTCGAATTTCCCCGATGACGAATTCGACACCGTGGCGGGGCTGGTCACGCAGCATTTCGGGCGCCTGCCGCGCCGCGGCGAGATCGCCGTGCTGGATGGCTTCGAGTTCCGCATCGTGCGCGCCGACCGGCGCTGCATCGAGGGCCTGCGCGTGACCGCGCCGCAAACCGCGCAGGGCGATGCGGGCGATACGGCTGAACCCGGCCACAGTGCCTGATCCGGGATCGAGCTCTCGCCATGCCGGCGCATTGAGCAGCCTTGCCGCGCTGCTGGCCGGCGCGCTGTTGACGCTGGCGTTCGCGCCTTACGATCTGTGGCCGCTGGCGGTGCTCTGTCCGGCGGCGCTCATGGCGCTGTGGACCCGGGCGCGGCAGCCGCGCGAGGGCGCGTGGCTGGGTTTCTGCTTCGGACTGGGCCTTTTCAGCGCCGGCACCTGGTGGCTGTACATCTCCATCCGCGTGTTCGGACAGGCGCCATTGTGGGTGGCGCTGCTGGTGATGGGCGCGCTGGTGCTGATCATGGCTGGCTGGTATGCGCTGCTGGGCTTCGCGGTGCTGCGTCTGCTGCCCGTGCGTGGTCCCTGGACCTTCCTCGCTGGCATGCCGGCCATGTGGCTGCTGGTGGAGTGGTGCCGGGGCTGGTTCCTCTCTGGTTTCCCGTGGCTGTCGCTGGGCTACAGCCAGATCGATACCTGGCTTGCCGGCTTTGCGCCCGTGGGCGGCGTGTACCTGCTGAGCGCGCTGCTGCTGGTGGCCGCGGGCGCGCTGGTGATGCTGTGGCGGGGCACGGGCAGGGAACGTCTGGTCGCGCTGGCCGTGCTGCTGCTGCCATGGCCCACGGGTCTTGCGCTGCGTGGTGTGGAGTGGACGCGGCCCGATGCCGCGCCGCGCACGGTGGCCATCGTCCAGGGCGCCATCTCGCAGGACATGAAATGGCTGGAATCCAACCGCCAGCAGATCCTCGACGAATATGCGCGGCTGCATCGCGAGGCGCTGGGCGCGCAGCTCATCGTGTGGCCGGAGTCCGCGCTGCCGGATCTCGCCAACCTGCTGCCGCGCTACATCGGCGGCATCTGGTCGGCGTCGGAGGAGGCCGGTTCCGCGGTGCTGATGGGGGTGACGCGCTTCGATGACGAAGCGCCGCCAGGCGTCGAGCACTACTACAACTCCGTGCTCGCTCTGGGCGAGGGAGAGCCTGCCTTCTACGACAAGCGTCACCTGGTGCCCTTCGGTGAGTATTTCCCGGTGCCGGCCCCCGTGCGCAACTGGCTGCGGCTGATGAGCCTGCCCAACTCGGATTTCACCGCGGGGCGCGATGAGCAGCCCCCGCTGGCGGTGGGTGGATTCACTGCCGCCGCCAGTATCTGCTACGAAGATGCCTATCCGGCGGCGCTGCGGCGCGCCAGCCGCGCCGCGAACCTGCTGGTGAACGTGACCAACGACGCCTGGTTCGGGCGCTCCAGCGCCCGCTACCAGCATCTGCAGATCACCCGGATGCGCGCGGCGGAAGCGCGGCGCCCCCTGCTGCGGGCCGCCAATGATGGCGTGTCGGCAGTCATCGGGGCCGACGGCCGCATCCAGGCCTCGGCGCCGGAGTTCGCGCCGGCGGTGCTGCGTCGCGAAGTGCAGGCACGTTCCGGCGATACGCCTTATCTTGTGGCGGGAAACTGGCCGATAATCTGCCTTGCCGTCCTGCTGGCGGCATTTGCCGTGCGGCGGCGCCGGAAACTTCCACGGCCGCCGCTGGTCTGAAACGGGACACTGGAATAGCCATTCCAAAGGAAATTGCTGCAATGTCAGTTGATCGTTTTGGCGGCAAGGTCGCCGTTCTGGTTCTGAGCACTCTGGTTCTGGCCTCCTGTTCGCGCCCCGCGGCCACCGCGATTCCGCCGGTGCAGGCGGCCACGCTGCCCCAGGTGGCGCAGGCGTCCGCGCCGCTGGTCACAGGTCTGCCCGATTTCACCGCGCTGGTGGAGCGCTATGGGCCCGCTGTGGTCAATGTGCAGGTGGTGGAGCGCCGCTCGGTGGCGCAGTCGCGCGGCCAGGGCGAGCTGGATCCCAACGATCCTTTCTCTGAATTCTTCCGCCGTTTCGGCATTCCCAATCCCAACACGCCGCGTGGTGATTCGCAGCCCGCCCGCGGCATGGGTTCGGGATTCGTCGTTTCCGCCGACGGCTACATCATCACCAATGCCCATGTGGTGCGCGGCGCCACCGATGTGACGGTGAAGATGACCGACCGGCGCGAATATCCGGCCAAGGTCATCGGCCTCGACGACCGCACCGATGTCGCGGTGATCAAGATCGACGGCAGCAACCTGCCCACGGTGCGTCTGGGCGATCCCTCCACACTCAAGCCCGGCCAGTGGGTGGTGGCGATCGGTTCGCCCTTCGGCATGGAAAACAGCGTCACGGCGGGCATCGTCAGCGCGGTGTCGCGCACCCTGCCCGGCGACCGCTACGTGCCTTTCATCCAGACCGATGCTGCGGTGAATCCGGGCAACTCCGGCGGTCCGCTGTTCAACCTCGATGGCGAGGTGGTGGGCATCAACTCGCAGATCTACAGCCAGAGCGGCGGCTATATGGGGCTGTCGTTCGCGATCCCCATCGATGTGGCCAACAATGTCCGCGAGCAGCTGGTGAAGACCGGCAAGGTGCAGCGTGGCCGCATCGGCGTGGAGATCGGCACCGTGACGGCGGCATTCGCCGAGTCCTTCGGGCTCGATTCGCCGCGGGGCGCGCTGGTGAATTCGGTGATCGTCGGCGGGCCTGCGGCCAAGGCGGGTCTGAAGCCGGGCGACATCATCATCGGCGTCGATGGCAAGACCATCGACCGCGACATCGAAGTGCCGGCGCTGGTGTCCGCGATCAAGCCGGGCAGCAAGGTGCAGCTTGAAGTGTGGCGCGATCGCAAGAGCCGCAACTTCACGGTCGATGTCGAGCCGCTGACCGAGGAGGGCGATGCGCCGGTGCAGAGCCAGGGCGGTGGTCGGGCCGAGCCCAGTTCGCTGGGCATGTCGGTTCGTCCGCTGGCTCCGGAGGAGCGGGCGCAGGCGCAGACCGAGGGCAACCTGGTGGTCGAGAATGTGTCGGGCCCGGCCCTGGATGCGGGCATCCGGGCGGGCGACATCGTGCTCGGTGTGGCGGGAGCCAGCGTGCGCACGGTGGAGGAGCTCAACGCTGCCGTGAAGCGTGGCGGCAAGACCGTGGCGCTGCGCATCCAGCGTGGCGACCGGCAGGTGTTCATCCCGGTGCGCACCGAGTAGCGCCGGGCACCATCGGGCTCGCCCGTCGCGGGCGGGCCCCCTTGCGCCGCTGCCGTGGCGGGCGGCGCCCGTGTATTCTTGCGGATCCCTCGAAGACTGGTTCCGCATGCAGGAAAAATACGATCACGCCGCGGTTGAGCGCGGCGCCCAACAGGATTGGGCCGACGCGCGCGCCTTTGAAGCGGACGATGCCGCAGCGGGCGAGAAGTACTACTGCCTCTGCATGTTCCCGTACCCTTCGGGGCGCCTGCACATGGGCCATGTACGCAACTACACCATCGGCGACGTGCTGGCGCGCTTCATGCGCATGCAGGGCCGCAACGTGCTCCAGCCCATGGGCTGGGACGCCTTCGGTCTGCCGGCCGAGAACGCCGCCATGGCCAATGGCGTGCCGCCGGCGAAATGGACGCGCGAGAACATCGCCTACATGAAGGGCCAGCTGCGGTCGCTGGGCTTCGCCATCGACTGGCGGCGCGAGCTTGCCACCTGCGATGCGGACTACTACCGCTGGAACCAGTGGCTGTTCCTGCGCATGCTCGAGAAGGGCATTGCCTACAAGAAGACCGGCACCGTCAACTGGGATCCGGTGGACCAGACCGTGCTCGCCAACGAGCAGGTGATCGAAGGGCGCGGCTGGCGCACCGGCGCGCTGGTCGAAAAGCGCGAGATCCCGATGTACTACTTCGGGATCACCCGCTATGCGGGAGAGCTACGCGCGGCGCTCGACACCCTGCCGGGCTGGCCCGAGCGCGTGCGCGCCATGCAGGCGAACTGGATCGGCGAGAGCCATGGCGTGGAGGTGGAATTCCCCTACGCCGAGGATGCGCGCGCGCGCCTGGGCCAGGAAGGCCGGCTGAAGGTCTTCACCACGCGTGCCGACACCCTGCTCGGCGCGACCTATGTCGCCGTGGCCGCGGAGCACCCGCTGGCGCTGGCCGCGGCCGAGGGCAATGCGCAGCTTGCCGCCTTCATCGACGAATGCCGTCGCGGCAGCACCATGGAGGCGGACCTCGCCACGCAGGAGAAGAAGGGCCTGCCCATCGGGCTGCACGTGATGCATCCGCTCACGGGCACGCAGCTGCCGGTATACGTCGCGAACTATGTGCTCATGGCTTATGGCGAAGGCGCCGTGATGGCGGTGCCGGCGCACGATGAGCGTGATTTCGAGTTCGCGCTGAAATACGGCCTGCCGGTGCGCACCGTGGTGGCCTCGCCTAGCGGGGCTTACGAGAAGGTCGAGGCGCCCTGGCAGGATGCCTATGCCGGGCATGGCGTGCTGGTGGATTCGGGCGAGTTCACCGGCCTTGCCTCGGCGGCGGCCGTGGACGCGATTGCCACCGCGCTCGCGGCGCGTGGCCTGGGGCGCAAACGCGTGCAATACCGCCTGCGCGACTGGGGCATCTCGCGCCAACGTTACTGGGGTTGCCCCATACCCATCATCCACTGCGCCGCCTGCGGCGACGTGCCGGTGCCGGACAAGGATCTGCCGGTGCGCCTGCCGGAGGATCTGGTGCCCGATGGCAGCGGCAATCCGCTGGCGAAGACGCCCTCGTTCTACCAGTGCAAGTGTCCGAAGTGCGGCGGCGATGCGCGCCGCGAGACGGACACCATGGACACCTTCGTCGATTCGTCGTGGTATTTCCTGCGCTTTGCCAGCAGCGGCAATGATCGGGCCATGGTCGATGAACGCGCCAACTACTGGCTGCCGGTGGACCAGTACATCGGCGGCATCGAGCACGCCATCCTGCACCTGCTGTATGCGCGCTTCTGGACGCGCGTGATGCACGAGTTCGGCCTCGTCAAGACGCCGGAGCCGTTCGCGAACCTGCTCACGCAGGGCATGGTGCTGAACCACATCTTCCAGCGCACCAGCGGCGCGGGAAGGCGCGAGTATTTCAATCCGGCCGATGTCGACCTTGTGATTGACCCGGATACGCACGAGGCGCGGGCCACGCTGAAGAAGGATGGTTCCGCGGTGACCTACGAGGGCATGGGAACCATGTCCAAGTCGCGTCTCAATGGCGTGGACCCCAATCAGCTTACGGAGAAGTTCGGCGCCGACACGGCGCGGTTGTTCATGATGTTCACGGCGCCGCCGGAGCAGTCGCTGGAATGGTCGGACGAGGGCGTGCTGGGCGCCAACCGCTTTCTGCGCCGGCTGTGGAAGGCGGTGTTCGATCATGTGTCGGCCGGTGGCCCGGTGTCCGCCGAAGCGGTGCGCGCGCAGCTTGCGGCTGGCATCGCCGGCGCGGACCGCGATCTGCGGCGCGTGGCGCACCAGACGCTGGGCAAGGTGAAGGACGACATCGGTCGCCGCCGCGTCTTCAACACCGCCATCGCCTCGGTGATGGAACTGCTCAACGCGGCGGGCCGCCACACGGAGGTCTCGCCCGCAGCGCGCGCCGTGCGCCAGGAGGCGCTGGAGATCGCGGTGATGGCGCTGTCGCCCATCGTGCCGCACATCACCCATGTGCTGTGGCAGGCGCTGGGGCATGCCGAGCCCTTGTGGGGCGAGCGCTGGCGCGAGGCCGACGCGGCGGCGCTGGAGCAGGATACGATCGAGATCGTGGTGCAGGTCAACGGCAAACTGCGCGGCCGCGTGGCGATCTCGCCGAGCGCGCCGGAGGAGCAGGTGAAGGCCGCGGCGCTTGCCGACGAGAACGTGCGCCGCTTCTTCGAAGGGCGCGAGCCGCGCAAGGTGATCGTGGTGAAGGGCAAACTGGTCAACGTGGTGGTGTGATGCGCATGCGTGCCGCAAACCTGCTGGTCCTGGCTGTCTTCGCCGGGCTTGCCGCCTGCGGCTTCCAGCTGCAGGGAAGGCACACGCTGCCCGCCACGCTTGCTGCCGTCTACCTGGAGCCGAAGGACGCGCAGAGCGATTTCACCCAGGCACTGCGCGCCCAGCTCGTCGTTTCCGGCGCGCGCGTGATGCCCGCGGCCGTCAGCGACGCGGCCACCGTGACGGTGCTGCGCGATGAAGTGACGGAGCGGGTGCTGTCGGTTTCGGTGCGCAACATCCCCACGGACTATGAGCTGAGCTATGAGGTCGAGGTCTCGGTGTCGGCCGGTGGCCGCGAGCTCATGGCGCGCGAGCCTTTCTCGCTGTCGCGGGTCTACAGCTTCGACCAGACCAACCTGCTTGCGAAGGAGCGTGAGAAGGAAATCCTGATCCGCGCGCTGGCCCGCGACATGGCCAGCGTCGTGGTGCGGCGGCTCGGCGCGCTGTAAGGCGCGATGCTGCGTCTTGCAGGACTGGACCGGGTTGCCGTGGGCGTGCTGCTGGCGCGCTACGGCCTCACACTGCGGCTGGTGCCGGCGGGTGAAGACATCCCCGGCAGCTACTGGGGTGATTGCGAAGCCGGGCTGAAGGGCGCCACGCTCTACGCGCGCCTGGATACGCCGCTGCATTCCGTGCTGCACGAGTCCGCGCATTTCATCTGCATGTCGCCCGAGCGGCGCGCGGGTCTCGACCGCGATGCCGGTGGTGATGACGCCGAGGAATGCGCCGTCTGCTACCTGCAGCTGCTGCTGTCGGCCGAATTGCCCCAGAGCGGTTTCGACCGCGCCTGTGCCGACATGGACGAGTGGGGTTACAGCTTCCGTCTGGGCTCGACCCGCGCCTGGTTCGAGCACGATGCCGAGGATGCGCGCCTGTGGTTGCTCGCCGAAGGCATCGTCGACGCCGGCGGGCGTCTGACATTCGAACCGCGCACCTGAGACATTGCGGGCGGGCTCCGACCCAGATTCGAGCCCGTTACGCCCGGCGCGCGAACCCGTCCGTCGCCTCGCGCAGTGCGCGCGCAATGCCGGGCTCGAACGCCGAGTGCCCCGCATCAGGCACCACGACCATCTTCGCCTCCGGCCAGGCGCGATGCAGATGCCAGGCGCTGCGCATCGGGCACACCACGTCGTAACGCCCCTGCACGATGACGCCCGGGATGTGGCGGATCTTCGGCACGTCGCGCAGCAGCTGGTCGTCGCTGTCGAGGAAACCGCCGTTCACGAAGTAGTGGCATTCGATGCGCGCGAAGGCGGCGGCAAAGGCCGAAGCCTTGAACTTCGCGATGTAGTCGGGGTTGCTGCGCAGGAAGCTGGTGGCGCCTTCCCAGATCGACCAGGCGCGCGCCGCGGCGTTGCGCTCCTTCGCATCCGTGCTGGTGAGGCGGCGGTAGTAGGCGCGCATCATGTCGTAGCGCTCCTCCTCCGGAATCGGCTTGATGTACTGCTCCCACAGGTCGGGAAACAGCGAGGCCGCGCCTTCGGCGTTCTGGTAGAACCATTCCAGCTCCGAGCGCCGCAGCAGGAAGATGCCGCGCAGCACCAGCTCGGTCACGCGCTGCGGGTGTTTCTGCGCATAGGCCAGCGCCAGCGTGGAACCCCAGCTGCCGCCGAACACCTGCCACTGTTCGATGCCCAGGTGCTCGCGCAGTTTCTCGATGTCAGCGACCAGATCCCAGGTGGTGTTCTCTTCCAGGCTGGCGCGCGGCGTGCTGCGGCCGCAGCCGCGCTGGTCGAACAGCACGATGCGGTAGCGCCGCGGATCGAAGAAGGTGCGCATGCGCGCATCGGTGCCGCCGCCGGGGCCGCCGTGCAGGACCACCACCGGCTTGCCGCGTGGGTTGCCGCTTTCCTCGAAATAAAGCCGATGCAGCGGCGAGACCTTGAGGCGTCCGCTGCGGTAGGGTTCGATGGCCGGATACAGCCCGTCGCGCCCCGGGCGCGCTTTCACGGCGCGGCGGACCGGCCGGCGCGCGGCCTTCTTCGCGGCCATCAGCGTGCTCCGACCATCGCGCCCAGCGGCGCGCCGCCGATCAGGTGCAGATGCAGGTGATAGACCTCCTGCCCGCCGTTCTGGTTGCAGTTGATGATCAGGCGGTAGCCGTCCTCCGCGATGCCCAGCTTGCGGGCCAGATCCCGCGCCACCAGGAACAGCCGGCCGACCAGCGCGGCATCGCCGTCGGCGATGTCGTTGGCCGTCGGAATGGGCTTGTTCGGCACGATCAGGATGTGCACCGGCGCGCGGGGGTGGATGTCGCGGAAAGCGGTGATTTCCGCGTCCCTGTAGACGATGTCGGCCGGCAATTCGCCGGCTGCGATGCGTTCGAACAGCGTAGGCATGGCGCGGACTATAATACGCAGCTTGAAGACAACACCGGAAAAGCTCGAGTCCGGGCTCGCCAGGGGCCTGGCGCCGGCGTGGCTCATTTCAGGAGACGAGCCGCTCACCGCAGGCGAGGCCGCCGACGCATTGCGGGCCGCGGCGCGCGCGGCCGGCTTCACCGAGCGCGAGGTCTTTTTCATCGAGCGGGCGAACACCGGCCCCTGGGAGGAGATCTTCGCCTCGGCGCAGTCCCTGTCACTATTTTCGGCGCGGCGCCTGATCGAAATCCGCCTGCCGGGCGGCAAGCCGGGCGCCGTGGGCAGCAAGATCCTGCAGGAGGTTGCCGGGCTCGCCGGGCCGGATCTCATGATCCTCGTCATCGCCGGCTCCCTGGACTGGGAGGCGCAGAAATCGGCCTGGGTGCAGGCGCTGGAACGCCGCGGCGTGTGGGTGGTCGCCGATCCCGTCGGGCCCGCTCAGCTGCCAGGCTGGATCCGGCAGCGCGCCGCGCGTCTGGGGCTGAAGCTCGATGACGCTGCCGTGGAACTGCTGGTCCAGCAGACCGAGGGCAATCTGCTGGCGACCTGGCAGGAGCTGCAGAAGCTGCAGCTGGCGGGCCTCACCGAGGCGGGCGCGGATGAAGTGATGGCCGGCAGCACGAGCAGCAGCCGCTACGACGTGACGCAGCTGGGCGAGGCCATGCTGGCCGGCAATGCCCCGCGGGCGCTGCGCATCCTCGCCACGCTGCGCGCCGAGGGCGTGGAGCCGACGCTGGTGCTGTGGTCGGTGCTGCAGGAGCTGCGCATGCTGTGGCTGCAGCTGGTGCCGGGGCCGCAGATCCAGGGTGTCTGGAGCCGCAACCGCAATGCCCAGGGCGCGGCGCTGCCGCGGTTCCGGCAGCGGGGTCGGGCGGGTTTTGCCCGTCTGGCAGAGCAGGCGGCGCGCGCAGACCGCATAATCAAGGGAATCGAGAAAGGGCGGGCCTGGGATGAGATCGCATTGCTGGTGGCTGAATTCACGTCAGGAGGAGCGCCGCTGCAGCCTGCGGCCTGAACCATGAATCCTTTAGGGTTGTTTGGCGGTACTTTCGATCCCATCCACTACGGTCACCTGCGCACCGCTTTCGAGCTGCGCGAGGCGTTGCGGCTCGAAGAGCTGCGTTTCCTGCCCACCGGCAATCCGCCGCATCGCGACCAGACCAGCGCCAGCGCCGAAATGCGCCTTGCCATGGTGCGCGCCGCGGTGGCGGACCAGCCGGGTTTCACCGTGGACGACCGCGAGGTGCGCCGCACCGGCCTGTCCTATTCGGTGGATACGCTCACCGAACTGCGTGCCGAGCACCCCGAGCGTTCGCTGTGCCTGCTGCTGGGCATGGACGCCTTCCTCGGCCTGCCCAACTGGCACCGCTGGACCGACATCCTCGAGCTCGCCCATGTGGTGGTGGCGCACCGGCCGGGCTGGAAGGCGCCCACCCAGGGGCCGCTGGGCGAGGCCATGGTGGATCGGGGCACGGGCTCGGTGCGCGAGCTGCGCGAGCTCAAGGCCGGGCGCATCTACGTGCATGCGGTCACCCAGCTGGAAATTTCCTCCACCGAACTGCGGCAGCTCATCGCCTCGGGCCGCAATCCGCGTTACCTCGTGCCCGACAGCGTCTGCGCGTTGCTGCAGGACACGGGATGCTATGCTCGTCGCCAATGAGTGCGCTTAAGGTTTCCCGCCCGCCTGCCCGGGCGGCGCTGGTCAAGTTGGTCGCCGCTGCCCTGGATGACATGAAGGCGGCCAATGTCAAAGTCCTCGATGTGCGTCAGGTGACCGACGTCGCCGATTGCATGGTGCTGGCATCGGGCACTTCCGACCGCCATGTGCGCTCCATTGCCGATCGCGTGGTCGAGCGCGCCAAGGAGGGCGGCTTCCGCCCCCTGGGCGTCGAGGGCCAGCGCGATGGCGAGTGGGTGCTGGTGGATCTCAACGACGTCATCGTCCACGTGATGCTGCCGCGCGTGCGCGAGTTCTATGCGCTCGAGACGCTGTGGGAAACGGCGCCGCTGGTGCGTGCCAGCCGCTCTGGCGGCAAGGCCGCGCCCAGGGCCAAGGCTAAAGCCAAGGCCCGGGCGAAGACTGGCGCGAAGTCCGCCAGGGCAAAAACCGGCACAAAGTCCGCGGCCCGTTCCGGCGGCGCCAGCCCGCGGTCCGCGAAGAAGAGCGCTGCCGCACCCCGTCGTGCCGCAAGGCCGGGCTCCGCTGCGCGCAGCGCCAGCAAGGCCGCCTCCGGCAGGAGCCGGCCCCGCGCCAAGTCCTAGGTGCGCATCGCACTGCTGGCCATCGGCAACCGCATGCCGGCCTGGGTGCAGGCGGCCTTCGACGACTATGAAAAGCGGTTGCGCAAGCGCCTGCCGGTGCAGCTCACCGAAATCGCTCCGGGACAGCGCAGCGGCGCTCGCGCGGAGCAGGCCATGGCCACCGAGGCGCAGCGCCTGCTGGCCGCGCTGCGGCCCGCGGATCATGTGGTGCTGCTCGACGAACGCGGCGCGCAGCGCAGCAGCCTCGAACAGGCGCGCTGGCTGGGCAGCCGCATGCAGCAGGGCCGGGACCTGGCTTTCCTGATCGGCGGACCGGATGGTTTTGCCCAGCCGGTGCGCGACCGGGCGAATGAATCCTGGTCGCTGTCGCCGCTCACGCTGCCACATGCGCTGGTGCGGGTGGTGTGGATCGAGCAGATGTACCGCGCAGTTTCGGTACTCGACAACCACCCTTATCACCGCGAATGACATCATCAGGCATGGGCGCAGACCTTCCTCCTCTGGTGCTGGCTTCGGCCTCGCCGCGGCGCGCCGAACTGCTGCGGCAGATCGGGGTTGCGCATCGTGTGCTGCCCGTGAGCATGGACGAGTCGCCGCTGCCGGGTGAGCAGCCTGCTGACCTCGTGGCGCGGCTGGCGCGCAGCAAGGCGCAGGCGGGCCAGCGCGCGGCCGGCGGTGAGGGGTGGGCGCTGGGCGCCGATACGGTGGTGGTGCTGGCGGGTGAGGTGTTCGGCAAGCCGCGCGATGAAGCCGACGGCCTGCGCATGTTGCGCGCCCTGGGTGGTCGCTCGCATCAGGTATTGACCGCTGTGGCGCTGGCAGGGCCGCAAGGCCGGCTGGAGGAGGCGCTGAACCGCACGGAGGTGACGATGAGAACCATTCTGCCGGCCGAGGCGGCCGCGTACTGGGCCAGCGGCGAGCCCTGCGACAAGGCTGGCGCTTACGCCATCCAGGGCCACGCGGCGCTTTTCATCGAGCATGTCGCCGGCAGTTATTCCGGCGTGATGGGGTTGCCGCTGTTTGAAACGGGCCAGCTGCTGCGGCGCTGCGGCCTGGCTGGAGGATTTGCTTGAGCACCGAGATTCTCGTCAATGTCGCTCCGCGTGAATCCCGCGCCGCGCTGGTGGAGAACGGCGTCCTGCAGGAGGTTTACATCGAGCGCGCCAGCCGGCGTGGCCTGGTGAGCAATCTCTACAAGGGCCGTGTGTCGCGCGTGCTGCCGGGCATGCAGGCGGCCTTCCTCGAACTGGGGCTGGCGCGCACCGGCTTCCTGCACGTGGCCGACATCCTCGCGCCGCCGCCGGATCCAGGCAACGACTCGCCGCGCGATGAGCCGGCGCGCAGCGCCGACATCCGCGCGCTGGTGCGCGAGGGCGACGATCTGCTGGTGCAGGTGGTGAAGGATCCGATCGGCACCAAGGGCGCGCGGCTGTCCACGCATGTGTCGCTGCCGTCGCGTTTCCTGGTCTACATGCCGCAGGGCGCGAAGGTGGGAGTGTCGGCGCGCATCGAATCGGAAGAGGAGCGCACCCGCCTGCGCGGACTGGTGTCCGAGCTGGCAGCGGAGTTCGAGCCTTCCGGCGGCGCGCGCGGCGGCTACATCGTGCGCACCGCGGCGCTGGGCGCGCCGCTGGAGGCGCTGCACGCCGACATGCTCTATCTGCACCGGCTGTGGGCCCATGTGCGTTCCCGCGCCGCCAGCGCGCCCTCCGGCACGCTGGTCCACGAAGATCTGCCGCTGCCGCTGCGCGTGCTGCGCGACGAGCTGCGTCCGGAGGTGCGGCGCGTGCTGGTGGACGCGCCGGCGGACTTCAGCCGCATGCAGGAGTTCACCCGCGCCTTCATGCCGGACTACGCCGATCGCCTGGAACTGCACCAGGCGCCGCGCCCCATTTTCGACCTGCATGGGGTCGAAGAGGAAATACAGCGCGCGCTCGAGCAGCGCGTGCCGCTCAAGTCCGGCGGCTACCTGATCATCCAGCAG
>CAUJIK010000102.1 GCA_963205255.1 Pseudomonadota bacterium
AGCGCCTTGATCTGGTGACTCACCGCGGAGGGCGTGATGAACAGCTCTTCCGCCGCGGCCTCGAAACTCAGGCGCGCGGCGGCCACCTGAAAGGTCTTCAGGAATTTCAGGGACGGTAGTCGAGTACTCATGCGTGACAGCGTTCGATCCTGCCGGAGAGGCCGGATTGTGCTGGCGCAGCAGCGAGAGATCGAGGCGGTTGGGCCACCAGTCCTGGTTGCCCATCTGTGCTGCGTGGAGTGCCGGCATGACCGCCAGCAGAGCGACGGACAGGCTGGCGCGACCCAGCAGACGGCGGGGAAAGGAGGTGCATTTTTTCATCGACATCGCCCTTTGTTGTCGGCGGAGAAATTCGGCGCGGCACTGTAGCGAGCACGCCATGGGCGAGGAAATTGATAGTCTCAACCGGCGCGATTGATAATTCTTGTCGCCGCGCCGCTTGCAGCTGGCGCACTTGGCCAACAGGCGCCGGTGCGCGGACTCAGTCAGGCACGCCAGCGTGAATTGCGGATGACCGAACAGAAGTTGCCGCGGTGGAATTGCGGCTCCTTGTCGGCGATCACGTCGGCCTTGACATTGCCGAAGGTCGTATCGGACTTGTGCCTGATACCGTCGTAAAAGGCCTGGATGATGTCCTCCTTGAACCGCGGTGTACGCGGGAAGGCGTTGACCACAGCCTCGCGTGTCTCGTCGTCATACCTATCATAGGTAAGGCCAAGCACATCCATTTCGACGCCTGCGGTGGTCAGTGCGATCACCGGATGCATGAACTCCGGCACGCCCGGAGTGGTATGCAGCGCAATCCCGGTCCAGACCTTCTCGATGTCGCACGCGTCGACTCCGTAGCTTTGCAGGAAATCTCGCGCAGCATTCGCTCCATCCACCTCGAAGCGCAGATCCGGACTGCTGTGGGATGACATCAAGCCGAGGTCATGAAACATCGTCGCGGCATAGAGCAACTCCGCATTGAACGTGAGACCGCGCTGCTGTCCAGCAAGCGCTCCGAAGAAATAGACCCGGCTGGAATGGTTGAACAGCAGCTCGGATTCCGTATCACGGATGAATTCGGTTATTGCGCGACCAAGTTTGCTGTCAGGCACCGAAATGCCATTGATGGCAGCTTTGGGGAGGAGTGGATCGGCCATGTTCATGTCTCCAGCGGGAAAGGCACCGACATTAATTGCCCGCGAGGTGCTTGGCGGCAAACATATGAATCGTCGAAAACCTGCCAACCGTGTGCGATAAGCTGCCCGAACAGGCACAGGAGATCATTCGGTGACCAGAAAGACCGTGGCGCTCATCATCCATGATGGCGTGCAGGCGCTGGACGTTGCCGGCCCGCTCGATGTCTTCGCCGAAGCCAATGCGCTCCTCCCGGCTGATGACGCCTATGACCCACTGCTCCTCGCGACCACCACTGACGCCGTCCGCGCCTCGAACGGCATGTCGATAGTCCCGCATCGCTCCTTCGCGCAAGCACGCCGCCGTTTCGACACAGTCCTCGTCGCCGGTGGGCCCGCACTGGCCGATGCGCAGCCCGAGGCAACCATGCTCGACTGGCTGCGGCGCTGGGGCGCACGGGCTGAACGCTATGGGTCGATCTGCACCGGCGCGTTCGTGCTCGGTCATGCCGGTCTGCTCGACGGGCGTGTCGCGACGACACATTGGCAGAGCGCTGCACGGCTGGCTGCGCGCTTCCCGGCCTGCCGAGTGGAGCAGGACCGCATTCATACGCGGGATGGCGCGCTGGTGACATCGGCTGGCGTGACCGCGGGCATTGATCTGGCACTCGCCCTGGTGGGCGAGGATCACAGCGAGACGCTGGCGCTTGCCTGCGCCAAACGCCTGGTGGTCGTCACCCGGCGCCAGGGAGGACAGTCGCAGTTCAGTCCGTTGCTACTGCCACAGGGTGATCCCGGCTCTCCGGTCGGCAGGGTGCAGGCCTATGTCGTCGATCATCTCGATGAACGGTTTCCCGTCGAACGGCTGGCCCGAATCGCAGGCACTAGCGAGCGCACGATGGCACGGCTGTTCGTCAAGGAACTCGGACAGACACCGCACGACTTCGTCGAAAGCGTTCGCATCGATCAGGCGCGCAATTTGCTCGAAGCGACCGGGCGCGCCGTGAAAGCCATCGCATTCGATTGCGGCTTTGCCAATCCCCAGCAGATGCGCGCCGCGTTTCAACGGCGCCTGGGATTGAGTCCGCGGAGGTACAGAGAAAGCTTCCGGCCTTCGCCGGCGAAGGAAAGGGGCTCACGTTCCACCTCGCCACCCTGCGATTTCTAGCTATTCAATCTAAAATAGCTATTATAGCTGTCATGAAAATCATGACCGCCCTGGAAGCCAAGAACCGGTTCGGCGAAGTGATGGAAGCCGCCCAGCGGCAGCCGGTGAGCATCACCCGCAATGGCCGTCCTTCGGTGGTGGTGATCTCCGCCGAGAGCTACGCCCGGCAGCAGGGCATGGCGCGCCAGCGTATGCGGCAAGCCATGCAGCGCGCCGGCGAACATGCGGCGGCCCATGGCATGAACGAGGATGTACTCGGCGAACTGCTCGCGGATGAAAGCTGAGCGGCTGGTCATCGACAGCAATGTCTGGATTGCCGCGCTGATCTCGCCCACGGGAGCAGCGCGGCAGCTGCTGGCGGAGGCCGTCCTGGATCACGACATCGGCATACTGATGTCGGAAAGCACCTTCGCCGAGCTGGTGTCGCGCCTGGATCGGCCGAAGTTCGATCGCTATCGTGAGCCTGCGGCGTGGAACCTGTTCCTGATGTCACTGGTGGAACTGGCGCAGTGGCACGAGGACACTGACACGGCAGCCGGCATCTCCCGTGATGCAGACGACGACAAGTTTCTCGCATTGGCCATGACGGGTCAGGCTGATGCCATCATCAGCGGCGACAGGGATCTGCTCGAGCTGGTCGACTACGAAGGCATTCCCGTTCTCACCCCCGCGCAATTTCTGCAACGCCGCGGCGGATAGCATCTTCGAACCGCCAGGTTCAGCTCTCGGGCCGAACCACTGAATCTTCTTGAATCGGGTGCGTTGATCCACAAAGCCGACGTACCCGGCCTGCCACTGCCTCGCTCGTGGCACGGTGCCGCCATGCACTCCCCCACACTGCTGATCGTCGTCCTGCTGCTGTCGCCCGCTCTCGGCGCACATGAGCTGCGCATCGCCACCTGGAACATGGAGTGGCTGGTCGCGCCGGCCACGGCCCATGCGGGGCGCATGGCCTGCGACGCCGGCCGGCGCAGTGCCCTGCCCTGCGATGTGGCGCGTCGCCTGGCGCGCGACAGCGCCGACCATGCGCGTCTGGCCGCGCATGCGCGCGCGCTGGATGCCGATGTGATCGCGGTGCAGGAAGTGGAGGATGAAGCCACGCTCAAGCGCGTGTTCAAGGGCTACCGCATCTGCCTGGCGCCGGGCCCGGGCCTGCAGCACACCGGCTTCGCCGTGCGCGCGCAGCTGCCGCATCGCTGCGAACCAGCCATGGAGGCTCTGTCGCTGCAAGGCAAGTTGCGGCCCGGCGCGCTGCTCACGCTGTGGCCCGGCTCGCCGCAGTCTCTGACCCTGCTGGCCGTGCATCTGAAATCCGGCTGCTCCACCGATCCACCGGGCTCTTCACGCAGCGCCTGCCAGCAACTGGCCGCGCAGATGCGGCAGCTTGCCGGCTGGCTCGACGATCAAGCCCGTGGCCACGGACGCATCGTGCTGCTCGGCGACTTCAATCGCGCCGGACCGGAGCTGGCCGATGCTCACTGGGAATCACTGCTGGCGCATCCGCGGCTGCCGTTGCATGACGCTGCTGCGGGCGCCGCCTTCCGTAACTGCCACGTGGGCCAGCCCTTCTGGCAAGCCATCGACCACATCCTCGTCAGCGCCGCCGTGGCGCAGTGGCTGCGCCCGGACAGCTTCCGCAAGCATGGCTACCGCAGCGCCGACGCCCTGAACTACCGGCTCTCCGACCACTGCCCCATCAGTGTCGTCCTCCAGCCTCCGCGGAACTTCTGATCTGCATTAAGTATTCTCGACGCTGGACCGTCCCACGGCCTAGGCATAATGTGAGTCAGTTCCGGAACGATGAACTTGAGGATGTCTGTGGAACGAAGACTGCATACCCGACACCGCGCGCGCACCATCGTCTACATCATTCTTCCTGGCGGGCGCCGGCAGCTGTGCAAGGCGGTGAATCTCAGCGCCACCGGCGTCTTCATCCGCACCTCGGGTCTGGGCCTGCGCAAGGGCCAGAAGGTGGAGCTGGCCTTCGCCATCAACCTGGGTTCCACCGACAGCAACGTGGGCTCCATCACCAAGCTGCACCGGCGCACCGCCGTGGTGGCCCATGTCTCCGGCGGCGGCACCGGGCTGATGATGGAAGCCTACGCCGCGCGCTGACCGCGGCCCTGCGCCGCCGCGGCGCAAACAGCTCCCGCGAACGCTCACAATCGCCGCGCGTTGCGCATAATGCGGCAGATCATGCGTGAGCCCTGCCTGACAAACGTGCTGATGGTTTCG
>CAUJIK010000103.1 GCA_963205255.1 Pseudomonadota bacterium
CCGCCCACTGCTGCTTGCGCAGGGCAACGAGGTCCAACAAGGCCCGCAGCGGCTGTGCGACGAAGGCGATGAGCTTGCCCATCTGCACGCGATCGACGCCGGCCAGGAACTGATAATCCGCGATAGCGAGCGGATGAAAGCTGAACGTGCCGAAGTCTGTCGTTTCAAAGCGGAGCGTTTTGCGGCCAGGCGTCACTCCCGCGGTCACAAAGACCGCTTCGGGGATCCAGCCATGATGGGCGAGCGCGCTTTCGAAAGAGACATAGCTACCCGGCATCAGACCTTGCGCAATGGCGAAGGGATGGATGGTTTCGGCCCGATAGCGCTTAGCCAGCAGGTAGGTGCCGCGCTTCACGCGGAGCAGGGAACCATCCTTGAGCGCCCGATTGACCAGGCCGTAGCGCCGGGCGTCTCCGCCGCCCAGCAGATTGCCGAATAGCCCTGCACCACTGCCCGCACCACCGCTCCCGAACATCGCGCCCAGGAGCGAGCCGGCGCCGCCGACCCTGCCGCCGCCGATGTTGAACAGCGAGCGGAACAGGGTGAGGAATCCGGAGGCGAGCATCTCGCGCTTGAGGTCATCCCACAGGCGCTTGAAGTAGTCCCTGACCGCACCGCCGCCTTCCAGCACGGCATCCGCCAGGCCGTAGGCAAAATCCTCCCACGCGCGTGCCGATTCCTCCGCGGCACGGCGGGCCTCTTCGGCCAGCGCGAACTGCTCTCGGGCTGCCTGCTCGCTGACATCGCGCACGCGCTGGGCGGCCTCGAACTCGGCCCGCATGTCCGCCAGCTGCTGCGGGGTGCGCGCGATCTGTGCATCCTTCATCGCCGCGTCGAATGCGCGAGTCTCCGCCAGGCGCCGCAGTTCCTGCTGCGTCATCCCGGCCTGATCGGCTTCGTCGCGCAGGCCGGCGATCATGCGGTCGGCGGAGATCGCCGCGTCCTCAGCCCGCATCAGGCTGTCCATGTATTCGTTGTCAGCAGCGCGGTTCTGCTGCTCGATCAGACGGCGCAGGCCCTCGGTGCGGTCATCCTCGGCCTTCGCCAGCGCGCGCGTCGCGGCCTCCGCAGCCTTGCTCGCGCCGGTCAGGTCGGCCACCGTCTTGGCATGCTGCGCGTTCAGCTCCATGCGCACTTGCGCGGCCCGCTGCGCCGCTGCACCGCCCTTCGCCTCTTCGGCCGCGAGCACAGCCAGTGCGGCGGCGTGTTCGCGGTTGGCTTCCGCCAGCTTGGCGCTGGCCAGACCGGCCTCGCTCGCGAGTTCTTCGATTCGCTTGAGCGCCGCACCCTGCGCCGTGCTGGCCTCGCGGGCCGCCTTTGCGCCAGCCGTTGACCGATCCAGCAGCGCGTTCCACTTCTCTACGCTGCCGCCAGCCGAGGAGTACTGCGCCTGCAGCGCCGCCAGGGATTCGCGATGGCGATCCATCGCCTGGTCGCGCCCAGCATCGCGCTGCATCAGCGCGGACAGCCGCTGCACATCCGCCTCGATCGCGGCGATCGAGCGCTGCCGCTGGGCTTGCGCGCTGCCGATCGATCCTTGCGCCATCGCAATGGACTGCGCGCCGCGCTGCTCTGCCTCGACAATGGCATCCCAGTTGCGCTTGATCTCCACGGCCAGCAGCCCAAGGCCAGCCACGGCCGCCACGATAGGCCCGCCCGCGAGCGCGACCAGGCGCGATCCGAACTTGTCGGCAGCCAGCGCAGCGGAGGTTGCGCCTGACGTCCAGGACGCCCACAGGGCGGTGGCCGCCATCTCGGCTCGCAGCGCCTGCAATGCCGTCACCACCGCTGCAATACCTCGGGCGCCGGCCAGCACGAGTAGGGCGGTTGCCAGGCTGCCCGCAACGTCCGTCAGCGTGTCCCAGTTGTCCACCACGGCAGTCGTCGCCGGCACCACCACGCTGAGCAGCGATTCACCTACCGACAGCAGCGAATCCCCCACCGCCGACTTGAGCCGCGCGAACTGGAACTCGGCCGTGTTGGACATCTTCGCCACGGCCGTATCGGTCACGCCGGCCGAGTCGGCCATTGATTCCAGCGTGCCCGCGAATGCCTTTGCTTGGTTGCCGGTCAGCGCCATCACCGGCGCCAATGCCTCGACACCTCCGAACAGCACGGCCAGCTGCTCGGCACTGCCGCCGGTTGCTTGGGCCACATTGTCCAGGAATCCGGCCAGGCCCTGGCTCTTGAGCGCTGCTGCGTCGAACTGCAGGCCAAGCGAGGCGGCCATCGCGCTCGCTTCCTGGCTCGGCTTGATGATCGCGGCAATGGTCGCGCGGATGCCGTCGACAGCAGTGCTGGTCTTGACGCCTCCGAGCGTGAGCGCTGCCACGCTCGCGAGCAGCTCGTCGATGGACACGCCGGTCTGCGCGGCGATCGGCGCGGCGTTGCCGATGGTCGCGCTCAGCTCGCCGATGGTGGTCTTGCCGGCCAGCGCGGCGACGAAGAGCCGGTCCGACACCTCGGCCGCGCTTCCAGCCGCCGCCCCATAGGCATTGAGCACCGTGGTCAGGCCATCGGCGGCGGTCTCCACCTCGGTGATACCACCCAGCGCCAGCCGGTTGGCGGCCTCCAGCGTCTCGGTGGCGCGTGCGGTGTCCGAGATGCCGGCGGAAATGATCTCGTAGAGCGCTTTGGCCTGCGCCGCCGGGGCCTGGCCGTACTCTTGGGACAGGCTGCGCACGGAGCGCGTCAGCGCGTCCATGTTGGCCGTGTCGCCGGCTACGGTGGATACCTCGGCCATCGCCTGGCCGAACGCCTTCGCGTTACCTACGGACGCGGCCATCATGGCGCTCAGGCCGCCGATCCCAACCGCGGCGGCAGCACCCAGCGCGAGCTGCTTGAGCATCCCAGTCGCGGCCTGCATCGCAGCGCCGTAGGTGCGTGCTGCCTCGGTGCCCTTGGTCAGTCCCCGGCTGGTCTGCTCGCCGGCCTGCTCAGCGGCTGGCCCCAGATCCGTCAGCGCAGCTTTGGCGATCTTGACCTGGCCCACCATCTGGCCGGTATCGCCGCGAATAGTGAGGGTGACGACCGGATCACTCACGGTGCGTCACCGCTTGCTGCGGGCTGCTGCCTCCGCACGCGCATTGCGCGCGTTGGCTACACAGCGCCCCATGTACCGCACGTCCCAGGTGATCGCGGCCCATTGCGCATGCGGCAGTTCCAGCAGATCGCAGGCGGCGCGGATCTCGGAGATCTCGATGCCCTGCCACCACACTCCGCCCAGGCCGGCGCTGACGCCGCGGACGGTACACAACTGGAAGACCTTCACCGCGGTGAGATTGCAGGGCCATACGTCTACCACCACCTCACGTGCGTCGTCGGGGTCATCGCCCTCTTCGTCATCGAGGGTCACCACCACGGTGCCCTCATCCTCAGTGCCGGCGCCCTCGCGGGCGTCCGGCACACGGTCGCCGGAGAGGATCAGCGCCGCTTCTTCGAGTTTCCCTGGCGGCCCTCGTTGAGGAAGCCCACGTAGTCTTCCCAGATAGCGGCCCGGACCACCGCGCCGTACTTGTTGGCGCCCAGCCACTGGTGGGCCGTCTCGCCCTCCTGGAGCGGCAAGCCGCGGATGTCCGTCACCAGGCGCTCGAAGCGCTCGGCGATGGACAGGTCGCCGGCTTCCACCTGGGCGTCCAGGCGCTCGGCGTCTTCCTGGCTGTGGTACACGTAATCGCAGTCCACATAGCCGTCGATGACGGGCTTGGGGCGCTGCGCTTCCGGCACGCGCGTGTCCGGCTTGGGCCAGAGCAGATGCACGCGGCGTTCGATGGTGGAGCGATCGTTGATGCGGAGTGACATGGTCGGTATGTCCTGGTTGCGGTGGTTGGCGGTGATAGACACCAGGGCCGGCGAACCGG
>CAUJIK010000104.1 GCA_963205255.1 Pseudomonadota bacterium
CGCCGATGGCACAGATGTCTTCGTCGACGTTCTCGCGCGCGCTGACGAAATTGCCGGTGACCTCGAGCCCGAGCATGTCCACCCACAGCCGGCGCAGGCGCGCCTTGTCCGGTCCGCCGATGGCGATCTGCTGAATGCCCAGCACCTTGAACGGGCGCCGTTGCGGCGGCGCGACGGGCGGCGTCATGCGAACTCCACGATCGGCTGGTCCACCGCGAGGTTGTCGCCCCGCGCGGCCAGCACCTTGCCCACGACCCCGTCGGCCGTGGCGAACAGCACGTTTTCCATCTTCATGGCCTCGATCACCGCCACGCGCTCGCCCGCCTGCACCTTCTGGCCGGCCTGCACCGTCACCTCGACCAACAGGCCGGGCATCGGCGAGAGCACATACTTGCTCATGTCCGGCGGTGCCTTGAACGGCATGGTGCGATACAGCTGCGCCATGCGCGGCGACACCACCATGGCTTCGATGCGGGTCCCGTTGTGCTGTACCACCAGGGCCACCGGGTTGCGTGGCGTTCCGCGTTCCACCTGCGCGGTGAAATCCACGCCATTGCACTGCCCGGTGACGACGATGTCGCTCAGCCGCGAATGGCTGGTGATCGCATAGCGCTTGTCGCCCAGTGTCACCACGGCCGACCCGATCTGCCCCACGACTTCGTCCACATGCACCTGCACATGGCGGTGGTCCCCGGCCGGGTCCAGATCGATCACGGTGTAGTCGTGGCCCAGCTTGACACCGTAGCCGGGCAACTGGCCCGACAGCGCCGCCGCGCGCTCGCGCGACTTGCGCCGCACGAACGCGGCCAGAGCCAGCAGGAAATCGGCATCCGGATGCGTCACGTCCTCGGGCCGGAATCCGTGCGCGAAATGGCTCGCGATGAATCCTGTGTTGAACTGGCCGGCCACGAACTGCGGATGCGCCAGCAACGCGGACTGGAAGGGGATATTGCTGCTGATGCCGCGGATCACGAAGGCGTTGAGCGCCTCGCGCATGCGCGCGATCGCCTGCTGCCGGTCCTGCCCGTGCACGATGAGCTTGGCGATCATCGAGTCGTAGTACATCGGGATCTCGCCGCCTTCCTGGACGCCGGTGTCGACCCGCACGCCGTACAGTGCGCTGGTGTCGGCCGCCGTCATGGTGGTGGCCGGCGGGGCGAACCGCACCAGCCGGCCGGTGCTGGGCAGGAAATTGCGCACCGGGTCCTCGGCATTGATGCGGCACTCGATCGCCCAGCCATTGCGCTGCACCTGCTGCTGCGTCAGCGGGAGCTTCTCGCCGGCTGCGACCCGGATCATCAACTCCACCAGATCGAGCCCGGTGATGCACTCGGTGACCGGGTGCTCCACCTGCAGCCGGGTGTTCATCTCCAGGAAGTAGAAGCTCTGGTCGCGCCCGACCACGAACTCGACGGTGCCCGCGCTCTGGTACTTCACCGCACGCGCCAGCGCCACCGCCTGCTCGCCCATGGCCTTGCGCGTGGCCTCGCTGATGAACGGACTGGGCGCCTCCTCGAGGACCTTCTGATGGCGCCGCTGGATCGAGCATTCGCGTTCGTTGAGGTACAGCACATTGCCATGGGCGTCGCCGATCAGCTGGATCTCGATATGGCGCGGCTCCTCCACGAACTTCTCGATGAAGACCCGGTCGTCGCCGAAGCTGTTGCGCGCCTCGTTGCGGCAGCTGGTGAAGCCCTCGAACGCCTCCTTGTCGTCGTGTGCCACCCGCAATCCCTTGCCGCCGCCGCCGGCGCTGGCCTTGATCATCACCGGGTAGCCGATGTCGCGGGCGATGCGTACCGCCTGCTCGGCATCGTCGATGGCCTCATTGAAGCCCGGGATGCAGTTCACGCCGGCGCTGGCCGCCAGTCGCTTGGATTCGATCTTGTCGCCCATGGCGGCAATCGAATGGTGCTTCGGGCCGATGAAGACGATGCCCTGCTCTTCCACCTGGCGGGCAAACTCGGCGTTCTCGCTCAGGAATCCGTAGCCCGGATGTACCGCCTGGGCGCCGGTCTGCCTGCACGCATCGATGATGCGTTGCGCCTGCAGGTAGCTCTCACGGCTGGGGGCGGCGCCGATGTGCACCGCCTCGTCGGCCAGCGCCACATGGCGCGCCTCCCGGTCGGCGTCGGAGTACACCGCCACGGTCTTGATGCCCATCGCCCGCGCGGTCTTGATGACGCGGCAGGCGATTTCGCCTCTATTGGCGATCAGAATCTTCTCAAACATCGAACCTCTCCCCGGCGACGAAATCGCCTGCGTGCGCTGCGCGCACCATGCAATTTGGCTGCGCCGCTGCGCCGCTGCGCGGCTGGTCCCCTCTATTGGCGATCAGAATCTTCTCGAACATGCCGGTGCTCCTCACAAGGGAATGTTGCCGTGCTTGCGCCACGTGTTCTCGACCTTCTTGTCGCGCAGCATGACCAGGCTGCGGCAGATGCGCTTGCGCGTCTCGTGCGGCATGATCACGTCGTCGATGAAGCCGCGCGCGCCGGCCACGAAGGGGTTGGCGAAGCGTGCCTTGTACTCGGCCTCGCGCGCCGCCAGCTTGGCGGCGTCGCCCTTGTCCTGGCGGAAGATGATCTCCACCGCGCCCTTGGCGCCCATCACCGCAATCTCCGCATGCGGCCAGGCGAAGTTCACGTCGCCGCGCAGATGCTTGGAGCTCATCACGTCGTAGGCGCCGCCGTAGGCCTTGCGGGTGATCACGGTGATCTTGGGCACGGTGCACTCCGCATAGGCGAACAGCAGCTTGGCCCCGTGCTTGATGATGCCGCCATATTCCTGGCTGGTGCCGGGCATGAAGCCGGGCACATCGACGAAGGTCAGCAGCGGGATGTTGAAGGCATCGCAAAAGCGCACGAAGCGCGCCGCCTTGATGCTGCTCTTG
>CAUJIK010000105.1 GCA_963205255.1 Pseudomonadota bacterium
GCCGATGTGACGGTGGTCGATCGCTCGCTGCCGCGCCTGCGGCAGCTGGCGGGCGAATTCGGCGCGGCGCTGAAGACGGAGTTTTCCACCCGCGACGCGGTGGCGGCGCTGGTGCGCAACGCCGATGTGGTGATCGGCTCGGTGCTGATCCGCGGCGAGTCCGCTCCGCGTCTGGTGACGCGACCGATGGTGGCCGGCATGCGCCCAGGTTCGGTGCTGGTGGACATCGCCATCGATCAGGGCGGCTGCTTCGAGACCAGCCGTCCCACCACGCATGATGCGCCCACCTTCATTGACGAAGGCGTGGTGCATTACTGTGTGACCAACATGCCCGGCGCCGTGGCGCGCACTTCGACGGCTGCGCTGACCCACGCGACACTGCCCTACATCAAGATGCTGGCGGACAAGGGCATGGAGGCCGCGCTGGCCGAGGATCCGCACTTCCGGCGTGGCCTGAATGTCTGCGATGGCCAGATCCGCAGCGAGCCCGTGGCACGTGCGCTTGGTTTGCCGCAACCCGCAATGCCGGCGTGAACGCGCTGCCGCCTGAACTTGCGCCGCTGCTGTCGCGGCAGCTGGAGCATCTGTCCGAGCGCGCGCCGCGCAGCCATGCGCTGCTGCAACAGGATGCGCGGCTTGCGGCGCAGGCCGCGCGCGTGCTCGTGGCGAGCGACTTCGTGTGCCGCTCGCTGATGCAGGACGACGCGCTGCTGGCCGATGCCATGGCCGACGGCGGCTTTGCCGCGCCGCGCACCGCGGAGGCATATCGTCGGCTGCTGGCCGCCTGCACGCAGGATGCGGACGAGGCCTTGCTCGGCGCGCGGCTGCGCTGGCTGCGGCGGCGCGAAATGGTGCGCATCGCCTGGCGCGACCTTGCGGGCCTTGCGACCACCGCCCAGATCCTGCGCGAACTGTCGGACTTCGCCGCCTGCACCATCGATGCGGCCGTGACCTTCGCGGGTTCGCGACTGGCCCTGCGGCATGGCATGCCGCAGGGCGATGACGCGGGCCTCGTGGTGCTGGGCATGGGCAAGCTCGGCGGCGGCGAGCTCAATTTCTCCTCCGATGTGGATCTGGTGTTCCTCTACGAAAATGGCGAGGACACCGCGGGCCCCGCGCCACTGAGCCGCGAGGAGTTCTATCTGCGCCAGGGCAGGCTCGCCATCAAGCTGCTCGACGCGGTGACCGAGGACGGCTTCGTGTTCCGCGTCGACATGCGGCTGCGGCCCTTCGGCGACAGCGGACCGCTGGTGGCGAGCTTCGCCTTCTTCGAGGATTACCTGCAGGTGCATGGCCGCGACTGGGAGCGCTATGCCTATGTGAAGGCGCGCGCCATCTCGGGCGCGGCGGCTTTCGAGGATTTGCGCGAGACGGTGCTGCGCCCCTTCGTGTTCCGCCGCTATCTGGATTTCGGCGTGTTCGAGAGCCTGCGCGAGATGAAGGCGCTGATCCAGCGCGAGGTGGCGCGGCGCGAGATGGCCGACAACATCAAGCTCGGCGCCGGCGGCATCCGCGAAGTGGAATTCATCGTGCAGGCCTTCCAGCTGGGGCGCGGCGGGCAGAACCCGCTGATGCGTGATCCTTCGCTGCTCACCGTGCTGCCGCTGCTGGGCCGCAGGCGGCTGCCGCCCGCCGTGGTCGAGGAACTGGCACAGGCCTACGACTTCCTGCGCCGGATGGAGAACCGCATCCAGATGCTGGACGACGCGCAGACGCATACGCTGCCGTCCGATCCGTTGCAGCGCGCGCGCATCGCCTTTGCCATGGGGTTGCCCGATGTGGCGACGATGCAGGCGCAGCTGGCGGTGCATCGCGCGGTGGTGGCGCGGCATTTCGCGGAGCTGTTCACGCAATCCGCGGCGGCGACCGCCGGGCGCGAACAGGTGGATCTGGCGCCGCTGTGGGAGCCGGAGTACGACCGCGCCGCATTGCTGGAACGATTGCGCGAGACGCAATGTCCGGAAGCCGAAGCGCTGCTGGGGCTGCTCGAAACGCTGCGTGATTCATCGCGGCTGCGGCGGCTGGACGAGACCGGCCGCCGCCGCCTCGAAGCGCTGCTGGAATTGCTGGTGGTGGAGCAGCCTCCCGGCTGTGGCCTCGATCCGCTGCGTCGGCTGTGCGCCATCCTCGAAGCCATCGGGCAGCGCTCGGCGTATTTCTCGCTGTTGGTAGAGAACCGCGCCGCGCGCGAGCGCCTGTTCGCGGTGTGTGCTTCGGGCGAATTCCTTGCAGCGCAACTGGTGCGCAATCCGGGGCTGCTGGATGAGCTGCTGGGCGGAGGCTGGTTGCAGTCGCTGCCTGCGCGCCCGGCCCTGGAACGGGAGCTGGTGGTGCGGCTGGCCGATGTGCAGCCGGATGATCCGGAACGCGAAGTGGAGATCCTGTGCCGCTTCAAGCAGGCGGCGGTGTTCCGCGTCGCGATGGCTGACCTCATCGGCCATCTGCCGCTGATGCAGGTCAGCGACCGGCTCACCGAGATCGCCGAGGTCATCGTACAGCACACGCTGGAGGCGGCCTGGCGCCAGATCAGCGCGCAGTACGGCTCTCCCACCTGTGTGCAACCCGATGGTGCGCGGCGCGCGGTGCGCGTGGCCGCGCTGGCCTACGGCAAGCTTGCCGGCTACGAGCTGGGCTATGGATCGGACCTGGACATCGTATTCCTGCACGACTCGGTCGGCGAGCAGCAGGAGACCGATCGCGCCTCGCCGGTGGACAACCAGATCTTCTTCCTGCGCTTCGGCCAGCGGGTGCTGCACCTGCTGACCATGCACTCGGCGGCCGGAAGGCTTTACGAGGTGGATGTGCGCCTGCGCCCTTCGGGCAAGGGCGGCCTCATGGTCACCAGCATCGAGGCCTTCCGCCGCTACCAGTTCGAGGAGGCATGGACCTGGGAGCACCAGGCGTTGCTGCATGCGCGGCCGGCGGCCGGCGACCGCGAGCTGATGGCGCGCATCGGCGAGACGCGCATGGAGGTGCTGCGCAAGGCGGTGCGCCGCGACCGGCTGCAGGAGGATGTGGTGCAGATGCGCGAGCGCATGCGGCGCGAGCTGTCGGCCTCGAAGGCGGGGCAGTTCGACATGAAGCAGGATCGCGGCGGCATCGCCGACATCGAGTTCCTCGCCCAGTACTGGGCGCTGCGCTGGGCGGACGAGGCGCCGCCGGTGGCGTACTACCCCGACACCATCCGGCAGCTGGAGTCGGCCGCGTCGGCGGATTTCGTGCCCCAGCACACGGTCGATGTGCTGGTGGCGGCCTACCAGCGCTACCGGCAGCACGGGCACCACCTGTCGCTGGAAGGCCAGGAGAACATCGTTCCGGCCGCGAGCTTCACCGCCGAGCGCGAGCAGGTGGCGGCGATCTGGCGCCAGACCATGGGCGGCCTATAATGCCCGCCATGTCCGCCGCACCCCTCCTGCCCGCCAACGCCTCCCAGCACTACCAGGTCGAGCCATCCGACCTGCCGCTGAGCTGTCCCATGCCCGATATGGTGCTGTGGAATTCGCACCCGCGCGTCTTTCTGCCCATCGAGGAGACCGGCAGCGCCAAGTGCCCGTACTGCGGCGCCGAGTACACGCTGCGGCGGTGACCCAGCCACTGACCCTCAGGCGCCTGGCGACCAGCGGGCCTGCGGGCGAGGGCGCGATCTTCACCAACGCCGCCTGCGGCTTCGAGGTTCCGGTCGCGTGGTTCGAGCCACGCTACTGGGTCGCGCAGGGCGCGCTGCTGGGCAGCGCGCGCGGTCGCGGCGCCACGCAGTTCTTCGAGCACGAGGGGCGCCGCTATGCGCTGCGCCACTACCGGCGCGGCGGCCTCATCGCGAAGCTCTCCGCCGACCGTTACCTGTGGCTGGGCGAGAACGCCACGCGGCCGCTGCGCGAACTGCGGCTGACCATGCTCATGCAGAACGCGGGGCTGCCCGTGCCGGTGGCGGTGGCGGCCCGGTATCAGCGCGCGGGGGCGGGTTATACGGGCGACCTCATCACCGAACTGCTGCCCGATACCCTGACGCTGGCGCAGCGTCTGGATGCCGGCGAGCTGGGCCTTGCCACCTGGGCGGCCATCGGCCGCTGCATCCGCCGCTTCCACGACCAGGGTTACTGCCATCCGGATCTCAATGCGCACAATGTGCTGCTGCGCGGAGAGTCCGAAGTGTTCCTCATCGATTTCGACCGTGCCCGTCGCCGCCGGCCGGGGCTGTGGGCCGACGGGAACCTCACGCGGCTGCTGCGCTCGCTGGAAAAGCTCGACGACGCGCGAGCGGTGCGGCGCGTGGACATGACGCAGTGGCAGTGCCTGCTGGCGGCCTACCAGACCGGCGCCGGGCAGACTGATATCTGGAAGACGGGCGGCGGATGATCGCCCGCGCGCTGTACACGCTGCTGCTGCGTCTGGCGCTGCCCCCGGTGTTGCTGTTGTTGTGGTGGCGCGGCCTGCGCCGTCCGCAGTACCGCGTGAACCTTCGCGAACGGCTGGCGTGGCTCGCGCCGTCTGCCGCGCCGGTCGCCGGGGGCATGCAGCCCATCTGGGTGCATGGTGTGTCGGTGGGTGAAGTGCAGGCGGCCGCGCCGCTGCTGCGGCTGCTGCATCAGCGCGATCCTGGCAGGCCGCTGCTGCTCACCACCGCCACCGCCACCGGCCATGCGACGGCGCAGCGTCTGCTGGGCGACCTGCTGCGCGCGCCGACGCCCGCCTTGCAGCTGCGCTATGCGCCCTTCGATCTGCCCGGCGCCGCGCGGCGTTTCCTGCGTCATCACGCGCCCTGCGCGGTGATCTTCCTCGAGACCGAGATCTGGCCCAATCTGATCGCCGTGCTTGCGGCCCGGCAGGTGCCGGTGGCCATCGTCAGCGCGCGCGTGTCGCAGCGCTCCACGCAGCGCTATCGCCGTCATGCACGGCGGCTCATCGAGCGCACGCTGACGAAGGTGCGGCTTATCGCCGCGCAGAGCGACGCCGATGCCCGGCGTTTCGTGGAACTGGGCGCGGCGCCCGCCTGCGTCGAGCTCGTCGGCAATGTGAAGTTCGATCTGGCGCTGCCCGCGGATCTGGATGAGCGTGGCCGGCAGCTGCGCGAGCAGTACGCGCGCGCGCGGCCGCTGTGGGTGGCCGGCAGCACGCATCAGGGGGAGGAGGAGATCTGCCTCGCGGCGCAGCGCGAGCTGGTGCGCCGGGCGGCACAGCAACAACACCCGGCGCCATTGCTGGTGCTGGCGCCGCGTCATCCCGAACGTTTCGAGACCGTGGCGCGGCTGCTGCAGGGCGAGCACCTGCGCTTCCAGCGCCGCTCGCAGGGCGATGCCGACGCCATGGCCGATGTGCTGCTGGTGGACGGCCTGGGTGAGCTCCTGGCCTTCTACGCCGCGGCCGACGTGGCCTTCGTCGGCGGCAGCCTGGTGCCGGTGGGGGGGCATAATCTCTTGGAGCCGGCCGCGCTGGGCAAGGCAGTGCTCACCGGGCCGCACAGCTTCAATGCGCCGCAGGCCGCGCAATTGCTGGAAGCGGCTGCGGCGCTGGAAAGGGTCGAGGATCCGGCAACGCTCACCGAGGCGGTGTGGAATGCGCTGACACAGCCCGCCGAAGCGCACTCTCGCGGGCAGCGCGCGGCGGCGGCGGTGAATGCCAGCCGCGGCGCCGCGGCGCGTACGCTCGCGGCGCTCGAGCCGTTGCTCCCGCTCAGGGCTGCGGCGAGGTCGGCGCTTCCACCGTCAGCCAGCGGTTGATTTCCTCGAGCACGCTGCGATCCAGGTCGCCGGCGGCCAGGCGCAGCTGGATGAGGTTGTTGATGTAGGCATAGCGGCTCTGCGCATAGCTGGTGCGGGCCTGCACCAGGTTGCGCTGGGCCTGCAGCACATCCACCGCGGTGCGCGTGCCCACTTCGTAGCCGGCCTCGGTGGCGCGCAGCGCCGTCTGGCTCGATTCCAGCGCCTGGCGCAGCGCCTGCACGCGCGAGATCTCGCTCACCACGCCGAGGTAGGCGTCGCGCGCCTGCTGCTCGGTGCTGCGCGAAGTGCGCTCCAGGCGCTCCTTGGCGGCGATCCACTGGTACTGGCTCTGGCGCACGCGCGACTGCGTGGCGCCGCCGCTGAACAGCGGCACGGAGAACTGCAGCGACAGCGACTTGCCATAGCCCTCAGAGGCGCTGTTGGTCTGCGTGAGGCCGTCGGGCAGCACCCGCATGCCGTCGGAATCGGTGTAGCTGCGGCCGGCCACCAGATCCACGGTGGGCAGATGGCCGCCGAAGGTGGTGCGCACGGCGTCGCGCGCGATGTCGGCGGCCAGGCGGCTGGAGGTCAGCGCGGCATTTTGGTCCATCGAGACGCGCACCCAGTCGTCTTCACTGGCCGGTTCCGGCGTGACCAGCGGCATGGTGTCGGCGGGCTTGTTGAGCACGTCGGGCTTGATGCCGATGGTGGCGCGCAGCTGCTCCTGGGAGCTGGCCAGCGCGCGCTTGGCTTCGATCACGTCCGCGGCGGCCAGATCGCGCGCGGCGCGCGCTTCCTGCACGTCGGTGATGGCGATCAGGCCCACCTCGAAGCGGCGCTCGGCCTGTTCGAGCTGGCGCGCGATGGCGTCACGCGCGGCTTCCCGCGCCTCGACCACATCCTGGGCCGACAGCGTCGAGAAATACTGCTGCGACACGCGCTGCGCGAGGCCCTGCTGGGCGACGATGTAATCGGATTCGGCCTGGGCCACGACGTGGCTGGCGGCCCGCAGTGTGGTCCAGTTGGCGTAGCTGAACAGGTTCTGGCGGATCTGCAGGCGCCAGGTGTCGGTGTTGTTCACCGAGTTGCCGCCGCTGGGCGAGGTCTGCGGCGGGTTGTTGCCGAACACGAACTGGCTGAAGCCGGTGCCCGAACTCCAGTCGCGGGTGCGGCTGGCGGTACCGCTGGCCTGCGGCAGCAATGCGGCGAGCGCCTGCGGCCGGGCTTCGCGCGAGGCGCGGCGGGTGGCGTCGGCTTCGCGGATCTGCGGATCGTTGGTCAGGGCCTGTTCGTAGACCTGGATCAGGTCGTCGGCCCAGGCGTTGGCGCCGACAAGGCTCGAGACGGCAAGTGCGATACAGGCAAGAGGCAGACGACGTGTCATACAGGCATCCGGAAGAGGGTTAACCGCATTCTGAGTGCGGCGATACAGCACAAGTTCCCGGCAGGTGGCGTTTTCAGAACTCGAAACGCGCCACCCGCGGAGCATTGATCAGGGGGTCGCAGGCGGTCTCGAACAGGCTGATCTCCTGCCGTTCCGCCTGTGGGCTCAGTCGCACCAGCCGCGCTTCCATTACAGGCGCGTCACCGACGATGGCGAACAGCCGGCCGCCGGGCTTCAGATGGGCTTCGAAGCGCGCGTCATAGACCGGCAGCGAGCCGGTGAGCACCACGATGTCGAAGGCCTGCGTGCCGGCGGCGAGCGCGAAAGCATCGGTGTTTTCGATTTCGACATTGCCGATGCCGGCCGCGCGCAGGTGGCTGCGCGCGGCGGCGGCCAGATCATCATGGATCTCGATGCTCTGCACCGAGGCGGTGAGCAGGGCGAGGCAGGCCGACAGATAGCCCGAGCCGGTGCCGATCTCCAGCACGCGTTCGCCCGGCCGCGGGTCCACCGCATCGATGATGCGGCCCACCAGCGTGGGAGGCAGCATGTGCTGGCCGTGCGCCAGCGGCACGGCGATGTCCGCATAGGCCAGCGGGCGCCAGGCCTCGGGCGTGAACTGCTCGCGATGCAGGCGGCTGAGGACGCCCAGCTCCACGTCGGTGAGCACCGAGGCGGCGCGCATCTGCTGGTAGGTCATCTGCTGGCGGGCGGTGGCGAGCGTATCGGTCATTGGACTTAATTCCGGCGTGCAGGGGGTAATCCGGCACGTTAAGGGTTTTGATCTTCGCTGCCAAGGATATCAGGAAGCTGACGGTGGCGCTTCGGCGACATAGGATGGCGGCTTATGTCGAACAGCGCCGTCGCCAAAAGGCGACTAGGCTATTCTCCGACACAGTTCCACGCATTTGGATCACCCCAAGGATTAAATGTCAGTTGCCGGTCTCCTGGGCCTGCTGTTCGCGCTCGCAGCCTTGCTGTTGTTGCTGCTGAACCTCATGCAGCGTCGCGAACTCAGGGCGCTGACGCGCCTCTCGAAGGAAATCCAGTCGGTCTCCATCGGCGGGCGGCTGGACCGGCGTCTGGATTTCACCACCGATCACCCGGAGCTGGCCGCGCTCACCACGGCGGTGAACCACCTGCTGGCGCGCAAGAATCTGGTGGAGCCCCCCGCGCAGCCCGACGGCAACCTGTTCACGGCGCTGGGCGACCGCATGCACGAGTGCGTGCTGGTGCATGGGGACAGCATCCTCTACGCCAATCCGCAGTTCGCCGAATTGCTGGGAGTGGAGCGCAGCGAGGTGGTGGGGCGACGCCTGCCGGATCTGGTGCCGCCGGATGAAGCCGAGCTGGTGTCGAACAACCTGCGCCGGGCGCTGGCGGGCGAAGAGGCGCGGATGCGCTTCGAAGTGGATCTCATCGGCATGCAGGGCCAGCTCACCCGGCTCGAACTGTCGTTGTCGCCGACCATTTTCGAGGGTTCGCAGGCGCTGCTGGTCAACGGCGTGGAGGTGATCCCGACGCAGACCGTGCCGTCGCTGACCACGATGATGGCGGGCAATGCCGCGCCGCGCGCGCGCGCGCGGCAGGCGCTGGATTCGCTGGGCGAGGCGCTGCTGACTGTCGACAGCGCGGGGCTCATCGACTATGCCAATCCGGCGGCGGCCCGCCTGCTCGGCGCCGATGCACCGAAGCTTCCGGGGCGCACGCTGGAAGAGGTCATCACGCTGGTGGATGAATCCGATCGCCGCTTCATCACCGATCCGGTGCAGCAGGCGCTGCACGGCGTGGCGACGGTGGGCCTGGGCCGGCGCGCGGTGCTGCTGGAGCAGAACGCGGGCGCGGAGCATTCGGTGGAGCTCACGGCCTCGCCCTTGCGCAGCCGCGACAATGCGGCCAACGAAATCGTCGGCGCGGTGGTGATGCTGCACGACGTGACCGAGCTGCGCGGCATGGCGCGGCAGATGAGCTATCAGGCCACGCACGATGCGCTGACGGGCCTGGTGAACCGGCGCGATTTCGAGCGCCGCCTGGCCGAGTCGCTGGAAACGGCGCGCCGCGGCGACCAGACGCATGTGCTGTGCTACGTGGACCTGGACCAGTTCAAGGCCGTCAACGACAGCAGCGGCCATCAGGCCGGCGATGCCATGCTGCGCGAGGTGGCCAAGCTGATGCGCGAGGCGGTGCGCGATTCGGACACCGTGGCGCGGCTGGGTGGCGATGAATTCGCGCTGCTGCTGGTGGGCTGCCCGCTCAAGAAGGGGCGGCAGATCGCCGATGACCTGGTGCGCGCCATCGGCGAACACCGCTTCGTGTGGAAGGACCGCATCCATGCGGTGGGCGCGAGCATCGGCATTGTGGAGCTGGCGCGCGACAGCGGTTCCCTCGAAGAGGCGCTGGCCGCCGCCGACTCGGCCTGCTATGTGGCGAAGAAGCAGGGTGGCAACGTTGGCGGCGTGGCGGTTTATTCCGCACGCGATGAAGTGCTGGCGCGCCACAGCGGCGAGATCCACTGGCTGCGTATCCTGCAGGCCGCGCTGCGCGACAACAAATTCCGGCTCTACTACCAGCCCATCGTGCCGGCGCACGATGCCAACGGGCATGGTCCGGCCATGGAGGTGCTGGTGCGCCTCGCGGACGAGCGCGGCGAGGATCTCTCGCCCATGGATCTGGTGCGCGCCGCCGAGCGCTACCGCCTGATGGGGCTGGTCGACCGCTGGGTGGTGCAGACCACGCTGACCGGGTTGGGCCGCGGCGCCATCGACCTGCCGCCCAATCGCAGCCTTGCCATCAACCTCTCCGGCCAGACGGTGGCCGACGCGCAGTTCCTCGACTTCGTGGTCGACTGCTTCGACCAGAGCGGCGCCGATCCGGGGCAGGTGTGCTTCGAGATCGCCGAGAGCGCGGTGGCGGCCAATCTCGAAGCCGCGCGGCGCTTCGTCGGTGTGCTGCACGGCATGGGCAGCCAGTTCGCGCTCGATGATTTCGGCCGCAGCCTGGGCTCGTTCTCCAGCCTCAAGAGCCTGCCGATGGACTACCTGAAGATCGACGGCGCGTTCATGCGCAACCTGGCGCGCGACAGCGTCAACCAGGCCATGGTGACGGCCACCATCCGTCTGGCGCGCTCGCTGAACTTCAAGGTGATCGCCGAGCAGGTCGAAGACGCCGCGGGCATCGATGCGGCCCGCAGCATCGGCGTGGATTACCTGCAGGGTTATGCCATCGCGCGGCCGATGCCGCTCAAGCTCGCCGCCTGACGCGTTCCTTATACGAGAAACCGCGGGAGCAGCAGGCCGGCCAGCAGGCCCAGTCCGCCGACCAGCACCAGCAGCACTGCGAAAGTCACCAGCACTCCCATCTTCCCTTCACGTTTGCGATGCCGCTCCGAGTCCCCGAATGACTTGAAGCGGACGGCGCCGGCCTCGTTGCGGTGCTCGAACTCGTAGCGTGCCAGTTCCTTGCGGATGCGGCTGGCGCTGATGAACATCCAGATGCCCAGAACCACCATGCCGGTCGTTACCAGAAAATACACGTTCATTTCTCCCTGGCTGTCTGCGGATGAATTTACACGTACGTGCCTGAATACTGAATGAAGCCTCGCGGCCTGTTCACTGAGGCGGCGGTACCTGAATGGGTTCGGCCGCGCGCGGGATGCGCGCGGCCGTGGTTTTCAGCGCAGGTCCGCGCTGACCTTGAGCCACGCGGTGCGCCCCGGTTCGTTCACGCGCGTGGTCTGCGCATAGCCGGCAAGCATCGCGCCGCCGCGGCTCAGGTGCTCGGCGTATTCGCGATCGAACAGGTTGTCGATGCCGGCCGAGACCAGCACGCCGCCGCGTGAACGCCACGCGGCATTGGCCGAGAACACGGCGAAGCCCGACGTCGCGCCCAGATCCTGGCCGACCACATTGCCCTGATCCACGGCAACGCGGTCCTGCTTCGCCACCACCCGCGCCAGCACTCCCGCGTGCCAGGCGCCGCGTGTGAACTCGGCGCCGCCGCGCAGTTCCAGCGGCGGCATCTGCGCCAGCGGCCGCTCATCGGTGCGGTTGGTGCCGTGCGTGAAAGCCAGTGTGCCGGTGAGCTTCAGAGCCGGCGTGATCGACCAGGCGGCATCGGCTTCCGCGCCCCAGGTGCGCCCATCCACATTGCGCGACACGCTGACTGTGCGCATGCCCTTGGCGTAGGCGGATTCGATCAGGATGTAATCGTCGATGCGGCTGGCGAAGGCGGACAGCGACAGCTCCCTGTTGCCGGCGCGATGCACGGCGCCGATGTCCAGTTGTGTGGTGCGCTCGGGCCGCGTGAGGAAGGCGCTCGCGGAGTCCGTTGCCTCGCGGCCGGTGCCCACCAGTTCCCAGTAGTCGGGGAAACGTTCCACATGCCCAACGCCGGCGTAGAGCGTGGTGCCGTGCGCCGCAAGGTCGTGCTCATAGCGGACAAAGCCACCGGGCAGCGTGGTTGCGCGCCGCAGGCCCGCTGTGGGGTTGGGCGCGCTGCCCATCATTCCCAGGCGCACGCTGGCGCGCTGGTCGAGCGCCTGCCAGCGGTCGGCGCGCATGCCGGCGATCAGGCGCGAGGCCGCGCCCGCGGGCAGCGTCATCTCGCCGAACACTCCGACGTTGCTGAAGCGCGCATCCGGCGTGCGCGTCATGGACTCGAAGGGCATCGTGGTCTGGTTCATGGTCGAGCGTTCACGATGGCGGTTCGCCTGATGGTCCAGGCCGACGGTGGCGGTGATGCCCAGTGGCGCGGCTACGTCCACGGCCAGGCGCGCGCCAGAGGTGCGGCGGTCGGGATTGCTGGCTGAAGGGGCCGGCATCATCGCCGATGGCTCGAAAGCCCGCAGGCTGTAGTTGTCCATCACATGGTCGACGTCGCTGAGATAGGCCTGTGCTTCGACGCGGCGCAGTACCGTGCCGGCAAAGTCGTGCTGCATGCGCAGCCCGAGATTGCGGCGCGCGAACCTGGCGCCATCCATCATGCGGTCGGCGTAGGCGGCATGACCGTCGCTCGCCGCGCCGGTGAGTTCCACCAGGCTCGCCTCTCCCGGTCTTAAGCCCAGTGCCAGCTTTGAGCTCCAGCGTTCGTAGGCTCCGTGGACGGCATTGCCGGCGCCGTCACGGTAGTCGTCCATCTGCGCCCGTGTGGCATTGAGGCGCGCATAGGCCCGCGTGTTGCCGGCCGCGAGGTCCGCCACCAGGTCACGGCGCTGCGCGGATGCGGCCAGAGCGCTGCCATAGGCCTGCCAGTGCCGGCCATCGAAGGCTGGCGGCTTCGACTCGAAGCGCACTGTGGCGGCGGAATTGCCGGGACCATTCAGCACGGTCTGCGGCCCTTTCACGATCACGACCTGGTCGAACGCTTCGGGGTAAATGTAGGCCGTGGGCGGGTCCATGCGCATGCCACAGCCGCCCAGCACGCTCTCGCCGTCGAGCAGCACATTCACGCGCGAGGCCGCCATGCCGCGGAACAGGGGATCGCCGTCGGTGCCGCCTTTGCGGATCACGCTGAAGCCGGGAATGGCCTTGAGCATGTCGGCGCCATCGTGGGCGGGCAGGGGCTGGCGCGGCAGCCGCGGGTCGGTGAGCACAGTGAGCGGCGAAGACATGCGCGGGGCGGTGACCATCACTTCGCGCGGCTCTTCGCTGCACGGTTCCTCACTGGCGTCGGCAGCGCGGACGAGGGTTGCGGGGACAAGGGCAAGGATCAGCGCGACGCTGCGCGCCGCAGAAATACGGATGTTCATGAGTACTCCGGAAAAAGCACGAGGGCGCGACCACCTTCGCGGTGGGCGCGCGGGATCGGGTCAGGGCTTCTTCAGGAGAGGGCGGGAGGGCCGCGGGCGGGAGGCGTGTGGGCTGGAACCCAGGGCGCAACGAAAATGGCTCTGGGCGTGGCGGCAAATGTGATGAGCGAGGGCGCGGCGACCGGCTGCAATGCAATGACCGGTGGCGCGGCGGCGGATTGCGCGAAAGCGCACTGGCCCGCATTCGGGGGCAGCTGCCGCCCCGCGCCGTCCTCAGGCTGCGTCTCCCACGCCGCAAGGCCGGCGCTGCACATCACGATGCGCAGCTCGCCCTGCTCGGCCACCGGCATGTAGCCGGCCGGCAGCATGCCCCGCAGCGCGAGCAGCGGCAGCAGCAATGCGATGGTGAGGCGCTTGAGGCGGCGGGTCAGCACGCGCGCAAGCCTATGACGGAAGTGGCGGGAGGATCAATGTCCCGCCGCAGGCCGCTGCCGCGCGCCCCGGCAAAAGGGGGCGGCGGCAGCGTCATGCGCTCTTACAGCAGCGGCACCAGCAGCAGCGCCACGATGTTGATGATCTTGATCAGCGGATTGATGGCGGGGCCGGCGGTGTCCTTGTAGGGGTCGCCAACCGTGTCGCCGGTCACCGCGGCCTTGTGGCTCTCCGAGCCCTTGCCGCCGAAGTGGCCTTCCTCGATGTACTTCTTGGCGTTGTCCCAGGCGCCGCCGCCGGTGCACATCGAGATCGCGACGAACAGGCCGGTGACAATGGTGCCGATCAAGAGGCCGCCCAGCGCGCGGATGCCGGCGCCCGGACCCATCAGCGCGTTCATGCCGAAGGCGACGACGACCGGCACCAGGATGGGCAGCAGCGAGGGCACGATCATTTCCTTGATCGCGGCCTTGGTCAGCAGGTCCACCGCCTTGGAGTAGTCCGGTTTGGCCGTGCCCTCCATGATTCCCTTGATCTCGCGGAACTGGCGGCGCACTTCGGTGACCACCGAGCCTGCCGCGCGGCCCACGGCTTCCATCGCCATGGCGCCGAAGAGATAAGGCACCAGGCCGCCGATGAAGAGGCCGATGATCACCGCCGGATCCGACAGCGAGAACTCCACCAGCTTGCCGGCCGCTTCGAGGTTGTGGGTGTAGTCGGCGAACAGCACCAGCGCCGCAAGACCCGCCGAGCCGATGGCATAGCCCTTGGTCACGGCCTTGGTGGTGTTGCCCACCGCGTCCAGCGGGTCGGTGATGTCGCGCACTTTCTTGTCCAGGCCCGACATCTCGGCGATGCCGCCGGCGTTGTCGGTGATCGGGCCGTAGGCGTCCAGCGCCACGATCATGCCGGTGAGCGACAGCATGGCGGTGGCGGCGATGGCGATGCCATACAGGCCCTGGCCGGCGGCGCCGTTTTCACCCAGCGTGTATGCACCCCAGATTGCAAGGCACACCGCGATCACGGGCAGCGCGGTGGACTTCATCGACACGCCAAGGCCCGAGATGATGTTGGTGGCATGGCCGGTCTGCGAGGCTTCGGCCACCTTCTGCACCGGGGAATATTCCGTGGCGGTGTAGTACTCGGTGATCACGATCATCGCCGCCGTGAGCGCAAGGCCGATCAGCGTGCAGCCGAACATGGCGCCGAAATTGCCGGGAAAGATCTGCTTGGTGATGAACCAGAACGCCACCGCCGAGATCACGCCCGACACGATCACGCCCTTGTAGAGCGCGTTCATGATCTTGCCGCCATCGCTGGCCTTCACGAAGAAGGTGCCGATGATGGAGGAGACGATCGAGGCCGCGCCCAGCGCCAGCGGATAGATGATGGCCGCCTGGCCGGCGCCGGAAAGCATCAGGCCGCCGAGCAGCATGGTGGCCACCAGCGTCACCGCGTAGGTCTCGAACAGGTCGGCGGCCATGCCGGCGCAGTCGCCCACGTTGTCGCCGACGTTGTCGGCGATCACGGCCGGGTTGCGCGGATCATCCTCGGGGATGCCGGCTTCGACCTTGCCCACGAGGTCCGCGCCCACGTCGGCGCCCTTGGTGAAGATGCCGCCGCCGAGGCGCGCGAAGATGGAGATCAGCGAGCCGCCGAAGGCCAGGCCCACCAGTGCGTGCAGCGCGTGGTCACGCGTGGCGGCATCGTCGCTGAGCCCGCCGAGGGCGAGGTAGTAGCCCGCGACGCCGATCAGCCCCAGGCCCACCACCAGCATGCCGGTGATGGCGCCGCCCTTGAAGGCCACCTGCAGCGCGGCATTGAGGCCCTTGTTGGCCGCTTCGGCGGTGCGCACGTTGGAGCGCACCGAGATGTTCATGCCCACGTAGCCCGCGACGCCGGAGAGGATGGCGCCGACGGCGAAGCCGCCCGCGGTCTCCCAGTTCAGCGCGAAGCCCAGCACCACGAACAGCACCACACCGACCACGGTGATGGTCGAATACTGCCGGTTCAGATAGGCCTTGGCGCCGGCCTGGATCGCGGCCGCGATTTCCTGCATCCGCGCATTGCCGGCTGGGAGCTTGAGGATCGACATCATCGAAAGTGCGCCGTAAAGCACGGCCACGATGCCGGCGCCGATCGCCAGCCACAACCAGGTACCCAATTGCATGCTGAATCTCCGTCAGTTCTTGTTGGTCCGCAGCGGCGGTACTTGCTCCCCCGACCGCGCCGTGTATCCAGTCAAATATATCAGACCCCATCCGGGCGGGTGGGGCCCTGGGCGTTGCTGCCCTGCGAAGCCCTGTGGCTAGAGCTTGTAGGCCGTTTTCAGGCGCCGCCGCACGGCCTTGCCCTTGATGCGCACATAGTCCGGCAGCCCGTCCTTGTAGGGCGGGTAGTCCTCGCCCGCGATCAGCGGCGCGAGGTAGCGCCGGCAGGCGCTCGTGATGCCGAAGCCGTCGGCGGTGATGAAGTCGCGCGGCACCTTCTTCTCGACATTGGCGATCGCCGCCAGCGGCGCGGGCTCGATGACCCAGCGGTAGGGTTTCGACGATTTGCGGATGATGGCCGGCATCACGGCATTCATGCCCTTCACCGCGTATTCCACCGCTGCCTTGCCCACGGCATAGGCCTGCGCCACGTCGGTTTTCGAGGCGATGTGGCGGGCGGCGCGCTGCAGGTAGTCGGCCACGGCCCAGTGATATTTGTAGCCGAGCTTTTCCTTCACCAGGTTCGCGATCACCGGGCCCACTCCGCCCAGCTGCGCATGGCCGAAGGCATCGCGCGTGCCGGCCTCGGCGAGGAACCTGCCGTCCGGGCCCTTGACGCCTTCGGAGACCACGATGACGCAATAGCCCCGGGTGTCGACGCTGTGCTTCACTTTGGCGAGGAAGGCCGTCTCGTCGAA
>CAUJIK010000106.1 GCA_963205255.1 Pseudomonadota bacterium
GCGCGGCAGCGAGCGATCGACCACCGTCACATCGGCGCCGGCGCCCAGCGCCATCTGCGCCGCATGCGTGCCGGCCACGCCGCCGCCCAGCACCACCACGCGCGCCGGCGCCACGCCGGGCACACCGCCCAGCAGCAAGCCGGAACCACCCTGCGCCTTCTGCAGGCACCACGCGGCAACCTGCACCGACATGCGTCCCGCGATCTCGCTCATGGGCGCCAGCAGGGGCAACGTTCCATCCGCGGCGGTGATGGTCTCGTAGGCGATTGCCGCGACACCGGACGCCATCAGGCCTTCAGCCTGGGTGCGATCGGCCGCAAGATGCAGATAGGTGAACAATGTCTGGCCGCGCTTCAGCCGCGCATATTCCTGCGGCAGCGGCTCCTTCACCTTGACGATGAGCTGCGCGCCCGCGAACAGGGCAGCGGCATCGTCGACGATGCGCGCCCCGGCCGTGCTGTATTCGGCATCGGTGAACCCCGAGCCTGCTCCGGCTGCGCTCTCGACCTCCACTTCATGGCCCGCGGCCGTCAGTTCGTGCACTCCGGAAGGAGTCAGTGCAACACGGTATTCGCGATTCTTGATTTCCCTGGGGACGGCGATGCGCATGATTGCTCATGGTCATCCGGACTCTGCCTACTGGTCAAACACTGACATGGCGGTCCTTGACGAGGCAAAAAAAAGCCCCACCAGAGGTGGGGCTAAAATGTAGCGTGGAAACGGGGGGTCTTGTTCCACGTTCATCGGGTACCGGTTGCGGTGAACGCCGCCAGACCCGAGGCCGCATATTAACTGAACGCCGCTTCAGTGCATGGAAAATCGGTCAACTCTGCGAAGCAGTTCCAGCTGCCATGCAGAGGCTGTCATAAGACGGCTTGTAACCCAATGATTTTCATATATAAAAATATATCTCATCACAGTCACTCTTGAATATTGGAGTTATCATATAATTATTTGATCGTTCAATTCATTTGAAGAACATGCCTCGATATACTCGTCGAACCACCTCCAGAAAAGCGTCACGTCGACCCGGCCGACCGGTCGAGAACGAGGTCAGCCAGCGCGAAAAACTGCTGGAGGCAGCCTGCATCCAGCTGGTCGCGGTGGGAGCCGAATCCCTCACCCTGCGCGAAGTGGCGCGGCGCGCGGGCGTGAGCCCCTCGCTCGCCAATTACTACTTCGTGGATCGCCGCGGCCTCATCGAGGCCGTGCGCAACGAGCGCCTGCTGCCCCTGTCGCGCGCGCTGTGCCGCTCCATGCAGGAGCGCCGCAACGATCCGGGCAGCGGCATCGCGGCCTTCATCCAGAATTTCCATGGTGTGGCGGCGCGCAATCCCTGGTTCGCGCCGATGCTTTTCCTGCACACGCCGAAGGGGCGCGAGGATGAGCCGGGCCATCCCGCGGACGCACTGGCGCCCATCGTGGAGCTTCTGGGCCAGCTGGTCGCAGCCGCGCAGCAGACCGGCGCGGTGCGACGCGACCTGCGGGTGGAGAATGCAGTGCTGTCGCTGCTGTCACTGTGCGCATTCGCCTACGTGGCGCGTGATGCGTTCGCAACGCAGCTCGGTCTCGATCGCAGCCTCGGCGGCGCGCCCGCCCTCACGCTGCACCAGATGGCGATATTGCGCGGCGGGCTTCAGAGCCCGCGCCAGGAATCCAGGTCGTAGCCGAAGGTCGCGAAGTCGCGCGCATAGAGCTGCTGCACGCGCGCGGCAAGCTCGGCAGTGAACACCGGCGCCTCGTCCTTCGGGCTGCGGTTCTTCTGCGTGCCGAGAATCCCTTCCATCGCCGGCCCCACCAGATCGATGCGATCGAAGATCTGCCGCAGGCCAGCGGTGAACTCCCCTTCCATGCGAAAGAAGCGCTCATAGCGGATGTCGTCCATGAGCAGCACGTGGTACTGGTCATCCCAGTGGTGATCGCGCTGCCCGGCAGGCTGGCTCTCCACATAGGCGAGGAAGGTAGTGAAGGGAATGGCCTCGCCATCGCGCGCGCCGGGCAACTGCACCCCCCGCGCGAAACGGCGCAACCGCCCCAGCTCCTTGCGGCGGATGCTGCGTGAATAACCCTGGGTGTGGCCATAGGCAAACTTGTTCTGCCAGGCCGAGCGCAGCCGCGCATACGGATTGCGGACGAAGCAGAAGAACTGGTACTGCCCCGGATGCGCGAAGGCATCCACATAATCGCGGATGGGCGCGAACTGGAACTCGCGCGCCTTCTTCAGCAGGCGGTAGCGGCCTTCGGACGGATCGGTGACGCCCCGGATCTCGCGCATGCCATCGGTGAGCGCCTGGCGGAAGCTCTTGGTGCCCACCTTGGGATTGAGCACCACCACCGTGTGGTGGGCACGGTTCACATAGGTCTTGAAGGGACTGAAATGCCGCCGGCCGAGGATGTGGAAGAAACCACCGAGGCCAGGGTCGGAATCACGATTCGCGTCGGGAGTCGCCATGGCCGCGCAGTATAGGCCCTGCGGCGGGGGTTCCATGACGCCAGTCTCTCTGGATGGCAGGCATTTCGTGGTACATAGCGCTGGCGCCGGCACCATCGGCCGGCAAAGGGAGTGCGCAATGGGTCTGCTCGTAATCCTGGTCCTGCTCGTGATCCTCGTCGTGTGGGGCGTGGGCATCTACAACCGCCTGGTCACGGCCCGCAATGGCTTCAGGAATGCCTTCGCGCAGATCGACGTGCAGCTGACCCGCCGCTACGACCTGATCCCCAACCTGGTCGAAACCGCCAAGGGTTACCTCAAGCACGAGCGCGAGACCCTCGAAGCGGTGATCAGCGCGCGCAACACCGCGCTCGCCGGTCTCAAGGCCGCCGCGGCCGATCCGGGCAGCTCCGCCGCCCTCACGCAGCTGTCGGGCGCGGAAGCCGGCCTGGGCGGCGCGCTGGGTCGCCTGTTCGCGGTGATGGAGGCCTACCCCGACCTCAAGGCCAGCGCCAACATGATGCAGCTCTCCGAAGAGCTCACCTCGACGGAGAACCGTGTCTCCTTCGCGCGCCAGGCCTTCAACGATGCCGTGATGGGCTACAACAACGCGCGCGAGACCTTCCCCAATTCGGTCATCGCCGGCTTCTTCCGCTTCGAACCGGCGAAGATGCTCGACGCGCCGGCGCCGGAAAGGCGTGAGGCGCCGAAGGTCAGCTTCGGCTGAAGAGCGCGCGGCGCGGAACTTCGGGCACAGGCATGGACTTCTTCGCCGCCCAGGCCAGCGCGCGGCAACAGTCACGGCTGCTCACGCTGGCGTTCACGCTGTGCGTGGCCGCCGTGGTGCTGGCGCTGAACGTTATCGTGCTGTTCCTGCTGCGCATCTTCACGCCGGATGTCGACGGCGTGGTGCACCTGGAAGTGCCGCTGATGCAATGGGCCATGCAGCACCCCGGCCGCGTGCTGCTGACGACGCTCCTGGTCGGCGGCTTCATCGGCGTCGCCAGCCTCTACCGCATGCTGCAGCTGCGCTCCGGCGGTGGTTATGTGGCGCGCAGCGTGGGCGGCGTGCGCGTGGACCGCGGCACCCAGGATGCGCAGCGCCGCATGCTGCACAACGTGGTCGACGAGATGGCGCTGGCCTCGGGAGTGCCCGCGCCCGAGGTCTACGTGCTCGAGAACGAAGAAGGCATCAATGCCTTCGCCGCCGGACACACGCCGGCCAATGCCGCCATCGCCGTCACCCGCGGCGCGCTGCTGCGGCTGAACCGCGAGCAGCTGCAGGGCGTGGTCGCGCATGAATTCAGCCACATCCTCAACGGCGACATGCGCCTGTCGATACGGCTGATGGGGCTGATCTTCGGCTTGATGGCCGTGGCGCTGTCCGGCCGCACGCTGCTGCGTCTGGCGCGCCATGCCGACCGCGCCGCGGTGCCCGCCTTCGTGCTGGGCGCGCTGGTCGCCACCGTCGGCCAGATCGGCTGGTGGGGCGGCCGGCTGTTGCAGGCCTGGATCTCGCGCAAGCGCGAGGGCCTCGCCGACGCTTCGGCGGTGCAGTTCACGCGCAACCCGGAAGGGCTGAAGGAAGCGCTGATCCGCGTGGCTGCCATGGGCGAGAACCGGCGCTTCGCCAGCAGCAGCATGGAGCAGGTGGCGCACATGCTGTTCGCGCAGGGCGGCCGCCGCATGCTCGCCACGCATCCACCGCTGCTCGCGCGCCTGAGGGCGCTGGACCCACACATCAACGAGGCGGAGCTTGCCGCGCGCAAGCGCCGCGTACAAAAGCAATGGGAGCAGGAGCGGATCGGCCGCGATGCGCCGCCGACCGCGACGCACCGCCCACCGGCCAGTGTGGCGGTGCCCGCCGCCGCCGCATTGATCGCCGCCACCGCCGGCGACCCGCAGCCCAGGCACCTGGATCATGCCGTCGCCCTGCGGCGCGCCTTGCCTGCGCCGCTGCGCGGCAGCGCCGCCGAGCCCGAGCAGGCACGCGCGGCGCTGCTGGCGCTGGTGCTGGCCTCGGATCCCGGGCTTCGCGATCGCCAGCTGGAGATGGCCGCGGGCAAGCTCGATGCCGGCGCGCTGGCGGCCATCGAGGCCGCGCTGCCCGCAGCGCTGACCCTGCCGCCGCTGCTGCGCCTGCCCGCGGTGCTGCAGCTGCTGCCCAGCCTGCAGACCCTGCCCGCCGCCGAGCGACTGACATTGCGCGAGCTGTTGCGCGAGCTGATGCGGGTGGATGGCGAGTTGTCAGTGTCCGACTACGCGATGGAGACGCTGGTGACGCGCGTGCTCAGCGCGCAGCTGGCGCCGCGCGACCCTCATGGCCGCGCCGCGCTGACCGACATGGAGCCGCAGCTGGGCATCGTGTTCGCGGTGCTCGCCGCCCACGGCAGCCGTGGCGCCGACGACGCACGCCGCGCCTACGAGGCCGGACTCGCGCCGCTGCTGCCGCGGCACCGCCCGGCCTATGCCGTGCTCGAATCCTGGCCACAGCTGCTGGACGACGCGCTGGCGAAGCTCGCCACGCTGCGGCCTGCCGCCAAGCAGCTGCTGGTCGAAGGGCTGGTGCGCACCATCGCGCACGACGCCATGCTGGCGCCGGCGGAGGCCGAGCTGCTGCGCACCATCTGCGCCGTGCTCGAAGTGCCCCTGCCGCCGGTGCTGCCCGAACCTCAGGTCGCGGCCAGCGCCTGATCCAGATCCGCCTTCAGATCCTCGATGTGCTCGATGCCGATGGACAGGCGCACCATGTCCTCGGTCACGCCGGCCCTGGCCATCTCGTCGGCGGAGAGCTGGCGGTGCGTGGTCGATGCCGGGTGCGTCGCCAGCGTGCGCGTATCGCCGATGTTCACCAGGCGGTAGATCAGCTTCAACCCATCGAGGAAGCGCTCGCCCGCCGCACGCCCGCCCTTCACGCCGAAGGAGAGGATGCCCGAGGCGCGGCCGCCCATGTACTTGCGGCACAGCGCATGCTCGGGATGTGAAGGCAGGCCGGCGTAGCGCACCCAGCTCACCTTGGGGTGCTCCGAGAGGTAGGTCGCGATGCCAAGCGCGTTGTCGCAGACGCGGTCCATGCGCAGCGGCAGCGTCTCGATGCCCTGCAGGATCAGGAAGGAATTGAACGGCGAGATCGCGCCGCCGGTATTGCGCAGCGGCACCACGCGGGCACGGCCGATGTAGGCGGCCTCTCCCAGCGCCTCGGTGTAGACCACGCCGTGGTAGGACACATCCGGCTCATTGAGGCGGCGGAACTTCTCGCGATGCTCGGCCCAGGGGAAGCGGCCGCTGTCGACGATGGCGCCGCCCATGCTGTTGCCATGGCCGCCCAGATATTTGGTCAGCGCATGCACCACGATGTCGGCGCCGAAGTCGATGGGCCGACACAGGTACGGCGACGGCACGGTGTTGTCGACGATCAGCGGCACGCCATGGCTGTGCGCCACATCGGCCAGCGCGCCGATGTCGGTGACATTGCCCAGCGGATTGCCGATGGATTCGCAGAACACCGCCTTGGTGCGCTTGTCGATCAGGCGCGCGAAGCTGGCCGGATCGCTGTGGTCGGCGAAACGCACCTCAATGCCGAACTGCGGCAACGTGTGCGCGAAGAGATTGTAGGTGCCGCCATACAGCGCGCTGGAGGTGACGATGTTGTCGCCCTGCTCGGCGATGGTCATGATGGCGTAGGTGATCGCCGTGCTGCCGGCAGACAGCGCCAGCGCGCCCACTCCACCCTCGAGCGCCGCCACGCGCTTCTCCACCACGTCGGTGGTGGGGTTCATGATGCGGGTGTAGATGTTGCCCTGCACCTTCAGGTCGAACAGGTCCGCGCCATGCTGCGCGCTGTCGAAGGTGTACGAGGTGGTCTGGTAGATCGGCACCGCCGCGGCACGGGTGGTCGGGTCGGGGCTGTAGCCGCCGTGGACGGCAATGGTTTCTGGTCGCATGCCTGCTCTCCGTTGTTATCCGCAGAGCATAGCCCAGATTGCGCGCTGCATTCGCGCCAGACCCGGAAGCGGTCAGTGGACGAAGTACGTCCCCACCCACCACGCGCCCGCCGCCACCAGCGCCGAGGCCGGAATGGTCAGCAGCCAGGCATAGACCAGGTTGGTGGCCAGGCCCCAGCGCACGCGCGAAGGGTTCTGCACCGAGCCCGCGCCGAGGATGGCGCCGGTGATCGTGTGCGTGGTGGACACCGGAATGCCCGAATGCGAGGCGATGAACAGCGTGATGGCGCCGCCGGCCGAAGCCGCCGAGCCGCTGGCCGGCGTGAGCTTGGTGAGCTTCTGCCCCATGGTGCGGATGATGCGCCAGCCGCCGCACAGCGTGCCGATGGCGATCGCCACGTAGCAGCTCACGATCACCCACTCGGGCAGGTGGCCGGGTGTCGCGAGGCCATGCGACATCAGCAGCAGCCAGATGATGCCCATGGTCTTCTGCGCATCGTTGCTGCCGTGGCCAATGCTGTAAAGGGCGCTGGTGACGAGCTGCGCGCGCCGGAACCAGCGGTCCAGCCGCGCCGGCGCGATGCGGAAACACAGCCAGCTGATCCCCAGCATCACCGCGCCGCCTATGAGCAGGCCCAGCGCCGGCGACACGAAGATGAAGATCGTGGTGCGGATGATGCCCGGCGCCAGCAACGGCTCCAGGCCCGACTTAGCCATGGCCGCGCCGATCATGCCGCCGATCAGCGCATGCGAGGAGCTGGAGGGGATGCCGAAATACCAGGTGGCCACGTTCCAGACGATGGCGCCGACCAGCGCGCCGAAGATCACCGCGTTGTCGACGAACCCGGGATCGATGATGCCCTTGCCCACCGTGGCCGCCACGCGCGGCTCGAACAGGTAGATGGCGACGAAGTTGAAGAACGCCGCCCACACCACCGCCTGGTAGGGCTTGAGCACACGGGTGGAAACCACGGTGGCGATGGAGTTCGCCGCATCGTGGAAGCCGTTCATGAAATCGAAGGCCAGCGCCAGCAGCACCAGCAGCGCCAGCGTCACCAGGGTGGCGTCCAGATGCATCATCAGCCGTTCTGCAGGACCACGCCTTCGAGAACGTCGGCGACATCCTGGCAGCGGTCGGTAGCGGTCTCCAGCAGCTCGTAGATGGCCTTGAGCTTGATCACCTGACGGATGTCCCCTTCCTCACGGAACAGCGTCGAGATGGCGGTGCGCATCACGCGGTCGGCGCGCGACTCCATGGTGTCGACCTCGCGGCACAGCCGCAGGATCTCCGGCGCATTCTTCATGCTGCTGAGCAGCGCCAGCGCCGCCTGCAGCCGCTCGCAGCCGTTCTGCAGCAGCGTCGCCAGCTCCACGGCGTAGCTGGTCACCTGCTTCACATCGTAAAGCGACAGCGACTCGGCCGCGTCCTGCATCAGGTCGAGCACATCGTCCATGCGCGAGATGATGCGATGGATGTCGTCACGGTCCAGAGGGGTGACGAAAATGGTCTGCAGCAGCGTGGCCGTTTCGTGCGTGATGCGGTCGGCCTCGTGTTCCAGCTCGTTGATGCGGTCGATGCGTGCCGTGCGCCCGGCCGGGTCGGCGTACTCGCTCAGCAACAGCGTGAGCTCGTGGCTGGCGGCCGCGATGCAGCCGGCGTGCTGGTTGAAGTATTCGAAGAACCGGCCCTCACGGGGCACGAGGTTGGCGATGAATCCCATGCACGGATTCTACAGACCGACGGGCCGTCTGCCTCACCGATGAATGCCCCGGCGCCGGGAATCTTCGGGGACCGCGACGGTTCTGCTTGCCAGATGGCGTGCCCCTCTGGTAAACCTGCACTCCATGTCGAGCGCATACGCCTACTGGTTCTATTTTTATTTTCCAGCCACCACGGCGGAAGGACTGGGCGCGCGCTGAAATAGCCAGAGCGAAAACCGAACCCACGAAAACCGCCAGTAAATCTGGCGGTTTTTTTTTGCCTTCAGGAGCATTGACAGTGACCACGAACACCGATGATCTGCGCATCCAGGCCATGCAGGAGCTGGCCTCGCCGGCGCAGCTGCTGACCGAATGTCCGCGGGGCGACGCGGCCTCGGACACCGTGGCGGACACCCGCGCTCGCCTGACGCGCATCCTGCGCGGCGAGGACGACCGCCTGGCGGTGGTGATCGGCCCCTGCTCCATCCATGACCCGGTGGCCGCGATGGACTACGCCGAGCGGCTGGCGCGGCAGCTCCCGCGCTTCGACGACCAGCTCGAGATCGTGATGCGGGTGTATTTCGAGAAGCCGCGCACCACGGTCGGCTGGAAGGGACTGATCAACGACCCGGACCTCGACGGCAGCTTCAACATCAACAAGGGGCTGCGCGTGGCGCGGCAATTGCTGCTGGACGTGAACCAGCTGGGCCTGCCGGCCGGCTGCGAATTCCTCGACATCATCACGCCGCAGTACCTCGCGGACCTGGTCGCCTGGGGCGCCATCGGCGCGCGCACCACGGAGAGCCAGGTGCACCGCGAGATGGCCTCCGGCCTGTCCTGCCCGGTGGGCTTCAAGAACGGCACCGACGGCAATGCGCGCATTGCCATCGACGCCGTGCTCGCCGCCTCGCATCCGCATCATTTCCTCGCCGTCACCAAGGAAGGCCGCAGCGCCATCGCCGCCACCCGCGGCAATGCCGACTGCCACGTCATCCTGCGCGGCGGCAAGGCGCCGAACTACGACGCAGCCAGCGTCGGGGCCGTGTGCGGGCAGCTGCACAGCGCCGGCCTCGCGCCGCGCGTGATGGTCGACGCCAGCCATGGCAACAGCAACAAGAAGCCGGAGAACCAGTCGCGGGTCATCGAGGACATCGCGGGGCAGATCGCGGGCGGCGGCAGTGGCATCGCCGGCGTGATGATCGAGAGCCATCTGAAGGCCGGCCGCCAGGACCAGATTCCCGGCCGGCCGCTGGAATACGGCCAGAGCATCACCGACGGCTGCGTCGACTGGGATACTTCCGTCGCGCTGCTGGAGACACTGGCGCAGGCAGTGGATGCGCGCCGCCGGGCGCGGCGCGCGGCATGACGCAGATATGTAAACGGCGGCGCAGGGCGCCGTGACGGCCAAAATGGCGTCACGGCCCACGAATTCAGGGCCGACATCTATCGGCTCGGCCGCAACTGATGCCACAATGGCCCCTCGCTGGCCGCCATCGCCTTCAGTCGCACGACGACGATCGAGGTCATCTTCAGCCGAACAGAGGAGTCAGACCAGGTTGGCAGCCGACGAGATCCCCGCATCGACAGAGCAGGAGGTGCTGGTCGACCAGTCCCGCCTGCAACGCTACCTGGGCTACCGCATCAATCGCGCGAGTCTGCACATACGCAAACTGTTCGCGCGCCGCATGGCCACGCTGCAACTGAAGGCAGTCGAATATTCGATCCTCGTATTGATCGACGCCAACCGCGGCATCAACCTGCGCCAGCTCGGCGATGCGCTGGACGTCTCGCCGCCGAACCTGGTCCAGGTCATCGACCGGCTGAGCAAGCGCAAGCTGCTCAAGCGCGTGCGCAGCCGCCAGGACCGGCGCATCCAGCACATCAACCTCACCGCGGACGGCAGCGCGCTGCTGAAACAGGCGGCAAAAGCCGTCGCCAAACTGGAAGACGAGATCGAGCAGGTGTTCACGGCCACCGAGCAAAAGGCCCTCATAAGGGGCCTGCGCGACCTGTTGGAGCTGTAGGCGCGCCTTTCAGGGCGCGCCATCGTCCAGCAGCATCAACGCATCCAGCGCCACCACACCTTCACCGCGTGGATGCAGCACCACCGGGTTCAGGTCGATTTCCCTGATCCGCGGCGATTGCTGCACCAGCAGGCCGAGCCTCGAGACCACCTGCGCCAGCGCCTGCACATCCAGCGCTGGCGAACCGCGGTAGCCATGCAGCAGCGGCGAGCCCTTGAGCCGGTCCAGTTCGCGGATGATGGACGCCGGCGGCAGATCCGGCGGCAACAGGATCGCGTCCCGGGTGATTTCGGCCGTCACGCCGCCGAAGCCGACCAGCACCACAGCCCCCCACTGCGGATCGTTGCGCGCGCCGACGATCAGCTCCAGGCCGCGCTTGCCCATCGCTTCGACCAGCACCCCGTCGAGCACCAGACCCGGACGATGCCGGGCGATGTTCGCGGCCAGCCGGTTCCAGCCCGCGGCCAGCGAATCGGCTGAATCCAGCCCCAGCACCACACCGCCGGCATCGCTCTTGTGGCTCAGGTCGGCCGACTGCGCCTTCAGCGCGACCGGGTAGCCGAGCTCCCTGGCGATCGCGACCGCCTCTTCCAGGGTCTTCGCCATGCGACCGGCCGGGAATGGCACGCCGATCTTCGCCAGCAATTGCTTGGAACGATATTCCGGCACCACGCCGGCGACCGCCGACAGATCCGGCGCGGCCTGGTTCGCCTCGACCTTGCTGAAGTCGCGCTCGGACAACGCGGACAGCCGGCGCAACGCGCGCAGCACACGCTCGGTGGTAGGAAAATACGGCGTGCCCAGCGCGCGCAACTCGTCGATGAACCGCTGCGGCACCACCGCGCCTTCGTCGAGGCCGGCAACGATCACCGGCTTGCGCACCGGATGTTCGCGCAGCGCCTGGAGGATCGGCGGCATCTTCACTTCGATGGCGTCGCGCTGGATCACGCCGATCACCACGGCCGAGAAGCGTTCGTCGCCGAGCAGCGCGGCCAGCGTGCGCCGGTACAGGTCCGGATCGACCAGCCCCTGCGCGGTCAGGTCGAGCGGGTTGCTCAATGCGACGAACGGCGGCAATGCTGCGCGCAATGCCGGCGAATCGGCATCGCGCACCACCGGCAGTTCGAGACCGAGCTCCTCGCACAGGTCCAGGCTCAGCGCCTTGAACGCGCCGGACTCGCCGACCACGGCCAGCGTGCGAGCGGGCAACAGCTCGCTGCGCAGCGCGATCTCGGCGATGTCTCCCAGCTCCTCCAAAGTCTCGGCAATCACCACGCCCGCGCGTTCGACCTTGGCGCGCATGACCTGGTAGTCGCCGGCCATCGCGCCGGTGTGCGTGGCCGCCGATTCGCGCGCGGCGCTGCTCTTGCCCGGATGCAGCAGCACCAGCAGCTTGCCGAGCGCGCGAGCGCGATCGGCCGCCGCCAGCAACCGCTGTGGATCGCGGAACTGCTCGGCGAAGATCGCCAGCACGCGCGTGGCCGGATCTTCCAGCGCGTATTCGATGTAATCCTCAATGATGCTGGCCGCTTCGTTGCCGGTGGAAACGGCAAACGACAGCGGCAGCGCGCGATCGGCCAGCGTGCGCGCGACCACGGCCATCATCGCGCCGCTTTGCGACAGGAACGCAATGCCGGCCTGCTGGCAGCTGGTCGCCGGCTTGCCCGCGCCCAGCTCGGTGTCGATGAAAGTCAGCGGGATGCGGTCCTGGTAGTTGATGGCTCCCAGGCAATTCGGGCCTTCCACCACCATGCCGGCCGCGGCGGCGATGCGCGCGATCTCGCGTTGCTGCGCCAGCCCCTGCGCGCCGGCCTCGGCAAAGCCGGCGGAGAAAATCACCGCCGCGCCCACCTTGCGCCGCGCCAGGGCGCGCACCGTCTCCAGCACCCCCGCCTGCGGGATCGCCAGCACCGCGACGTCCACGCCCTCCGGCAGGTCGTCGACGCTGGCAAGGCACGGACGCCCGCCGATTTCGGAACGCTTCGGATTGACCAGATGAATCTGGCCGCCATACCCATTGCGCTCGAGATTCGCCAGCACCGACGCGCCCAGCGCGCCGGGCGTCGGCGACGCCCCGACTATGACGATGGATGCCGGCCGCAACAGCCGCCCGACCGCCTGTGTGGACACTGCCTGTGTCCCAAGCTGCTCGCTCATGCCCCGCCCCCCGGTTTGCTCAGTTCTTCTGCCTGGACTTGTCGTAAGCGCCCAGCCCCGGCTTGTAGCTCTTGTCGTCGATGAACTGCCGGATGCCTTCCTTGCGGCCTTCGTTGTCGAAGCTGTTGGCCGCTTCCTGCGCGCGGACCAGGAAGTCCTCGGCATTGTCGTAGGTCATCTCGCGCACGCGGCGGATGGCGTCCTTGGTGGCCTTCAGCGCGACCGGGTTCTTGCCGCTCAGCACCTTCGCCACTTCCGCGACGCGCGCCGTCAGCTTGTCCGCCGGCAGCGCCTCATTGACCAGGCCCCATTCAGCGGCGGTCTTGCCGTCGATGTTCTCGCCCATCAGGGCGTGGTACATGGCGCGGCGGAACGACATCAGCTCCACCGCCACCTTCGATGCGCCGCCGCCGGGCAGGATGCCCCAGTTGATTTCGGACAGACCGAAGCGCGCCTCCTCCGCGGCGAAGGCCAGATCGCAGGCGAACAGCGGGCCATAACCGCCGCCGAAGCACCAGCCGTTGACCATGGCGATGGTCGGCTTCTGGTACCAGCGCAGGCGACGCCACCAGCCATAGCTCTCGCTCTGCGCCTTGCGCGTGCCGCGCAGCCCCTGCGCCTCGGTTTCGCGGAAGTATTCCTTCAGATCCATGCCGGCGCTCCACGCCGCGCCCTCGCCGGTCAGCACCAGCACGGCGACATCGTCGCGGAATTCCAGCTCGTCCAGCACGCGCATCATCTGCCGGTTGAGCTTCGGGCTCATCGCATTGCGCTTTTCGGGGCGGTTGAACCTGACCCACGCCACATGGTCCTCGACGGCATAGGCGACGGTCTGTTCTTCGGTTTCGGTGGTCTTCTTGTTCAACATGGCAATGCTCCTTGGAAAATAAATTCGTGGCCGCTCACGCCGCCAGCGGCAGGCCGACATAGTTCTCGGCGATGGTGCGCAGACCGGCTTCGCTGCTGAACAGGTAGTCCAGTTCGGCGGTCTGCAACTTGCCGAAGATTTCGCCCTCGGCCGGAAATGAATGCATGAGCTGGGTGAACCACCACGAGAAGCGCTCGGCCTTCCAGATGCGGTTCAGGCACTTGCGCGAGTAGTCGTCGATGCCGGCGGCGCTGCGTTCGGCATAGAACTCCTCCAGCGCCGTGGCGAGGTACTTCACGTCGGTGACGGCCAGGTTGAGACCCTTGGCTCCGGTCGGCGGCACGATGTGGCCGGCGTCGCCGGCCAGGAACATGCGGCCGAAGCGCAGCGGTTCGGTGACGAAGCTGCGCAACGGGGCGATGCTCTTCTCCAGCGACGCTCCGGTGACCAGCCGCGCCGCCGCCGCCGGGTCCAGGCGCAGGCGCAGTTCGTCCCAGAACGCCTGGTCGCTCCACTGCCCCACCTGGTCGGTCAGCGGCACCTGAAGGTAATAGCGGCTGCGGCTCAGGCTGCGCTGCGAACACAGCGCGAAACCCCGCGGGCTGTTGACGTAGATCAGTTCGTGCGACACCGGCGGCGTGTCCGACAGCAGGCCCAGCCAGCCGAACGGATACACCTTCTCGTACTCACGGATCGCCGCTTTCGGCGCGCTGGCCCGGCACACGCCATGGGCGCCGTCGCAGCCGGCAATGAAGTCGCAGGCGATCTGGTGGCGTGCGCCGTCCTTGAGGTAGCTCACGCCCGGGCTGCTGGTGTCGAAGCCGTGCACTTCGACATCGTCGGCGCTGTAGACCGTGGTCAGGCCGCACTCGGCCCGCGCCTGCATCAGATCGCGGGTCACCTCGGTCTGGCCATAGACCATGACCGTCTTGCCGCCGCTGTACTTCTTCAGGTCGACCCGGTGACGCTGGCCGTCGAACAACAGCTCGATGCCCTCATGAACCAGCCCCTCGGCACGCATATGCCTGGAGACGCCGATTTCTTCCATCAGGTCGACCGCAACCTGCTCGAGAATGCCGGCACGGATGCGCCCGAGCACATACTCTTCCGTCCGCCGCTCGACGATGATGTTGTCGATGCCGGCCTTGTGCAGCAACTGCCCCAGGAACAGGCCGGAAGGCCCAGCTCCTACGATGGCAACCTGAGTCCGCATACGCAGCGCCCTTCTTCGTGATGCATAATCATTATATAGGATAATAATCAGTCCGGGTAATACCCGATATTTTCCCTGCCAGACCGCGCGCGACGAGGACCAAATCAGCGGGCCTGCGCGCAAGATTCCACCGCGAAACGGCTTCTGAGCGACCGTATGTTGTGGTCATGACGCCTGGACGTACACCAGCGCCAGGATCAGCCCCGTGCGGGACCCTGATCCTTAAAAATTCTGATCAACGATTTAGAACATCTGCCGCGCGCAGGACCCTGGCGCGGCGCGCCGGCAGCTAGAGCAGCGCAAACACCCCGAGCGGGTGGTGGTAACGCGCCACCGAGAACATGAACAGGAACACCAGCAGCGCGGCGGCAAAGCACAGCGCGCGCGCCTGCGGCGTGCGTGCGCGCCGCAGCGCGAACACGCCGAGCACCACATACACCGGCAGCAGCAGCAGCTTCACCGTGAGCCACGGCGCGGTCGAGGGGCGCAGATGCAGCACCGCCACCAGCATCAGCGCCGCGGTGAGCAGCGTGGTGTCGATGGCATAGGAGAGATAGCGCAGCGCGGGATGGTTGCCCACGGAACGACCCGTGAGCACCAGTATCCCGCGCAGCGCGAACAGCACGCCTGACGCGATCACGCAGGCGACGTGCGCCTGCTTGATCTGCAGGTAGTACTCGATCATCCAGGCCTGCTGCGGCCGCGCAGCCACAGCAACGCGACGAACCAGGCGATGATCACCGCGCCGATGGCGAACAGCGTGTCACCGGGCACACGCAGCCATATCAGCAGGTGCACGATGGGCTGATCGAGGAACTCCGGCGAGCGCGCATACCAGTAGCCATGCCTGAGCGCGGCCAGCAGCTGCAGGATGCCCAGCGGCAGCAGCGTCAGCAGCGCCATCAGCGCAAGGCCGATGTTGAGCAGCCAGAAGCCGCTGCGCAGCAGGGCGTCGTTCCAGGCGCCCGAGGCGCCGCGCAGCCCTTTCAGGCAGAACAGCATCAGCCCCAGCCCCAGCATGCCGTAGACGCCGAACAGCGCCGTGTGGCCGTGCAGCGGCGTGAGGTTCAGGCCCTGCATGAAGTACAGCGCGATGGGCATGTTGATCAGGAAGCCGAACAGGCCGGCGCCCACCAGGTTCCAGAACGACACGGCGAGGAAGAAGCGGATCGGCCAGCGATAGGCCGCCATCCACCCTTGCGCGCGGCTGTGCTTCAGCGTGTCGTGCGCCTCCAGGCCCACCAGCGCCAGCGGCACCACCTCCAGCGCCGAGAAGCTGGCGCCCAGCGCGATCACGGCCACGGGCGTCCCCGACCAGTAGAGGTGGTGGAAGGTGCCGAGCACGCCGCCGGCCAGGAACACCACCGTGGCGAACAGCACATTGACCGTGGCGGTCTGGACCCGCACCAGCCCCAGCTTGACGAACAGGAAGCTGATCACCGCGACGGCGAAGACCTCGAAGAAGCCTTCCACCCACAGGTGCACCACCCACCAGCGCCAGTATTCCACCACCGCGATGTGCGAATGCTCGCCCCACATGAGACCGGCGCCATACAGCAGCCCGATCGCCACCGTCGACAGGAACAGCAGCACCACGATGGAGCGGGAGTCGTTGCGCTGCCGCAGCGCGGGCCACAGCGCGCGGCCCACCAGCGCCAGCCAGATCAAGAGGCCAAGGAACAGGAACCACTGCCAGAAGCGGCCGATGTCGGTGTATTCCCAGCCCTGGTGGCCGAACCAGAAGTTGTTGGCCAGGTCCATCTTCTGCATCACGGCGAGCCACTGGCCGGCGAAGGCGCCGACCACGATCACCAGCAGGCAGACGAACAGCACGTTCACGCCCAGTCGCTGAAAGGGCGGCTCATAGCCGGAGATCGCGGGCGCGATGTACAGGCCGGTGCCCAGCCACGCCGTGGCGATCCACAGCACCGCGAGCTGCGTATGCCAGCTGCGCGTGAGCGAATACGGCAGCACCGAGGACAGATCCATGCCGTAGAACTCCTGCTCCAGCTGGTAGTGGGCAGTGGTCGCGCCGAGCAGGATCTGCACCAGGAACAGCGCCATCACCACCCAGAAATATTTCTGCGTGGCGCGCATCGACGGCGTGGGCACGAGCGATGCCAGCGGATCGGCGGCCGGCGGCGTGACCGGCTGCTCCAGGCGGTGCCAGCCCACGTAGTGCCACACCAGCAGCGCAATGCCGGCGATCAGGAACAGTATGCTGAACACGCTCCAGACGAAGGTGCCGGGCGTGGCCGTGTTGCCCAGCTCCGGCTCGTAGGGCCAGTTGCTGGTGTAGCTGTAGCCCGAATCCGGCCGCTGGGTGACGGCGGCCCAGGCGGTCCAGAAGAAGAACGCCGTCAGTTCGCGGCGATGCTCGGCGGTGTCCACCGTGCCGCTGCGCATGGCATGCGTCTCGCGCAGCTTCGCGTAGGACGGATCGGTGCCGAAGAGCTTGTCGTAATGGCTGATCAGCGCGTCGATGGCCGCGGCGCGGTCATCGCTGATCGTGAGCCGGCCGCTGCCGGCATCGTAGGTGTTGGCGCGCTGCGCCAGACGCACGCGCGCGCGCAGTGATTCCAGCGCGGCGGGCGCAAGATCAGCCGGCGCGACACCATGATCGCGCTGAGCCAGCGTGGCGACCAGCAGCTCGCCTTCGCGGTGCATCCAGTCCGCGCTCCAGTCCGGCGCCACCAGCGCGCCGTGGCCCCAGATGGAGCCCAGCTGCATGCCGCCGATGCTCTGCCACACCTGACGGCCGGCATCCAGATCCGCACGCGTATACACGACACGACCGGAGGTGGTGACCACCTGTTCGGGCATCGGCGGCGCCTGCTGGTAGATCTCGCGACCCAGCCACAGCATGACGCCAAAGGACACAACCAGTAACGCGCCCAGCCCCCACCACAGCCGCTTCGTCGTTTGCATGGTATCTCCCGGACCCTGATGGGGCGGGATAATACACATTATCAATAGATGTTATGAGGAAGGATGGCGGCCCGGCTTGATGTGCAGTCCGCCCAGCACCACGACGAAGAACAGGGGCACGAAGAAGATCGCCAGGAAGGTCGAGGCCAGCATGCCGCCGATCACGCCCGTGCCCACGGCGTTCTGGGCGCCCGAGCCCGCGCCGCTCGCCACCGCCAGCGGCAGCACGCCGAACATGAAGGCCAGCGAGGTCATCAGGATGGGCCGCAGGCGCTGCGTGGCGGCCTGTATCACCGAGTCCACCAGCGTCGCGCCCTTGTCGTAGTAATCCTTGGCGAACTCCACGATGAGGATGGCGCTCTTGGCGGCAAGACCCATGGTGGTCAGCAGGCCCACCTGGAAGAACACGTCGTTGGACAGGCCGCGCGCCAGCGTCGCGATCACCGCGCCGAGCACGCCCAGCGGCACCACCAGCAGCACGGTGACGGGGATCGACCAGCTTTCATACAGCGCCGCCAGGCACAGGAACACCACGGCCACCGACAGCGCGTAGAGCAGCGGCGCCTGGCTGCCTGCGAGGCGCTCCTCGAAGGAGATGCCGGTCCACTCCAGACCCACGCCCGCGGGCAGTTTCGCGACCAGCTCCTCCATGGCCTGCATGGCTTCGCCCGAGCTGTGGCCCGGGGCGGCCTGACCCTGGATGTTGTACGACGGCACGCCATTGAAGCGCGTGAGCTTCTGCGGACCATGGGTCCATTCGCCGGACGCAAAGGCCGAGAACGGCACCATCTCGCCGGCGCCATTGCGCACATACCACTTGCCGAGGTCGTCCGGCTGCATGCGCGCATCGGCCTCGCCCTGCACGTAGACGCGCTTCACGCGGCCACGGTCGAGGAAGTCGTTGACGTAGGAGGATCCCCAGCCCACGGCCAGCGTCTGGTTGATGTCGGTGATGGATGCGCCCAGCGCCATGGCCTTCTCGCGGTCCACGAGCAGCCGGAACTGCGGCGCATCCTCGACGCCGTTCGGGCGCACGCCGGCCAGCCGCGGATCCTGCGCGGCCATGCCCAGCAGCTGGTTGCGCGCGGCGAGCAGAGCCTCGTGGCCGATGCCGCCGCGGTCCTGAAGCTGCATGTCGAAGCCCGATGCATTGCCGAGCTCCGATACCGCCGGCTGCACCACGGCGAAGATCTGCGCGTCACGGATGGTGGCGAAATGGGCGCTGGCGCGATTCGCGATGGAGCGCACGTCCTGCCCCTTGCCGCCGCGCTCGTCCCAGTGCTTGAGCTTCGCGAACAGGATGCCCATGTTCTGGCCCACACCGGCAAAGCTGAAGCCCGCGACCGTCATTACGCCATCGACCAGATCGGCTTCCTGCTGCATGAAATATTCGCGCGCCTGCGCCAGAGCTGCTTCAGTGCGCTCCAGCGTGGCGCCGGGCGGCGCCTGCACGATGGCGATCATCGAGCCGGGATCCTCGTCAGGCAGGAAGGACGTGGGAATGCGCGTGAACAGCAGCCCCAGCACCACGACCAGCGCCGCGTAGACAGCCAGATAGCGGCGATTGTGGGTAAGCACTCCGGAAAGACCGCGGATGTAGGCCTTGTTGGAGCGCGCGAAGAAGCGATTGAACCAGCCGAAGAAGCCGCGCCGCTCGTGGTGCTCGCCCTTCTTCACCGGCTTGAGGATGGTGGCACACAGCGCCGGCGTGAGCACCATCGCCACCAGCACCGACAGCACCATGGCCGAGACGATGGTGATGGAGAACTGGCGGTAGATCACGCCGGTCGAGCCGCCGAAGAAGGCCATGGGCACGAATACCGCCGACAGCACCAGCGCGATGCCGATGAGCGCGCCGGTGATCTGGTCCATGGACTTGCGCGTGGCCTCGCGCGGCGACAGGCCCTCCTCGGTCATCACGCGCTCGACGTTCTCCACCACCACGATGGCATCGTCCACCAGCAGACCGATGGACAGCGCCATGCCGAACATGGTCAGCGTGTTGATGGAGAAGCCGAAGGCCGACAGCACGCCGAAGGTGCCCAGCATCACCACCGGCACCGCGATGGTGGGGATGAGCGTGGCGCGGATGTTCTGCAGGAACAGGTACATGACGAGGAACACCAGCACGATGGCCTCTGCCAGCGTCTTGGTCACCTCGATGATGGAGGTGCGCACGAAGGGCGCGGTGTCCACCGGGTAGACGATCTCGACGCCCGGCGGGAAGAACGGCTGGAGGCGATCCAGCGTGTCGTGGATGGCATTGACCGTATCCAGCGCGTTCTCGCCGATGGCCAGGCGCACCGCCATGCCGGCCGCCGGCTGGCCATTGTGGCGCACCGACCGCACGAAGTTCTCCGCATCCAGCGTGACGCGTCCCAGATCCCGCAGCCGCAGCTGCGAGCCATCGCGCTCGGCGCGGATCAGGATGGCGCCGAATTCATCGGTGGTGGTCAGACGCGACGGGCCGATGATGGTGGCGTTGAGCTCCTGTCCGGGAGTGGCCGGCAGGCCGCCGATCTGCCCCGCCGACACCTGCACGTTCTGCGCCCGGATGGCGGCGATCACATCGCTGGTGGTGACCCGGTAGGCCGCGAGCTTCGCCGGATCGAGCCAGATGCGCATCGCGAACTGCGCGCCGAACAGCTGCACATCGCCCACGCCCGGGGTGCGCGCGACCGGATCGAACACATTGGAGGCGACGAAGTTCGCCAGGTCATCTGCGGACAGCGTGTTGTCCGTGGAGCGGAAGCCGATGATGACCAGGAAGTTGCGGGTAGGCTTGCTCACGCGCAGGCCCTGCTGCTGCACCTCGACGGGCAGCAGCGGCACCGCGGCCTGCAGCTTGTTCTGCACCTGCACCTGCGCGATGTCCGGATTCGTGCCCTGCTTGAAGGTCAGCGCGATGCTCATCGAGCCGTCGGCGCTGGAATCGGAGGTGATGTAGTCCAGCCCCTCGACGCCGTTGAGCTGCTGCTCGATCACCTGCACCACGCTGTCCTGCACGGTCTGCGCCGACGCGCCCGGATAGGTGCCGTTGATGGAAACCTGCGGCGGCGCAATCGCCGGATACTGCATGATGGGCAGGGTGACCACGGCAATGCCGCCAGCCAGCATCAGCACCAGCGCGATCACCCAGGCGAACACCGGGCGGTCGATGAAGAAACGCGGCAACATGGATCAGCCTCCGGTGGCAGCCGGCGCCGCCGCATTCAGCGCCTGCGCCGTCGCGACCGGCATCGGCTTCACGGCCTGGCCCGGACGGGCCTTCTGCAGCCCCTCCACGATCACGCGCTCGCCCGCCTCCACCCCGGAGGACACCAGCCAGCGGTTGCCGACGACACGATCCACCTGGATGACGCGTTCGGACACTTTGTCATCCGCGTCCACCACCAGCACGGTGGCTTCACCGCGCGCATTGCGCGTCACCGCCGACTGCGGCAGCAGCAGCGCCTGGCTGGTGCTGCCCTGAGGCAGGCGCGCCCGCACGAACATGCCCGGCAGCAGCACGCGGTCCGGGTTGGGGAACTCCGCGCGCAGCAATACCGAGCCGGTGCCCGGATCCACCGTCACCTCGGCGAACTGCAGTGAACCTTCTTGCGCATAGCGGCTGCCGTCCTCGAGCGTCAGCGTCACCCGCGCCTTGTCGGCGGCGGCGCGCTGCAGGCGCCCCGCGGCGAAATCCCGCTGCAACCGCAGCAGTTCGGTGCTGGACTGGGTGACATCCACATAGATGGGGTCCAGCTGCGCCACCGTGGCCAGCGGATCCGTCTGTCCCTTGGTCACCAGCGCGCCCTCGGTGACCAGCGAACGGCTGATGCGGCCACTGATGGGCGAGCGCACCTGCGTGTAGGCCAGATCGATGCGCGCGCTCTCGAGCTGCGCTTTCGCGGCCACCACCGCCGCTGCCGCGGAGCGATCGGCCGCCGCAGCATTGTCATTCTCCTGCTTGCTCACCACGCCGCTCTGCGCCAGCGTGCTGGAGCGCTCGGCCAGCAGGCGCGCGGCATTGAGCTGCGCTTCGCTGCTGACGACGCCGGCCTCGGCGCGCGCCATGGCGGCGCGATAGGGCGCGGAATCGATCTGGTACAGCGACTGGCCGGCGCGCACTTCGGCGCCCTCGGTGAACAGCCGCCGCTGCACGATGCCCTCGACCTGGGGGCGCACCTCAGCGATGCGGAAGGCCGCGGTACGGCCGGCAAGCTCGGTGGAAAGCTCCGCTGCCTCGGGCGCCAGCGTCATCACGCCGACTTCGGGCGCCGCGGGCGCGGCGCCGCCCTGCCCGGCAGTGCCGCCGCAGCCGCACAGCGCGGCAAGGATGCCCAGCATCAGGACGGACGAGGCTTTCATTCATGGGTCTCCTGCGCCGCGGAGCTTTCCGCGTTGCGCAACATGCGGATGAGGAATGCAGTGAGCTGCTGCTGCTCTTGCTGCGTGAAACCGGCCAGGTGGCGATCCAGCTCCTGGCGGACGATCAGCGGGATCTCGCCGGCGACTTCCTGTCCACGCGGGCTCAGGACCAGGTTGACCACGCGCCGGTCCGTTTCGCTGCGCTGGCGGCGCAGCAGCTGCTTCTGTTCGAGGCGATCGAGCATGCGCGTCATCGCGCCGCAGTCCACGTTGGCCTCGCGCGCCAGCGCCGCGACGGTATCGGCGCGGCCGATCGCCAGCAGCAGCAGGGGTTCCCACTGCATCGCGGTGAGCGCCAGCGGCTGCATGCGCGAATCCACGCTGCGGGCCAGGGAGGCAAACACCAGCTTGATGTAGCGGCCGATCTGCATCGACGGCTCGGTGGAGAGAAGCGCTTCCGGCATACAGGACGCACGAACAGGAGTGAGCGCGCAGACTAGGAAAAGAAGGCAGTATTTGTCAAGGCAAATGATGCCGAATCAACTATCTCGAAGCCATCTTTTCCGGCCAGATGCGCAGCAGCGCAACGGATGAGGTGCGGCGGTCATGGCCGTGACGCGCCAGCTCGGCGGCAGTGCCGCGCCGTTCGCTCCAGGCCAGCGCGAGACCGGCGGGCGACACCGCCAGAGCGGGAATGCCGGCCCTGCCCTGCGGCGCCGAAAGCCGCTGCGGCGGAGCCAGCGGCCGGCAATCACGGTCGAAACGCTGCCGCCACAATCCCGCGTCCTCACCATCTGCATCCACCCAGGCCAGTTCGATGCTCCCCACATGCCAGACCGCGTATGCGCCGAGGGAGTTCCCGGGCGAATGCGTGACGCGGCGCGCGGCCGCGGCGTCGGACACGGCGGCGGGGAGCGCGCCGGCTGCAAGCCGCGTGCAGCGCAGATACACCTCGGCGTTGCCATCGCGGTAGTCGAACCAGGTCAGCGCCGCGCGATCCCCGTCGAGCGCCAGATCCGGATACACCGAATCATGGCCATCGTCGCCGCTGAGTGCGCGCGCTTCGATGCGGCCGCTCCCGATGCGCAGCCAGCGCAGTTCCTTCGCGCGGCTGTCGAGGCGGGCGTCGTACACCAGATGCAGGCTGCCATCGGCGCCCACCGCGGCATTGAGAATCCAGCTGTCCGGGCTCGCGCCGGCGATGTCCCGCGGTGGCTCGCGCCATTGTCCGGCGGCATCCAGCGTGGCCCAGCGCAGCGTGGCCCTGTCGTCGCGCTGCTCGATCCAGGCGACGTGGATGAGATCGCCGGCCACCCGTACCACCGGATTGCGTCCATTCACCTGCGCCGGGGACAACTCGCGCCGCCAGCGCTGGCGGCCGCTGCTGTCGAAGCGCGCCAGCAGCGCTGTCTGGTGGCGCGCGGAATCCTGTTCGTACCATGCGATGAGCGCCTCGCCGTCCAGCTCCTCCAGCGACGGCTCGAAGGCATGGCGCGTGGCATCGGTGAGCTGCTGCGGCGGCCCGGCGGGCCGCCCATCGCGATCCATGTAGCGGATGAAGAGCGTGTCGTGCGCCAGCCGGCCGCCATGCCAGGCCACGGCGGGCCGATCGCCGATCCAGGCCACGCTCACTTCGTAGGCGCGGTCGCCAGCAGCGCTGATTTCATGCGTCGCGCCGACTTGGCGATCGGGCGCGCGCAATGCGCATGCGGCCAGCGCCGGCAGCGTCAGCGTCAGCGTCAGGACCAGCAGCGGCCGCAGCTCAGTGATGCGCACGACGCAACGCGAGCCCGGCGCGCCAGCGCCACAGCAGCAGCAGCGTCAGCACCAGGGCGCCGAAGCCCAGCGCGACGGTAGTGCGCGCCGGCTCCGCCACCGCGCCGCTCATGCCCGCTTCGGACTGTCGGCGTTCCTGCATCACGTAGCCGCGCACCACTTCGGCCGCCGCGCCCACGGCCGATGGCGTGGGCGCCCTGTCTGGCGCGGCGGCAGCATCGGCCCTTGCGGCTGCCGCGGCTTGCGCAACAGCCTCCCGGCCGGCGCTCTGCGTGGCCTGCTCGCGCGCATCATTGGCAGCGGCGAATTCACGCAGCTCGCGCGCGGCCTCGGCCACGCCGCGGCCCATGGCCTTCTCCAGCGCCTGCTTCACGGCCTCGACGGTGGCCGGCGCCACACCGGCCTTGCGCGCCTCGTCCAGCGCATATTCCAGCAGCCGCGCATTGCCGCAGCTGAGGTCCGTGCAGTTCACGCCGTGGCGGGTGATGCTGTCGACATACTCGCTGGCCAGCTTCGCGCGCGTCGCGTCATCGGCCTTCCAGTAGCCCTTGCGCGTGGTCTCCAGCATGCGCGCCACCATGTCCTGATAGGCAAAAGGCGAGTTGTTCTCGAAGAACTGTTTCATGTTCTGCTTGAGGCTGTCCTCGACATACACATCGAAGACTTCCTTCCACATGCCCTCCTCCACCACGTCGGAGGTGGTGGCGTTCCAGCCCCACAGGTATTCGGTGAAGGCGCGCATCTCTCCCGCGCCGGCATAGCCTTCGCGCTGCATGCCCTGGATCCACTCGGGATTCACGTAGCGGCTGCGGAACTCCTGCCCGACGAACTTCGTCGCCGTCATCATCTCGGGCTTGCCCGGATCACGCGTGTTGGTGATCAGCAGCTCGGGCGAACTGCCGTCGATGCTGCGCACCGCCGACGCGAGGCCGCCCATGTACATGTACATGTCGTCGTTGTCGAGGCCGCCATAGAGCATGGTGGAGCTGCTGTGCACGATCTTCTCGGTGCCCGCGAGCGCGAGGCGGAACACATCTTCCATCGGCTCGCCCCAGAAGCCGTTGCCGTAGCCATGGCCCATCTTGCGCATGTAATCGTTGGCGAAACCGGCGTCGCTGTCCCAGGAACCGCTGGCCGCAACGATGGTGGAAGTGTTGAGATTGAACTGCCCTGGAGGCTCGTCGAAGATGCGCACGCCCGCGAGGCGATCGGCATCCTCCGGCGTGCGCCCCTTGGCAATGAGCGCGGCGCGCGTGGCGAGGTAGTGCTTGCGCACCATGTTGTCCGCCTCGTCGATGGACTTCACCTTCTGCACCGCTTCGTCCATCAGTCTGGTGACATTGTTGAACATGCCCTCGGCGGCCGAGGCGATCACGATGTCCACGCGTGGACGCTTCAGGCGCGAGCGCGGAATCACCTCGACTCCGACCACCTTGCCGCGCGGATCCCATACGGGCTTCGTGCCCAGCAGATGGAAGATCTGCGACTCGATCACGCCCTCGTGGCGCATGGTCTCGTCGCCCCAGATCACGAAGGAGACTTTCTCCGGATAGCGGCCGTGCTCTTTCAGATGGTCGGCGAGCATCTGGTCGGCCAGCTTCACGCCCAGCTCCCACGAGGCCGGCTTGGGCACTTTCTCCGGGTCGATGCCGTAGAAATTCTTGCCGGTGGGATAGGAATCGGGATTGCGCAGCGGTTCGCCGCCGGTGCCCGAAGGCAGGGCGCGGCCCGAAAGGCCCGCGAGCAGCGTCGCAAGCTCGCGCGGGCCTGAAGCCGCGATGCGCTGCTGCATGTCGGCCACCAGCACTTTCTGTTTGTCGGGCAGCAGGCTGCGGTCCACCGCGGCGATGGCCTCGGCGGTCTCGCGCTGGTGAGCCAGCTCCGGCACACGGCCGAAGGCATGCAGGCCATAGGGAATGTCGGTGCTGCGCAGTTGCAGCAGGTAGTCCTCGACCTGGTGCAGTTGCTCGTCGCTCCAGTCCGCTGCCGGGTCGAGCTTGAGCTCGCGCGCGATGCCAAGACGGATGGCCTCATCACGCGCCTGGCGCGCGAAGGCGTCCGCAAGCTGCGGGTTCTTGCCCTCGTTGCGCACATGATCATCCATGAGCTCGGTGAGGCGTATCAGCTGCGGCGCCAGGCCGCCCTTGCGGAACGGCGGCACCATGTGGTCCACCAGCACCGCCTCGCTGCGCCGGCGGGCAACCAGCCCCTCGCCCACCACATCCACGTTGTAGACATAGAAATTCGGCAGATCGCCGATGAGGGCATCCGGCGCGTCCGCCGGCGACAGCGCCACATCCTTGCCATCCAGCCATTCCAGCGTGCCATGCGTGCCCAGGTGCACCACCGCGTCAGCCTTGAGGCCATTGCGCAGCCAGGTGTAGGCGGCGACATACTGGTGGGGCGGCGCCAGGTCCTTGGCGTGGTACATCTTCTGCAGATCTTCGCCCCAGCCGCGCGCGGGCTGCGGCAGCAACGTCAGCTTGCCGTAGCGGACCACGGGCACCACCAGCGCCGGCGCGCCGCGGCTCCTGTCCACCATGACGGACGACTGGGCGGGGTCGCCCCAGTCCTTCAGGATCTTCTCGCGCAGGCTCTGCGGATAGGCCTGCAGCCAGCGGCGGTAGTCGGCCACCGGAACGCGTACCGCATCGCCCGCCGCGAGCATTTCCTGCAGCTCGCCGGGCGCATCGCCGCCCACATTGCGCGCGCGCGTGGTGATGTCTGCCAGCACGCGCGCGGCATCGGGCGGCGCGCCGCCGATGTCGTAGCCGGCGCGCCCCATGGCTGCCACGATGTTCGCTATGGACTCGGCGACATTGAGGTAACTGGCGCCGATGCCGGCTTTGCCGGGCGGATAGTTGTAGTAAAGCAGGGCCACCTGCTTCTGGGCATTGGGCAGCGTGCGCAGACGCGCATGGCGCAGCGCGCGGCTCACGGCGCGCTCCACCTGCTCCGGCACCGGCGAGGTGACGATGCTGGTGAGGCCGCCGGGATGCTGCCTCTTCTCCTTGGTGCCCACCATGGTCGGCGCGATGGTGCCGGAGAACTCCGGCACGGCCACGCTGAAGGTGCCCTCGAAGCTCGACAGGCCGGTGGCAGACGAGCGCCACTCGGCTTCGCTGCGGCCATAGAGCGTGATGAGGTTGAGCACGGGCAGGCCCAGCTGTGCAACGCGCGGCGCGGTCTCGGCATCCGAAAACAGGAAGTTCAGGCCCAGCACCACATCGGCGCGCGGCGGGCCATCGCCATCCTTCAGCATGCGCTCCAGCGACACGATGCCGGGATAGCCGAACAGGGGGATGGCTTCGGCGCCCTGCTTCTCGATCTCGTTCACCAGCGCGTCGAGCAGCGCCGTGTCGCCGGTGTAGAAGGTGGCCTTGAAGAAGCTGATCGCCACGCGCGGCGCGCCGGGCCGCAGCTTGCCCTGCGCGCGGCGCCAGGCATCGAAGCTGGCCCAGTCGGCGAACACGCGGCCACCTTCACCGTCCGGGTAGTAATAGCCGAAGTCCAGCGACAGCTGCGGCTCGGGCAGCGTGAAGCCCTGCACGCCGGCACGCGACAGCGCCAGCTTCATCAGCGCAAGCTGGTTCTGCGCGCCCGAGTGCTGCCAGTAGGCGCGCGCGCGGGCTTCCCAGGTCACGCCCCGCTGCGCCCACACCTGTTCGTCCTGCAGCCCCTGGCCGACGCCAAGGACAACGCCGCCGCGATCGCGGATGGCGCGCAGCAGATCTGTCTTGTGGGTGCTGTTGAACTCCGCGAGCATCTGCTCGTTCATGATGTCCAGCACCAGCACATTGGCCGCGAGCAGCTCGGCCGGATCGAGGTTGGCCTTGGTGGATTCGGCCAGCAGCGTCAGATTCAGCTCGCCGCGCAGCTCCGGCCGCTCGCGCAGCAGCGTGTCGTAGGCGCGCAGCGTGCCGGGAATGTTGCCGTCGGAATACAGATACGCGATGCGCACCGGCGCCGCATGGGCCAGCAGCGGCGCCAGCAGGAGCAGCAGCAGCGCGCTAAGGCGGGGGAGGATTGCCATCTTCCGGCACATAGACAATCTGGCCGTTCGCAAGCCGGTAGGCCGTGCCCAGCCGCTCGCCATCGCCTTCGGTCATTTCGCCGGAGAGCTCGTAGGCCGTGATCTCCGTGCCCTTCTTGACGATGATCTCGCGACGCCCCTGGGCATCGGTCTTGACCATGGTGACCTCGCTGTCCGCGTCCACCAGGTCGCCCATGCGGTAGACGGAGAACAGCGTGATCATCAGGCCGACAATGAACACGATGGACACATCGAACAGGTTAGCGATGCCGGCCAGCGGATCTTCCTCGGCGGCGTCATCGGCACTGGGCAGGTTGATGAATCGTGCCATCAGCGGCTCTCGCGTTCCGCGGCCAGACGCTCGGCGAGATACCGCTGCTCGCGCACCGAGCGGTTCACCCACGGCTGGCGCAGCGCGACGATGGCGTAAGCCACCGTGCCGGTAGCAAGACCGATGATGGTGCTGGTGAAGGCCACCACCATCTGCCCGGCCATGGCCTGCAGGTTGCCGCCCGCCAGCGCCGCGAGCGAGCTGCCCATCGGAATGAGCGTGCCGATGAGGCCAAGGCTGGGGCCGATGCGCACCAGCGCACGCGCCGCGGAAAGGCTGTCGCGCAGTTTCTCTTCGTGCGCGACCACCAGGTTCTCCAGTGTT
>CAUJIK010000107.1 GCA_963205255.1 Pseudomonadota bacterium
ACAAGACCCTGCTGCAACTGGTGCAGGAAGGCCGGGCCGAGGATGCCGTCGGCTACCTGGAGTCGATCAGCGCCGGATTCGTCGGATGATCCTCGTTGACCTGCCGCCCGGAACGACGCTGTTCCGGGCGCTCGCGCCGCAGGGAGTCAGCGTGAGAATTTCATGATCGAAAATCCGCTTTAAAGGCGGATTTTTAGTCATACAACGAGATTTTATGAAATATCATGTACCAATATCCGCTCTATTCGCGGAACTATAGTCATGATACTGGAACTTGCACGCCCCAAGCTCTCGACCTACCTGTCCCGACTCCTCTCCGAGGGCCGGGTGGTGTTCTCGCGCGCCGAGGCCCTGCGCGATCTGGGCATCGGCAGCGGGGCGCTGCTGGATGCGGCCGAGCGCCTGCAGCGCAAGCAGACCCTGATCAGTCCGCGCCGCGGGTTCTACGTGGTGGTGCCGCCGCAGTACCTCGCCTGGGGCGCGCCGCCGCCCTCCTGGTACATCGACAGCCTGATGCGTCACGAGGACCGCCCCTACTATGTAGGACTGCTCAAGGCCGCGGAGCTGCACGGCGCCAGCCACCAGGCGGTGATGGAATTCCAGGTCATCACCGACAAGCGCCTGCCGCGCATCGTGGCCGGCCGTTCGGCCATCGACTTCTACTACCGCAAGGACATGGACGCGATCGCCCAGGCCATCGAGCCGCACAAGACCGACACTGGCCGCATGATGATCTCCTCACCCGCACTGACCGCATTGGATCTGCTGCGCTACCCGCACGCCGCCGGCGGCCTCTCGCACATCGCCACGGTACTGAAGGATCTCGGCGAGCACCTTGACCCCGCGAAACTCATCGTGCTTGCCCCGGCCTTCGAGCGCGCGGTGGTGCAGCGCCTGGGACACCTGCTCGACTGGCTCGGATTTGCGGCGGCGGCCAAGGTCCTGCACGGCACGCTCGGCGTGCGCGCGCTGCCGTGGGTGGAACTGGAGCCCGCGCAGTTGCGCCACGCCGATCTGGTGCCCGACCCGGTCGAGCGCGATGCACGCTGGCATGTGATCGTGCGCGAACGTCCGGAGCCGGACACATGATCGGCGTGTTCAATCTCATCGCATGGAGCCAGGCGGCGCCCTGGGGCGAGCAGAAACAGGTCGAGCAGGACCTCCTTATCAGCCGCGCGCTGGTGGCGATCTTCGACGATCCGTTCCTCGCCAGCGAGTTGCGTTTCCGCGGCGGCACTCACCGAAGAGGCCAGGATAGAGGCGTTCGTCAGCGTATTCACACGGTTCATAAAGTCCCTGCCGGGCGAGCCCTGGGCGCGGTCCGAGGAAATGATCGCCCGCTACGGCCTGCCGCGCGAGGCAAACGGATTGAATCCCTTTTGACCCAACCAGTTGGAAGTCAGGTTCGATTCCCATCACGCGCTCCAATCCGCGCCATGGATCCAGCGACACCAGCCTCAGCTCCGACATGGTGCTCGCGGTGCTGTTCGTGCCGCTACCTGCGCGCTGGTGCACAGCGTCCGCCGCAAGGGCCACACTGCGGCCTGAACCCGGGAGAATGGAAGATCACATGAAACTGGACAGCGTCAGACACATCGGCATCGTCGGCCTTGGCATGATCGGCGACAGCATGGCCGTGCTCACCACAGGCCACGGCTATCGGACCACCTGCGTGGCGCGCCGCGCGGAGATGATTCCCGAGTACCAGAAGACTTATGACATGTACTTCCGCCAGATGGCCGAGCAGGGCCTGGCGCCGCCGAACCAGGCCGCCATCTGCGGCAGATACCTCAAGTACACAACCGACTACGACGAGCTCAGGGACTGCGACGTGGTTTTCGAGTGCGTCAGCGAGAATATTGACCTGAAGCACGGGATCTACGCCCGCCTCGAGCAGGTCTGCACCGATCTGAAGGCCATCTGCTCGGTCAGCTCCTCCTTCGTCCCGGATGCGCTCGCCGAAAAGGCATCCCGCTACAGAAGCCGCATCATCGTGACGCATCCGTTCAATCCGGCCCACATGGTGCCCTTCTTCGAGATCTGCGGCGGAGCATCCACCGCCCCCGGCGTCCTGGAATTTGCCAGGGCGCTGCTTGAATCCCTGGATCGCAAGCCAGTCATCCTGAAGAAACCCGCGCCAGGATTCATCGGCAACCGCCTGCAGTTCGCACTCTGGAGAGAGGCTCTGAATCTGGTCGAGAGCGGCATCTGCGATCCTGAGGATGTGGACGCCTGTCTCAACTACAGCTTCTGCCCCCGCTATAGCTCAATCGGCATGTATGAACACTTCGACAACGGCGGACTGAACCTGAACGCAACCACCTGCAACGCCGTATTTCCCAGCCTCAGCAACATCTCCGAGGCGCCACGCATCGTCACCGACAGGATCGCCAGGGGGGAGACCGGCGCCAGAGCCGAGTCCCGCAAGGGCTTTTATGACTGGAACGGCGTGGACATGGAAGCCTACAGGCGGCGCGTCAACGCCCCGTACTGGCGCTTCATCAATTGGGATTTCCCGCAAGAGCAGGACGACTGTGAAACAGCGTGATCACGCGGGTTTCTTGTCTGGCAACGGGCGTATTGATGGTGCTGGTAGGTGCGCTGCCCGCGCCCCCGGTCTCCGCCCGCAGTCACGGGCCGCCGCGCAAGGTGCCCATCGACATGATCGTCATTCACTCGACCGGCGGACCGACCTGCGACACCGCCACCGGCCAGCCGGTATGGATCAAGGCCGGCCCGCTCGAAGACGACCTGCGCATCATCGGGACGCACCCCGTGCTGGGCATCCACTACATGATCGACCGTGACGGCACCGTGCGCGGCAGCGTGCCCGAGGACCAGGTTGCCTACCATGTGTTCACGTACAGCCAGCGATCCATCGGCATCGAGCTGGTCAACGACGGCGACGGCGTCGATCCCTTTCCAGAGGCCCAGCTGCAAGCTGTCACGGCCCTGATCCGCGACATCGCCCGGCGCCGTGGCATCTCGCGTGAGGGTGTGAAACGCCACTCCGACCTCGACCGCAGACGCATGAGCTGCGACAACAGCCGGCCGCGCAAGGTCGATCCGGGCGCGGCGTTTCCGTTCAACGCGGTGCTCGAGGGCGCCTTCCGGGAAGGGAACTGACTGTCGCGGGAGAACTGTAGGATTTCGCTGATAGACGCCGAATGGCGTTCCTCCGTATGGTCGACGTCTTTCCCGGCAACACGTTCCAAGGAGCAACCATGATCAAGAATGCATGGGCCGTCTGGAAAGGCAGCGTGAAAGATGGTGGCGGCACGATCTCCACTGAGACCGGCGTACTCAATGAAGCACCCTATGGCTTCAAGGCCCGCTTCGAGAACGGCAAGGGAACCAACCCCGAAGAGCTGATCGGCGCCGCTCATGCCGGTTGCTTCTCGATGGCGCTGTCGAAAATGCTCGGCGATGCCGGCATCACGCCAGAAAAGATCGAAACCCGCGCCGCCATCACGCTGGACAAGGTCGGCGACGGCTTCGCCATCACCGCCAGCCACCTGACTGTGGTCGCGAGGGTGCCTGGTATCGATGAGGCCACCTTTCTGGAAATCGCCGGCCGCGCCAAATCAGGCTGCCCTGTCTCCAAACTCCTGAATGCCAGGATCACGATGGACGCGAAGCTGGAAAGCTGACCAGCACCTTCTGCAATGGTGCGCGATCCGCGACAGGCCACACGGGCGGGCGCCTGGCGATAAGCTAGCAGCATGCCGCTCGCTGCCTTCCGGTCCCTGCTCCACTCAAGCCTCGCAGCCTGCCTGATCTGCTGCCTGGCGGGAGCGTCGATGGCCGCGGAGGACGCTGCCGAGACGCCCGAGCCGCAGACCGAGTCCGGGACCGCGCCCACCGACGAACGGGCGGTCACGCAGGAAGGGCGGATCATCCCGGTGGAGGAGATCGAGGAGCCGGATCTCGCGGACCTGCCGCTCTCCAATGCGGCGCGTGTGCGCCTCGACAACGCCCGCGATTCCGTCGTCCAGATTCGCGGCTTTCTGGGCACCGCCGGGAGCAGCGCCTTTCACGGCAGCGGCTTCGCGGTCGGGAACGAAGGCTTCATCGTCACCAACTATCACGTGGTCTCCGAGGCCGTGCTGCACCCGCGGCGCTTTCGCCTCGAATACCTGACCTCCGAAGGGCGCACCGGCCGCCTGCAGGTGTATGCCGTCGATGTGCGCAACGACCTGGCCGTGGTGAAGGCCGAGGATCTGGAACTGCCGCCGCTGCGGCTGCGCACCGAGATTCCGCTGCAGGGCGCCCGCGCCTACTCCATCGGCTTTCCATTGAACCTCGGCCTCACGATCACCGAGGGCGTCGCCAACGGACTGGTGGCCACCGGCTTCGACCAGCGCATCCACTACACCGGGGCGATCAACAGCGGCATGTCCGGCGGGCCAGCGCTCGACGCCGGCGGCAGCGTGTACGGCGTGAACGTGTCGGTCATCACCGGGCGGCAGCTGGTGGGTTTCGTGGTGCCGGCCCGCCACATCGACCCGCTGCTCAGGCGCGCGCAGGCGCCGCTGGATACCTCCCTCACACCCCAGCAGATGCGCGACATGGTCGCGCAGCAGGCGCTGGTGCACGAAGCCGCGGTGCTGGAACCCGGTCCGCTGCCGCTGGTCACGCAGACGGTGTTCGGCTACAAGCTGCCGACCCGCATCGGGCCGGCGCTCGAATGCAGCACCACCGGCACCAGCGAAGCGCAGCAACGGCTGCAGATCGAGACCATCAGCTGCTCGGCGCGCGCCGCCGTGCTGCTGCAACGCGACCTGGAAGTGGGCCGCATCCAGTTCCAGCATCGGGTGATGCGCACCAGCGACCTGCATCCCCTGCAGTTCGCGCAGCGCGTGAACCAGATCGTGGCAGACCTCAGCCGCCAGGGTTCCAGACGGCATGTCGCGCCGTTCGCCTGCCGCAGCGCGCTGGTGTCGCTGGACGGATTCGACGCGCGAGTGAGCACCTGCGCGCGGCAGTACCGCCTGTTCTCCGGGCTGTACGACCTCGCCGTGACGGTCACCAGCCTCGACAGCGCGCAGCGCGCGGTCGTCAGCCAGCTGGACATGCATGGCGTGGGTTTCGAATCCGGCATGCGGTTCGTGCGGCGCTACCTGGGAGCCATGCAATGGATGCCATGATGCTGGTGGAGGTGCTCGACGTGCACGGGCACACCCAGCAACGGCAGCGCGTCGGCAGCGCAGGCGGTCAATGCCGCATCGGGCGCAGTCTCACCTGCGACATGATCATCGATGACGGCTTCGCGGCGCCCGAACATACGCTGCTCACCCTGCAAGGCGATGGCCGCGTTCTGGTGCAGGATCTGGGGAGCCGCAATGGCACGCGGATCGACGGGCGGCTCGTCGACCGGAGCGACGGGCAGGTCATCGCGGGCGGCGAGCTGCGGATCGGAAAAACGCGGGTGCGCGTACGCACGGCCAATGAGGCCCCACTGGAGCCCGAGCGGCCGTTCCGGCGCGACCCGTTGCGGCGCCACCGCACGCTGCTCGCGGTCGCCGGGTTGCTGCTGTGCCTGGCGTTCGCGGCATTCCTGCAATGGACCTGGGCGCCGGAACGGCTGGCGCAGCAGGTGCTGATCGCCGAACTGCTGGTGGTGGCGGGTCTTGCCGTGTGGGTGGGCGCATGGTCGCTGGTCTCGCGGCTTACCGTGGGCGCCTGGCAGGTGCGCATCCATCTGGCCATCGCCGCGTCCTGCGTGGCGTTGTGGGTGTGGGGATACTGGCTGTATACGGTCGCCGCGTTTGCCCTGCAGTGGCGCTGGCTGGGGCCGTTCATGGTCGGGCTGGGGGCGCTCGTGGCGCTGGCCGCGGCCTATCTGCACCTGCGCAACGCCACACAGTTCGCGCGCCTGGCGTCGCTGTCGCTGGCCTTGCTGGCGCCGCTGTTCTGCGGCGGGGTTTTCTGGCTGGTGGACCTTCAGATCGACCCCCGCACCGTCAATCGCGTGGAGCACGGCGCGAGGATATTTCCACCCTCGCTGCGCCTGGCGCCCAGCATGAATCCCGGCGATTACCTCTCCGATGCCGAGGCGCTGAAGCGGGAAGCCAATCGCAACCGCCAGCAGTCGCTGCTCGAAGCGCCGGTGCTCGATGCGGCGGAATGATCCGGGCGACGTCTTGGTCTTGCGTCATGCGCGGGACGCCCGCGTCTGTACATCGCCGGATCCGCGAGCGCAGAATACTGCGAGACCGGCCCTCTCACGAACATGCCGGCTCCCGCCAGATCCAACTCGATAAAGCGAAGCAACTCCGATGTCACATGACCAGGCCGCGCTGGCGGACGACGCTCCGCTGCTGCTCCCGGATCGCATCCAGCACGGCAACATCTGGCGGCTCGCCATCGCGCAGGCATTGTCCGGCGCCAACTCCGTGGTCGTCTTCGCCACCGGCGCAATCGTCGGCAATCAGCTCGCGCCCACCCCGGTGCTGGCCACGCTGCCCATCTCCATTTTCGTGGTCGGCATGGCCGCCTGCACCCTGCCGGCAGGCGCGATCGCCCGCCAGCACGGCCGTCGGGCCGCATTCCTCGCCGGCACCGGCGCGGGGGTGCTGACCGGATTGCTGGCCGCCGCCGCCGTCATCGCAGGCAGCTTCTGGCTGTTCTGCCTCTCGGCTTTCCTCGGCGGCGCCTATGCCGCCGTCGTGCTGTCGTTCCGCTTCGCCGCCGCCGACGGCGTCGCGCCCCAGCGGCGCGCGCGCGCGTTGTCGCTGGTGATGGCCGGTGGCGTGGCCGCCGGCGTGGTCGGCCCGCAACTGGTGACGTGGACGATGGACCTGTGGAAGCCATACACGTTCGCGGCCACATTCCTCGTGCAGGCGGCTGTGGCCGCGGTTTCGGCGTTCGTCCTGCTGGGCGTGCAGCTGCAGGCGATCACTGCGAAAGGCCAGGTCCCGGCCGCCGGCAGGCCGCTGGCGGTCATTGCGCAACAGCCACGCTTCATTGCAGCCGTCGTCTGCGGCGCCGTCTCCTACATGCTGATGAACTTCATCATGACGGCGGCTCCGCTGGCGATGCATCTGCACGGCCACTCCCTGCAAGCCTCCAATCTGGGGCTGCAGTGGCATGTCATCGCCATGTATGCGCCCAGCTTCGTCACCGGCAACCTGATCACGCGCTTCGGGGCGCTGCGCATCTCCGCGGCGGGGCTCGCGCTGACCGCGCTGTCCGCGGTCGTCGGGTTGAGCGGGATCGACGTGGGGCACTTCCTGTGGTCCCTGATCCTGCTCGGCGTGGGCTGGAACTTCGGCTTTCTCGGCGCTTCCGCGCTGGTGCTCGAATGCCACACCCCCAGCGAACAGAACCAGGTGCAGTCGGTCAACGACTTCATCGTGTTCGGTTTGATGGCGATCGCGTCATTCGCTTCCGGCGGGCTGCTGACTGCTTACGGCTGGGCCGTCGTGCTGTGGGCGTCCTTTGCGCCGCTCGCGATTGCCGTCGCGGCGCTCATCGCCATCGGGCGCAGGAAGACCCTCGCCGCCAGCGGGCAAACCTCCCGCTGATTGCACGGATTCCGGGCCCCGCATGAGCCGTTTCGGTCACGGATGACGCGTACTCCCTCCAGCGAGAACTCATTCATGAGCTGGAGGAGCGATGTCGAACCACTACTGGGCCGCGATAACCACGTCAGAAGCGCCGGATAGGTCCTGGGGGCGCAGCGGCTCCCGCCAGGCTGTGCGGGGAAGCACGCTATGGACGTTCCTTCTCATGCTGTTGCTGAGCGTGCTGCTGGCAGGCTGCGGTGGCGGAGGCGGTGACGGCGGCTCTGGTGGTGGCGGTGGTGGGGGTGGTGGTGGCGGCACCCTGTACTCGGTCGGCGGCACGATCTCCGGCCTCAATGGCACGGTCGTCCTGCGGAACAACGGCGACAACGATCTTTCCCGCTCCGCCAACGGCAGCTTCACCTTCGGCACCAGTCTCGCCAGCGGCAGCAGCTACGCGGTCACGGTGCTGACCCAGCCTTCCGGCCAGACCTGCGCCGTCGCGAACGGTTCCGGAACGGTGGGCAGCGCGAATGTCGGCAATGTCGCCGTCACCTGCACGAACAATCCGGCCGACCCTGCCCTGTCCAACGCCAACCTCGCGTCGCTGACGCTGTCGAGCGGGACGCTCGACCAGATCTTCGTGCCGGGCCAGCTGGCTTACAGCAGCACGCAGCCCTTCCCGGTCACGAGTCTGCAGGTCACGCCGGCCACGGAGAACTCCGGGGCGACGGTCAGGGTCAATGGCTCCGCCGTCACTTCGGGCCAGGCGAGCCAGACGATCGCTCTGGCCGCGGGCGCGGTCACCAACATCACGGTCGCGGTCACGGCGGCCAACGGCACGACCACGCGCACCTACACCGTGGCGGTCACGCGGCAGTCCGGCAGTGGGTTCGCGCAACAGGCGTACATCAAGGCGTCGAACCCGGACGGAGTCGCCGAAAACTCCGCCGGAGCAGGCGATCAGTTCGGCTATGCCACGGCGGTGTCCGAAGACGGCAACACGCTGGTGGTCGGGGCTGTTTATGAGAGCAGCAACGCGACCGGCATCAACGGCAACCAGGCCAACAACACGGCTCCGGAAAGCGGTGCGGTTTACGTTTTCGTGCGCAGCGGCGCGACGTGGACCCAGCAGGCCTACGTGAAAGCATCGAACGCCGGGCAGTTCGACCATTTCGGCGAAAGCGTCGCGCTGTCCAGCGATGGGAACACGCTGGCGGTCAGCGCTCCCACGGAAGACAGTGCCGCCACGGGCATCAACGGCGACCAGGCCGACAACTCGATCACCAATGCTGGCGCGGTCTATGTCTTTACGCGCAGCGGCACGACGTGGACCCAGCAGGCCTACGTGAAGGCATCGTCGAACATCTATACCGCCAAGGCGTTCGGCTTGAGCCTTGCGCTGTCCGGCGACGGGGATACGCTGGCGGTCGGAGCCGATGATCGCAGCAATGCAACCGGCATCAACGGCAGCCAGAGCAATACCTCAGCGGGGGGCAGCGGCGCGGTCTATGTCTTCACACGTGGCGGTACCACGTGGAGCCAGCAGGCCTACGTGAAAGCGTCGAACACCGAAGGAGGCGACGCCTTTGGTGAGGACGTCGCACTGTCCAGCGACGGGAATACGCTGGTGGTGGGCGCGGGTGGCGAAGACAGCAACGCGACCGGCATCAACGGCAGCCAGACCAACAACTCGGCCTCGACCAGCGGTGCGGTCTACGTCTTCACGCGCGGTGGCGGGACCTGGAGCCAGCAGGCCTACGTGAAAGCGTCGAATACCGACGCCAACGACCGGTTCGGTATTTACGTCGCGCTGTCCGGCGATGGGAACACGCTGGCGGTCAGCGCTGTCGACGTAGTTACCCACGGCGAAGCCAGCAACGCGACCGGCATCAACGGCGATCAGACCAACAATTCGGCCCCGAACAGCGGCGCGGTCTACGTCTTCACGCGCAGCGGCACGACGTGGACCCAGCAGGCCTACGTGAAGTCGTCGAATTCCGAAGCCAGTGACCGCTTCGGTTGGGGCATCGCGCTGTCCGGCGACGGAAACAGGCTGGCGGTCGGGGCATTTGGCGAGGACAGCAACGCGATCGGCATCAACGGCAATCAGGCCAACAACTCGGCCTCCGGCAGCGGTGCGGCCTACGTCTTTGCACGCAGCGGCACGACATGGACCCAGCGGGCCTACGTGAAGTCATCGAACTCCGAGGCAGGAGATCTCTTCGGCCACAGCATCGCGTTGTCCGGGAATGGAGATACGCTCGCAGTCGGAGCCGATGGTGAGGACAGCAGCGCGCCCGGCATCAATGGCGACCAGACCAACAACACGCGCACCAGCAGCGGTGCGGTCTACGTGTTCACGGGGGTCGGCGCCGACTGAGACGGTACCGGAATGGGCGGTCGGCGGGAATGCAGGATCGATGCATTCCCCCGACCGTCACCGACCCGCAGGTGAGTGCAAGTAGTCCAGCGCTACCTGCAGCAAGGCGCGCAAACCCACATCCAGCGCCGATTCGTCGAGATAGAACTCCGGCGAATGGTTGCTGGCGGCGGTGACGGGGTCCTTGTCCCGCGGCGTGGCGCCGACGAAGAAGAACAAACCCGGCACCTCGCGGGCATAGAACGAGAAATCCTCAGCACCCATCGTCAGGCCCGGATCGACCACATTGCCGGCGCCGACGACCTTTTCCAGACTTGGCAACATCCTTTCTGTCAGCGCGGGATCGTTCACAGTGACCGGGTTGCCCTTCTGATCCGGCACCTGCGCGACCGCGGCGGCGCCATGCGCATGCGCGACGCTCTGCGCGACATTCCTCAGATCCGCGAACACCTGCTCGCGCATGCCCGCATCGAAGGTGCGGATGGTGCCGACCAGTTCCACCGAGTCGGGAATGATGTTGTAACGGACGCCGCCCTTGATCGCGCCGAAGGTCACGACCACCGGCAGCTTCGAGATGTTCTGCCTGCGACTGACGATGGTCTGTGCGGTGCCGATCACATCGGCCGCGGCGACAATCGGGTCGATACCACCCCACGGCATCGAACCATGTGTCTGGCGGCCATTGACAACGATGTTGAAACGGTCCGAAGCGGCCATCAGCGGGCCCTTGCGCACGCCAATCTTCCCGGCGCCGAGATTCGAGACCACATGCAGACCGAACACCGCGTCGGGCCGGAAGTCGCGGAAGATACCCTGCGCGAGCATTTCCTCGGCGCCGCCCTCCTCGCCATCCGGCGGCCCCTCTTCGGCAGGCTGGAAGACGAACAACACCTCGCCCGGCAATTTGTCCCTCATCGCCACCAGGGCTTCGACCACACCCATCAGGATCGCGGTGTGCGCGTCATGGCCGCAGGCGTGCATCACGCCCACGGTCTCGCCCCGGAAAGTAGCCGTGGCCTTTGAGGCGAACGGAACATCCACGCGCTCGGTGACCGGCAGCGCATCCATATCGGCGCGCAAAGCGATACGGGGACCGGGCCTGCCGCCCTTCAGCACCGCGGTCACGCCCGTCGTGGCTATCCCGGTCCTCGGTTCCAGACCGAGCGCGCGCAGGTGGTCGGCAACCAGCGCCGCCGTGCGGACCTCGCGGTTGCCCAGTTCGGGATGCTGGTGAATGTCGCGCCGCCACTCCACCACCTTGCCCTGCAGCCGCTGCGCGGCCGCGGCGACTTCGGCACGCTGCGCGCCATGGGTCAAGGCAGGCGTGGCGGCAAGGACGAGAGCAAACGGCAGCAGGCTGATGGTTCGTGACATGGCAAAGCCCTCCGTGAAGTACGGCGCACATCTCTTGCGTGCTCGGAGCCAAGCCTACCGCATGCGTCAGCGGGTGGCGCAACCACCGTTGGCGAACACGGCCTGGCCGGTGATCCGCCAGCCTTCGGTGATGGAGCGGGAAGCTCAGCTGAGCGGGCTCACCAGAATCACCGTCGCGGCGAGACCGCCGAGCGCGGAATCGCCCAGTTCCAGGCTGCCGCCGTAGACGCGGCACAGCTCATCGACGATCTGCAGGCCCAGCCCGCTGCCAGGCTGGCTGGTGTCCAGACGCACGCCGCGCTGCATGGCCTGCGCGCGCAGCTGCGTCATGGCGCGGCCCAGGCGCCGCAAGCGAACGATCCCACAATGAACGTGAGCGCAGCGTCGCGGGATCGCACTTGCAGCCGTGGCCTGCTTGTCGGCATGGCGGCGCTTCCCGAGGTTGAGCCACTTTTCGGGTTGCGCTAAAATCCTGCGCGTTGATTCGCTCCCTGGCTTGCTGATGATTCCGCCCTGACCCTTCGCATGTCATCTCGTCCCCCGCCATCCGGCGGCTGAAGGGTCCTTCATACGTTCTTGCGTGCACTGCGTGTCGTCGCGACACCTGCGGAGTCATACATGTCTGTCAACTATTCGCTGCGCGAGCAGTGGTTCGGCAATGTGCGCGGCGACATCCTCTCTGGTCTGCTCGTCGCCCTGGCGCTCATCCCCGAAGCCATCGCCTTCTCCATCATCGCCGGCGTCGATCCCAAGGTCGGGCTCTACGCTTCGTTCTGCATCGCGGTCGTCACCGCCATCGCGGGCGGACGGCCCGGAATGATCTCGGCCGCCACCGGCGCCATGGCCTTGCTCATGGTGGGTCTGGTCAAGGAGCATGGGCTGCAATACCTGCTTGCGGCCACCATCCTCACCGGAGTGCTGCAGATTCTTGCCGCGGCACTGCGCCTGAACATGCTGATGCGGTTCGTCTCGCGCTCGGTGGTGATCGGCTTCGTCAATGCGCTGGCCATCCTGATCTTCCTGGCGCAGCTGCCGGAACTGATCGGCGTGCCGTGGCCGGTCTACGCCGTGTGCGCGGCGGGCCTTGCCATCATCTACCTGCTGCCGCACCTGACCAGGGCCGTGCCCTCGCCGCTGGTGGCGATCGTGGTGCTCACCATCGTCTGCGCATGGCTGGGGCTGGACATCCGCACGGTGGGCGACATGGGAGAACTGCCGGACAGCCTGCCGGTGTTCCTGTTTCCGGACATCCCGTGGACGCTCGACACGCTGAGGATCCTGCTGCCGGTATCGGTCACGATGGCGGTGGTCGGCCTGCTGGAATCGCTGATGACCGCGCAGATCGTCGAGGATGCGACCGACACACCGACCAACCGCCGCCGCGAGTGCGCCGGCCAGGGAACCGCCAACATCATCGCCGGCTTCTTCGGCGGCATGGCGGGCTGCGCAATGATCGGCCAGTCGGTGATCAACACTTCATCCGGCGGCCGCGGACGGCTGTCCTGCCTGGTGGCCGGCGTCGTGCTGCTGCTGCTGGTCGTGTACGCGTCGGACCAGGTGTCGCACATACCGATGGCGGCCCTGGTGGCCGTGATGATCATGGTCAGCATCGGCACCTTCCACTGGAAGAGCTTCATCGAGCTCAGAACGCACCCAAAGACAGCGAACCTCATCATGATCGGCACCGTCATCGTCACGGTCGCCACACATGACCTGGCCAAGGGTGTTCTGACCGGCGTGCTGCTCACCGCGCTGTCCTTCGCGCGGCGGACCAGCGCCATGCTGGAAGTGGAACACGAGCAGATCGACGCCGACACGCGCCTTTATCGGGTGTGCGGCCAGATATTCTTTGCCTCCGCCATCCAGTTCGCCAACGGCTTCGACTACCTGCACGCGGCCAAGCGCGTCATCATCGACGTGTCCGCCGCGCACTTCTGGGACACCAGCGCGGTGGCCGGACTGGACCGGGTCGTGCTGAAACTGCGCAAGCACGGCGCGCACGTCGAAGTCGTCGGACTGAACCAGGCCAGCGCATCGCTGGTCGACCAGCTCGGAACGCACCAGGACGGCAGAGCCGGCCTGAGCGCCGGGCACTGACGCGGAGCGCAAACCCTCAGGTAGCCGGCATGTCGGCATTGCCCGGATCGAGCGGCCGCTGCCAATGATCGCTGTCCGGATCCGCCAGCTTGTCGAAATGCGCGGCCACGGCCGCGATCAACGCCGCGTCGGCAACCGGATCCAGTCCCTGATAAGGATGGCCGTTGTAGAGGCCGCGCCAGGTCAGCACGCCCTCGACACCCGGCTCTTGCGCATGGAGTTCGCGGATCCGCGCGCACTCCGGATCCCCGGTTTCATCGCTGAGCGCATAGCGGATGGCCAGCGCGATGGCGAACTCCAGCCCCGGTGTCGGGATGCCGTGTTTCCTCGCCAGAGCGATGCTGCCGAGAATGCGCTCGCGCCGCTGCAGCTTGCGCAGCGGGTCCCGCCCGACCCGGCCGCAAGGATCCTTGAATGAGGAACGGCAGCGCTCGAGGAACGGCCGCATCATGGTCGCGATGACCGCTTCCAGCTGCGGGCTTTCGCGCAGCAGCGCCGGCTTGATCTCCTTGTCGATCACCTGCCGGACCAGCGCCACGACCCGCGCATCGCTCATGCCCCGACCGATGGTCGGATGGCCCAGCAGGCTCGCGTACCAGGCGATGATGGCATGCGTGCCGTTCCAGAGACGGTTCTTGATGATCTGGATCTGCGCGATGTCGTCCACCGACTTCACCTGCCGCAGCCGGCGCAGCACGCTTCCTCCGCCCTGCGCGTACAGCTGCATATCCGGTTCGCTGTTGAACAGGATCAGATGCAGCCTGCTCAGCGCGGTCGCGGGTCCCGAAGCCCGGCTCAGCAGGTTCACTTCACGCGCAAGCTCCGGCCGGGTTTCCTCGCCCTGCGCCTCACGCGCGATCTCGCGCGCCTGGTGCACGGCGGCGAGATTCTTCTCGAACAACTCGCACTTGATGCGCAGCTGGCGCCGCAGCGCCTCGCGCCCCAGGCGGGTCACGATGCGGCTCACCACGGTCTCGGAAAAGTGCGTGGCGGCCAGTATGCGCGCGCATTCGGCGGCGCCCGCGATCTCCTGCAGCGCGGATTCGACGTGCCTGCGGACATAGGCCGCGCCGCCGACCTTGTTGAGCACGACCAGGATGGTGAGCTCGCGCGTACCGGCCCCGTTGCGGAACAGCAGCCCGCGGGCGATCACCTTCGCCTGCCGCCTGATGGCCTGCTCGGGCAGCGTCAGGCCGACGATCACGGCGTCGCGATACATCGCGACCACCGCCTCCTCGTCCGCCATGTCGATCATCGTGAGGTGATCTATCGTCTGATCGAACGCCAGCTTGCCGTAGCGCACGCTGAACTTGCCGAAGGCGTTGATCGCGTCGCGCAGCAGCTGATCGCCGGTGACGCCGATGATTTCGCAGGGCCGCGTATAGCCGTCCCAATGCGAGAACACCTGGGTGAGATAACCGCCTCCCATCGCGCCGAAACCATGGATGCCGACGCGTATCTCGCTGACGGCCTGGGGGAAGGGATCGGTCACGGCGGGCAGATCGAGCCTCGGCACGCAGTCGGCGAGATCGGACAGGAAGTGCTGCATGCTCTGATAGCTCTGGAACGCGCGGGCCTGCACCTCCGGCCGCGGCGCCTTGATGTCATGGATCAGGATCGGGCGCCCGCCGGCGGCGCTCGCCGACAGCAGGCCGTTCTCCGAATCCTCGACCATCAGGCAGCGCTCCGGCGCGCGGTTCAGTTCCATGGCTGCCCGCAGGAAAATCTCCGGGTGCGGCTTGCCCCGCTGCACCTCATCGCCGCATACGGTGATATCGAAGTACTTGAGCACATTCGCGTTGATCAGGTATTCCTCGGCGATGCTGCGGCGGCTGGAGGTGGCCACGGCCATCGTGAGACCGCTGCGCCGCAGGCGCTCGAGCACCTGCAGCAGTCCCTCCTTCACCGGCACGCCGCGCTGGCGCACATGCTGCAATTCCAGCTCGTCGGCGCGGCGCCGCACTTCGACATAGGGGTAGTCCTCGCCATAGTGCGCCTTGGCAAGTTCCTCGGCGCGCCGGGCGCTCAGGCCCAGCGACCCGATCAGGGTGCGCTCCTCGATGGCCTGGCCGGCCACCTCAATGGAAGCCTGGCGTATGGTCTGGAAACGCAGGCGCTCGGTATCGAACATGGTGCCATCCATGTCGAAGATGGCACTCTCGATGGGTTTGCCCAGAAAATTGATCATCGGACGTGGTCCACCTCGCTGGCAGTGACGCAACGGCCCTCGCCGTCGAAACGATGCAGGCTGGCCTCGTCCGGCGTCAGCCAGACTCGCCCGCCATGGCGCACGTCGAAGTCGCCGGCGGCGCGGGCCGTCAGCGCGCCGACTCCCTCGACATCCACGTGCACGTAGGTATCCGAACCCAGATGCTCCGCAAGGCTGACCCTGCCCTGCCAGCGCCCGCTGTGGTCCGACAGAACCAGATTCTCCGGGCGAATGCCCACCGTGGCCGCGCCATGCCGGGCCGCTTCGGGTCCCTCGATCAGGTTCATCCGCGGCGATCCGATGAAGCCGGCGACGAAGCGCGAGGCGGGATGACGGTACAGCTGCAGCGGCGTACCCACCTGCTCCACCCTGCCATGGTTCAGCACCACGATGCGATCGGCCAGCGTCATGGCTTCGGTCTGGTCGTGGGTGACGTAAATCATCGTCGTGCCGAACTGCTGATGCAGCCGCGCGATCTCCATGCGCATGCTCACGCGCAGCGCGGCATCGAGATTCGACAGCGGCTCGTCGAACAGGAAGGCGACCGGCTCGCGCACGATCGCGCGGCCGATGGCCACGCGCTGGCGCTGGCCGCCGGAGAGTTCGCGCGGCTTGCGGTCCAGGTAGTCCTGAAGGTTCAGGACGCGGGCCGCATCGGCCACCTTGCGCTCCACCGTCGCGCGCTCCATGCCCATCATCCGCAGGGGAAAGGCGATGTTGTCGCGCACGCTCATGTGCGGATACAGGGCATAGGACTGGAACACCATCGACAGGCCGCGTTGCGCCGGCGCCAGCTGCGTGACATCCCGGCCGTCGATCAGCACCTGGCCGGAGGTGGCATCCTCGAGCCCCGCGATCAGCCGCAGCAGCGTGGACTTGCCGCAGCCGGACGGGCCGACGAACACCACCAGCTCGCCATCGCCGATATCCAGGTCGATGCACGGAATGACGTGCTGCATCCCGAAAGCCTTGGAAACGTTCCTGAGTGCGATGCCTGCCATGTCCTCTCCCTACTTCACGGCGCCGAAGGTCAGACCGCGGACCAGCTGCTTCTGCGACAGCCAGCCCAGCACCACGATGGGCGCGATCGCCAGCATCGAGGCGGCGGACAACCTGGCGTAGAAAAGCCCCTCCGGCGCGGAAAACGACGCGATGAAAGCGGTCAGCGGTCCGGTGCTCGCCGCCGTCAGGTTCAGCGTCCAGAACGATTCGTTCCACGCCAGGATCACGTTCAGCAGCAGCGTGGAGGCAATGCCCGGCAACGCCATGGGCGCCAGCACGTACGCCAGCTCGCGCAGCGGCGTGGCGCCGTCCATGCGTGCCGCCTCGAGGATTTCGCGCGGAATCTCCCTGAAGTAGGTGTACAGCATCCACACCATGATCGGCAGATTGGTGAGCATCAGGATCAGCACCAGGCCGGAGCGTGAATCGAGCAGGCCCGCCTGCTTGAACAGCAGGTATACCGGCACGAGCACGCCGACCGCCGGCAACATCCGGGTCGAGAGCATCCACAGCAGTACCGTGCGCGTGCTGCGGGTGGGCGAGAACGCCATGGCCCAGGCGGCGGGAATGGCAACGGCGAGGCCGATCAGCGTCGAACCCAGCGAGATGATGATGGAGTTGCGCAGGTGTCGCAGATAGTCGGTGCGTTCCCAGACCTCGGCATAGTTCTCCAGCGTCCAGTCGAAGAACAGGAACTTCGGCGGGATGGCCACCGCCTCGCCTTCGGTCTTGAATGAAGTGAGCAGCGTCCACAGGAGGGGAAAGAACACCAGCAGGGCCAAGACCCAGGCGAGGGCGGTGAAAACGAGCTTGTTGCGGCCATGCCTGCCTGCCATGAGATCAGGCATCCAGGTTGCGGCCCACCAGCCGCATCAGCAGCAACGCGAGGATGTTGGCCAGCACCACCGCCACGGCGCCGCCGGCCGAGGCGCTTCCCACATCGAAGCGCAGCAACGCCTGCGAATACACCAGGAACGCGAGATTGGTGCTCTGCGTGCCCGGTCCGCCGTTGGTGGTCACCAGAATCTCGGCGAATATCGACAGCAGAAAGATCGTCTGGATCAGGATCACGACCGCGGTCGGCCGCGCCAGATGCGGCAAGGTGATGTGCCGGAAGCGCGCCAGGGCGCCGGCGCCGTCCATCTGCGCCGCCTCCTTCTGCTCCGCGTCCAGCGACTGCAGCGCGGTGAGCAGGATCAGCGTCGCGAACGGCAGCCAGCCCCAGGCCACGATTATGACGAGCGACAACAGGGGCGCCTGTGCCAGCCAGTCGATGGCCGGCATGCCCAGCAGCTGCGCCAGCCACGCGAGCAGCCCGTTGACCGGGTTCATGAACATGTTCTTCCAGACCAGTGCCGAAACGGTGGGCATCACGAAGAACGGCGACACGACCAGCACGCGCACGATGCCGCGCCCGTAGATGGGCTGGTCGAGCAGCAATGCCAGGCCGATGCCCGCGGCCACGGTGATGAGCAGCACGCCGCCGACCAGCGCCAGCGTGTTGACCAACGCGTGCAGGAAGGCGGGGTCGGTGAGGAAGTAGGCGTAGTTTTCCCAGCCCACGAATTCGTTGCCGCGCGGTATCAGCAGCTGGTAATCGTGGAACGAATACCACAGCGTCATGGCCAGCGGGATGGCCATCCATGCCAGCAGCAGGATCACTGCCGGCGAAAGCGCGAGACGGGCCGTGGCCCTGGAATGGATGCTGCTCATGACGATCCTCGCACCGCTATTGCAGATAACGGGCGCGCGTCATCTCGCGCTCGGCGATATGTTGCGACACGGCCAGCGCCTGGTCGGCCGAAGCCTGCCCCGCCACGGCGGCCGAAAGCTGCTGGCCCACCACGGTGCCGATGCCCTGATAGGGCGCGATGGAGACGAAGTTCCCCCCCACGTACGGCACCTGCTGCGCCGCGGGGCTGTGCGTGTCCGCCACGTCGATGGCTTCCAGCACGATGCCGGCAAAGGGCGCGGCCTCGCGATATTCCCGGCTTGCATACAGCGACTGGCGCGTGCCCGGCGGCACATTGGCCCAACCCGACTCCCGCGCCGCGAGCTGCGCGTAGTGCCTGCCCGTGGCCCAGGCGACGAAAGTGCGCGCCGCTTCGACATTGGTCGACGCGGCGGGAATCACGAAGCTCCACGCCCACAGCCAGTTGCCGTGGTTGCGCAGATCGCCGCGCGAGGGAAACAGCGCAAACCCCACCTGGTCGGCGACCGTCGACTGGCGCGGGTCGGTGACGAACGAGGCGGCCACGGACGCATCGATCCAGATTCCGCAGCGGCCAGCCTGGAACAGCGCCAGATTCTCGTTGAAGCCATTGGTCGAAGCGCCGGGAGGACCATAGTTGCGCAGCAGGTCCACATAGAAGCCGACCGCTTCGCGCCAGCTGTCGGACTGCAACTGCGGCCGCCACTGCATGTCGAACCAGCGGCCTCCCCACGAATGCACCAGGCTGGAAACGAAGGCCATGTTCTCGCCCCAACCGGCCTTGCCGCGCAGGCAGATGCCGTAGATGCCCTTGTCATGATCGGTGATCCGCTCCACCGCCTCCCGGATGAAGCCCCATGTGGGCTTCTCCGGCATCGAAAGGCCCGCCTGCTCGAACAGATCGGTGCGATACATGGTGATCGCGCTCTCGGCATAGAACGGCGCGGCATACAAAGTGCCCTGGTACGAGAGCGATTCGGCGATCGCCGGCATCAGGTCTTCACGATCGAAGTCCGCGCCCAGATCCTCCAGCGGCATCAGCCAGCCATGCTGCGCCCAGATCGGCACCTCGTAGTTGCCGACGGTGACCACATCGTACTGACCGCTCTGCAGCGCCACGTCGATGGTGACGCGCTGGCGCAGCAGGTTCTCCTCCAGCGTCACCCAGTTGAGCTCGATCTGTGGATGCTGGCGGCGGAAATCCGCCGCCAGCTTCTGCATGCGGATCATGTCGCCGTTGTTCACCGTGGCCACGGTCAGTGTCGCGGCCGCGGCCGGCAGCGCGAAACCCAGCGCAATGCCGGCACAAAGCCCTCGAAAGACTGCCTTGATTGTCATCGACTCTCCGGCATCACGCCGCATCGCGCGGGCGCACCTCGTCGAAGCGATGCAGATTCACCTCCAGCGGCGCATCGCTGCGGCGCTGGAACGCCCGCAATCCGAACTCCGGCAGGATCGCCAGCAGATGATCGAAGATGTCCGACTGGATGGCCTCGTAGGCCTCCCAGCGCACATCGTTGGTGAAGCAGTAGATCTCCAGAGGCAGGCCTTCCGCGGTGGGCTGCAACTGCCGCACCAGCAGGGTCATTTGCCGGTGGATGCGCGGATGGTGGCGCAGGTACTGCTCCATGTACGCGCGGAAGGTGCCGAGATTGGTGACCCGGCGCCGGTTCACCGGTTCCGCGCCGCGCTCGGCCAGCCCGGCGTTCCAGTCGCGCAGCTCCCCGACCTTGGCGTCGAGGTAATTGTCGATCAGCATGAAACGGTGCATGCGCGCCACCTCGTCGTCGTCGAGAAAGCGCACCGACTGCTGGTCGAGGTAAAGCGCGCGCTTGATCCGGCGCCCTCCGGATTCGCTCATTCCACGCCAGTTCTTGAACGAATCGCTGATCAGTTTCTTGGTCGGGATGGTGGTGATGGTCTTGTCCCAGTTCTGCACGGTGACCGTGTGCAAGGCGATGTCGATGACGTCGCCATCGGCATTCTGGGAGGGCATCTCGATCCAGTCCCCGATGCGCACGCGGCCGTCGTTGCTGATCTGCACGCTGGCCACCAGCGACAGGATGGTGTCCTGGAAGATCAGCATCAGCACCGCGGTCATCGCACCCAGGCCGGTGAGGATGTGCAGGAACTGCGCGCCGACGAGCGTGGCCACGACCGAGATCGCGACCAGTGCGAACATGACGATCTTTGCCACCTGCAGATAGCCCTTGATCGGCTTGTCGCGCGCGCCCGGACGGCGTTCGTAGACCTCGTTGACCAGATCCAGGGCGCGCGAAACCGACAGCGCCACGGTCAGCACGATGAAGACCTGGCAAAGCGCGCGCACCACCGTGACCACCTGCGGCGGCAGGCCCGGCACCACCACGATGCCCGCGGCGATGACCAGCGCCGGGACGACGTTGGCCAGACGCGGAATCACGCGCAGCTTCACGTTGTGGTCATGGGATGCGCCGCCCAGCGAGGTGGCGCGCAGCGCGCGCTGGATGCCGCGCAGCAGGACGCGTTTGGTCAGCCAGTTCGCGAGCCACGACGCCAGCAGCAGCACGAGAATGGCGCCGAGTGTATAGGCCCACGGATACGGCGCCAGCGCCGCGCGCAATGTTTCCAGATGATGTTCCTGCAATGGCCCGTCCTCAGTCTTCGAAGCGTCGTGTCCAGCGCTGCAGCAGCCGCGCCGCCGCTTCACGGCCACCCAGGCCGAAGGCCAGGGCGAACGCCACGGCAACAGCGCCCAGCACCAGACCGAAGCCCAGGTTCACCACATCGTCGGCGATACCCATGGCGCGCAGGCCCATGGCAATCACGAGGCCGATGATGGCGAAACGCGCGATGCGGCTGAGCAGCAGGCCGTGGCGATCACTGGTCTGCTGGATCGCCCCGCCGACGAGCCGGGCGATCCAGAAGCCGACCGCGAGCACGACCAGGCCGAGCAGTATGTCGCCTGAGAAACGCACGAACGACACCAGCAGATCCGCCAGGCGGTCCATGCCCAGATGGTTCGCGGCCTCGATGGCGGCAAACAGCAGGACATAAGCGAGCACGATGGTGCCCAGCAGCCGCGAAGGGTGCGCATCCGCGGCGCCTTGTCCGGTGAACCCCAGCCTCTGCGGCCAGCCATCAATGCCCGCGGTCGCAGCCAGCGTGGTGACGATGCCGCCCACCAGCCGGCCGATGATGAAGCCGGCGACCAGAATGAGCAGCGCCACGACCACGTGGGGCACGGCGCCCAGGATGCGGGCGAGCATGGCCTGCGCCGGTTCGGCGATCGACCGCACGCCGAGCGCATCCAGAGCGGCAACGACAGTGAACAGCAGCACCAGCCCGAAGACCGTGGCCCCGACCGTCTGCGAAATCGGCTTCGCGCCCTTGAGCCCGAGCTTCGCGCCGCCGCTGTCGGCGCCCATGGCGCCCAGCGCGCCGCTGGTCAGGCTGCGCAGTATCCTGGCGATGATCCAGCCAACGAACCCGATGGCCGCGGCGGCGGCGATATCGGGAATCATGTCCACGAACTCGGTGATCATGCCTTCGAAGGGCACCGACAGCCCGCGGATGTCCAGCGCACCGACGATCGCGGGGATGAACAGCAGGAAGACCAGCCAGAAAAGCGCCTTGCCGATGTTCTCGCTCATCGGCGACATGCCGGCCTGCGCGATCAGCTTGTCATCCAGCGTGGTGGCGCGCAGCGCCCTGGATACAACGGCGCGCACCAGCGTCGCGATAAGCCACGCGACCCCGAGCAGCACCGCCGCGGCCAGCAGTCGCGGCAGATAGGCCGTGAATTGCGAGACCATGCTCGCGAGCGGCGCGGACACGTTGCCCAGATGCAACGCATCGAATATGCCCACGATGGTCATCAGGATGATCAACCAGAAGAAGATCAGCGCAACGGGTTTCTCGATGCTGATCTGCTGACCGACCGAGTCGCTGACCCGGCGATCCACCTTGAGTGCGCCGAGACCTTTGCGTATTGCCGCGCGGATGATCACGGCGACTATCCACCCGAGAATCAGGATTCCCAGAGCGGCGAGGATGGTGAGAACCTGCGGAGCGAAAGCGCTCTGCAATGAATGCCCGAATTCGGCAAGCATTGGGACCTCTTTTTTTGAGTTTGTAGTGAACCTCCCCAGACGCGACGGCGTGGTCGGTGCTGGCCGTGAACCGATGCGAGAATTGCATCGGATAGGCGAATGATTGCACAGACTCGCTGTGACGTGAACCCTGAAAACGCAAAAATGCCGGCAATCACCGAAGAAAAGCCGCTGTCAATCACTCATGCGGACGGCGCTCATCGAGCGGGCGTGGAGCCCTTCCACGCGGCCTGCGCGGCGTTCCATTGCGCCGCGTAGTCCGTGAGCGGCGGCGACTGTGGATCGTAACCGCCGGCCAGCGCCAGTTCGCTCGGTGACACCGCTCCACCGCCCTTCCTCAGGAAGCGCGCCCGCACCAGCGCGTGCGCCACCGCCTCTTTGCCGCGGAAGAACTGCTGTTCGAGCACTATGGCTTTCTCATCCCAACCCAGCACCCGGGTCTGGATCTCGAAACGCTGAAACAGATTCAGCGAACGGCGGAACTGGATGGTCTCGGCCACGACCACCGGATACCACCCCTGGTCGCGTATCTGCCGCGTGAGCCGCGAGCGGATCATCAGATCCACACGCGCCAGGTCCATGATCGAAAGATAAATGCCGTTGTTCATGTGCAGCAGCACATCCAGATCGGTGGGCCACACGCGGAACGGCGTGCGGCAGGGCCCCAGCGGCGGCACCGGCGCGCGCAAGCGCGCGACCAGCAGCAGCCACAGAAGCCGCAGCAGCCGGTTCATCCGCCGGCAAAACGGCCGAAGATGAGTGCCAGCGCGCGCTGGAAACTGCCCGGATCGAATATCGCGACGAAGGCCAACCCCACCAGCGCGCCGCCCAGATGCGCATCGTGATTGATGCGGCCGCGGTTCTGCTTCGCCGACCACCAGCTGTAGGCGAGATAGCCCACGGCGAACAGCGGCGCGGGAATGGGCACCGGGATCGGAATAATGAACAGGCTCATGGTCGGAAAATAGACGATGGCCGCGAACAGCACCGCCGAGATCGCGCCCGATGCGCCCAGGGTTGCGTACTGCGGGTCATTGCGGTGCTTGCGGTAGGAGCCCAGCTGGCTGAACAGCAGCCCCAGCGCATAGAGGAGCACGAAGGCCGGTGTGCCGATGCGTCTCTCGAGCGGCGGACCGAAGAAGAAGAACGTCAGCATGTTGAAGATGAGATGCGGCAGGTCCGCATGCACGAAGCCGCTGGTGATCGCCGTGATGCGATCGCGGCCACGCGCGAACTCGTAAGGACGGAACACACTGCGCTCGAGGAACCGCGGCGCGAGCAGCAGCCCGTAAAGGCTCAGGCCGATGTTGACGACGAGGATGAGAAGCGAGGCGGGACCGATGCTTTGCATCGGTGGATGTTAGCGTGCCGCGGCGCTCCCGGCAGCGACCAGTGCCGCCTCGGCGGCGGTGGCCGCGGCGGCCGCGGGCCGCGAGGCCGGCTGGGCCATGCGGGAACCGGGAACGACTGCGGCGGGCCGGGAAGCCGGCGCGTCAGCCTCCTCGGGGGCGGCCATCGTCGCTTCTGCGGCTTGCGGCGCGGCTACGGCCACCTGCGCCCCCGTCTCGATGGCCTCGCGCGCCACTTCCACATCCGGCGCATCAGTGGCCAGTGCGTTGGCCTCCGCGCTCTTTGTCATCACGATGATGCTGATGCGGCGGTTGATGGGGTTGTGCGGATTGGCCTTGTCGAACAACACTGACGAAGCCAGACCCACCACGCGTGCGATCTTCTGTTGCTCCAGCCCCCCGTCGAGCAGTGCGCGCCGCGCGGCATTGGCACGGTCGGCGGACAGCTCCCAGTTGGTGTAGCCGCGCGCTCCCACATAGGCCTTGTCATCGGTATGGCCGGAGAGGCTGATGCGGTTGGGCACGGTGTTCAGATACCGCGCCACCTCGTGCAGTATCTGCGTGGTGTAGTCCTTGAGGTTCGATCGGCCCAGATCGAACATGGGGCGGTTCTGCTTGTCGACGATCTGGATGCGCAGGCCTTCCGGAGTGATGTCCAGCAGCAGCTGGTCCTTGAAGGGTTCCAGCGCCTGGCTCTTGCTGATGGCCTCGCGCAATTCCTCCATCAACGCTTCGAGCTGTTTTTTCTCGGCGTCCTGCGCGATCTTTTTCGCCTCGTCCTCGGTGACGGTGTCGACTGGCTGGCCCAGGCCCTGCTCTTCGACATTCTTCGAGCTCTTCGGCGCGTCCATGCCGCCGCCCAGGTCGATGACGCTGGTGCTGGCGCCACCCGGACCATACTGGCCCGGTGCCGCCTTCACGCTGCGACCCTGCTCCATGCTGGGATTCTTGAAGTACTCGAACATGGCCGCGCGCTGTTCCTTCGACACCGACGCCACCAGCCACATCACCATGAAGAAGGCCATCATCGCGGTGACGAAGTCCGCGTAGGCCACCTTCCACGCGCCGCCATGATGACCACCCCCACCGCCGCGCTTGCGCTTGACGATGATGATCGGGCGTTTGTCGGCAGCGGCGGCCACGGGCAAGGAGGATCAGGCGGCCTTCTTGCCGCGCAGTTCCTGCTCCAGATCCTTGAAGTTCGGCCGCACCTCGCTGAACAGCAGCTTGCGCGCGAACTCCACGGCGACCGGCGGCGGATAGCCGCGCACGCTCGCCACCAGGGCCATCTTCACCACCTCGAAGGCCTTGGATTCCTCATGGGCCTTGTGTTCCATCGCCGCGGCGATCGGACCCACGAAGCCATAAGCCACAAGGATGCCGAGGAAGGTACCCACCAGCGCCGCGCCGACCTTGTGGCCGATTTCGGCGGTGCTGGCACCGTCGATGGCGGCCATGGTGCTGACGATGCCGAGCACCGCGGCGACGATGCCGAAGCCGGGCAGCGCATCGGCCACCTTCTGCACCGCATGCGAGGGCTCGGACGCCTCCTTGTGGTGGGTCTCGAGTTCGTACTCGAGCAGGCTTTCCAGTTCGTGCGGATCGAGGTTGCCGCCGCAAATCAGCCGCAGGCAGTCGGTGATGAACTCCATCATGTGATGGTCGCTCAGCACCCCGGGGTATTTCTTGAAGACGTCGCTCTTGGACGGGTCTTCGATGTGGCGCTCGATGGCCAGCACGCCGTCCTTGCGCATCACGACGAGGATGTCATACACCAGCTTGAGCAACTGGATGTATTCTGCGCGCCCGTACCTGGGCCCCTTGACCAGACCCAGTGCGCCAGCGAACGAGGCCTTGACCACCTTCAACGGATTGCTGATGAGGAACGCACCCAGCGCCGCGCCGCAGATCACCACGACCTCGAGCGGGTGCCACAGCAGCAGCAGGCTGCTTCCCCCCATCATGAAGCCGCCGAGCACCGAGCCCATGACGACGACTGAACCAATGATTGCGAACACGCGTGGACCTCAGGACAGTAGTGCTGTCGTTCGTGGCTGGATTATGGTCGGTGGCCGGGCTGCCGATCCGGACCGGCGTCACGGTTGAGACCCCGCCAATGGCTCCGGTACTGCGCCTCGAAAACCTCTCCCTGGCCTTTGGATCACGGCCCCTGCTCGACCAGGCATCGCTGCTGGTGGAGCCGGGCGAGCGAGTGTGTGTCGTAGGTCGCAATGGCGAAGGAAAGTCCTCAATGTTGCGGCTGGCCTGCCGACAACTGTTGCCTGATTCCGGCACGGTGTGGCTGCGCCCCGGCGCGCGCGTGGCGGTGCTGGAACAGGACATCACGGCCGTGCACGACCAGCCGGTCAGAGAGGTGGTCGCGGCGGGCCTTGCGCCACTGGCGGCGCAGCTTGAAAGCTGGGAGCTGCCGGCCCGCGTGGAAAAAATCCTCGCGCGGCTGAACCTCGACGGTGAAGCCTCCTACGCCACGCTTTCCGGCGGCTGGCGGCGCCGCGCCCTGCTGGCGCGCGCGCTGGTATGCGAGCCCGAGCTGCTCATCCTCGACGAGCCCACCAATCACCTCGACATCACCACCATCGAGTGGCTGGAAGAGCAGCTGCTGGAATTCCGCGGCGCGCTGCTGTTCGTGAGTCACGACCGCGCCTTCGTGAACCGCGTGGCCACGCGCATCGTCGATCTGGACCGCGGGCAGCTTTCTTCCTGGCCCGGCAACTACGACGACTATGCGCAGAAGAAGGCCGCGCAACTGGCCCATGAAGCGCGCGGCAACCAGCTGTTCGACAAGCGGCTGGCCGAAGAGGAAGTGTGGATCCGCAAGGGCGTCGAGGCGCGGCGCACGCGCAACGAGGGCCGGGTACGCGCGCTGATCGCGATGCGCGCCGAGCGACGTGAACGGCGCGAGCGCCCCGGCCAGGCACAGCTCGCCGTGCAGGAGGCGAACGAATCCGCGCAGCTGGTGTTCGAGGCCGAGAATGTCTCGGTGCGGCTGGGCGACCGCGAAGTGATCCGCGATTTCAGCACCCGCATCCTGCGCGGCGAACGCATCGGCATCGTCGGCCCGAATGGGGCCGGCAAGAGCACGCTGCTGCGCCTGCTGCTGGGCGAGCTCGAACCTTCCGCGGGAAGCGTGCGGCGCGGCGGCCGGCTCGAAGTGGCCTACTACGACCAGCAGCGCGCGCAGCTGGACCTCGATGCTCCGGTGGCGCACAACATCAATGCCCGCAGCGACTTCGTGCGCATCGGCGAAGAGAACCGCCACATCTCCGGTTACCTGCGCGATTTCCTGTTCCGGCCCGACCAGCTGCTCACGCCGGCGGGCGCGCTGTCCGGTGGCGAGCGCAACCGGCTGCTGCTGGCGCGCCTGTTCGCACAGCCCGCGAACCTGCTGGTGCTGGACGAACCCACCAACGACCTGGACATCGACACACTGGAATTGCTGCAGGAACGCGTGGCCGAGTTCAGCGGCACATTGCTGCTGGTGAGCCATGACCGCGCCTTCCTCGACAGCGTGGTGACCAGCCTGCTGGTGCTGGACGGTTCGGGCAGCGTGCAGGATTTCGTCGGTGGCTACAGCGACTGGCGTCGCTGGCGGGACGCGCGCGATGCGACCACGTCCGCGGCCCGGCCGCAGCGCGCTGCGGCCTCCGGCGCCGCGGCGGACAATCCGTCCGCGTCCGCGCCCACGCCCACGCCGCCAACAGCAGCTGCCGCGCCGACGCGGCGCCGGCTGTCATACAAGGAGCAGCGCGAACTGGCCGCGCTGCCGGAGCAGCTGGAACAACTGGAAGCCGAACAGTCGCGGCTCACGGCCGAGGCCCAGGAAGCCAGCTTTTATTCCCGGCCGCATGCCGAGGTGAACCAGCACCTGGCGCGCCTCGCTGCACTTGAAACGCTGATCGAGGCGGCCTTTGCCCGCTGGACCGAACTGGAGGAAAGATGAGCGAGGCGCCCCACGACCTGCGCCAACGGGCCATTCGCAGCTTCGTGGTGCGAGCCGGTCGCCTGACGGCGGCCCAGCAGCGTGCGCTGGATCAGCTCTGGCCGCGCTTCGGCATCGAATATTCACCCGCGCCGCTGGAACTGGATGCGCTCTTCGGGCGGCGTGCGCCGCGGGTGCTCGAAATCGGCTTCGGCAATGGCGAACACCTGGCCCATCTGGCCGCCGGCCATCCGGAGCAGGATTTCATCGGCGTGGAGGTGCATCCCCCCGGCGTGGGCCAGCTGCTGCTGCGCATCGAGGCAGCGCAGCTGACAAACCTGCGCGTGAGCCGGCACGACGCCGTCGAAGTGCTGGAACGGCAGATCGCGCCCGATTCACTGGACCAGATCCTGGTGCTGTTCCCCGACCCCTGGCACAAGAAACGCCACCACAAGCGCCGGCTCGTCAGCCCGGCCTTCGGGCAGCTGGCAGCCTCGAGGCTCAAGGCCGGCGGCGTGCTGCACCTGGCTACCGACTGGGAGCCGTATGCACAGTGGATGCTGGAAGTGCTCGGGGCCGAACCCCTGCTTGAGAACCTGGCGGCCGATGGCCGCTGGGCGCTGCGGGATCCGCAGCGCAACCCCACCCGCTTCGAGCGTCGGGGCGAGCGCCTGGGTCATGTGGTGCACGACCTGCGCTTCCAGCGCCGTCTGCCCCCCACGAACGACCCGGCGTGATACTCAGTCTTCGCGACCCAGGCGGGCCTCGATCACGTTGTAGGCGCCGACGCCAATCATCACGACGGCCGCCACGCTGTGGAACGCGGCAACGGCATAAACGATATTGAACACAGTGGTACTCCTTGGGGATACAGAAAAATGCCTAGACAATCATGCACAGGCAATGATCTCCCGCCGACTCCGGAGAAGCCACACAAGTTACTGAATTTGTGAACCAAATCTCGAATCGCTGTCAGAGTCAGGATTCATGAATACAGAGCCGCCCTCCCTGCTCCGGACCCTCGACCTGACCTTCCAGCCGGCCAGCCTGCTGCTCATCGTTCCGGTGGCATTGCTGCTGGAATTCTTCGGCGCCGGGAAACCCCATCTCTCGCTGGCCGCCTGGCTTGGCACCTACGTGCTGTGCATCTGGATCAGCCGCTACGCCTTCGCGCTGCTCGACACCGCGGCCAATGGCGGCAGGGAAGCGCCAGTGACCGCGGTGGAAATGCTCGGCCTGGTGTGGGTATCCGCTCCACTGCGCGCCCACCGCCGCGCTCATGGCGCTGGCCTGGTGACGCGTGCTGCGCGGCCTGGCCGTGATGTACCTGAGTGGTTTCGCGCTGCTCGGCGGCCTGCTGTTCCAGCGGCGCGAGGCACTGCAATTCTCGCCGCGCAATAGCCCCGAGCGCATCCAGGAACAACTGGATGGCGAACATGCGCGGGCGCTGCAGGCGCTGATCGACGATGCCTACAAGAGCACGCGCGCACGCCGGGCGCAGGATCTGGCCACAACGCTGGAGCGGTGGTTCGCGCAGACGCCTCCCGCGCAGCGCAGAGGTCACTGCGCTGCTGGAAGCAGCCAGCCACTGATCAGATGCAGCGGGACAGGCCTTGCGGCAGCAAACCGACGCATAGCGAGGGCCAGCCCCTTCAGCCCGCGAAACTGCCGCGGATGCCGTCGATCACGTACTGCACCGCCAGCGCGCCCAGCACCACGCCGAAAAGACGGTTGAGCACATTGGCTCCCGTGACGCCGATGAGGCTCATCAGTGGCGAGGCCAGATACAGCGTCACCAGCACCACCACCAGCGCGATGAACACGCAGACCAGCAGCCCACCCAGCAGCAGCGGATCGTGGGCGCTGCTCGAAGCCAGCAGGATGGTTGCCAGCGCGCCGGGCCCCGCGATGAAGGGAAAGGCCAGCGGGAAGACCGAGATGTCCGTGCGGCGCATGGCCTCCTCTTCCTCAGTACTGGAAGTGCGGGAGCCGGAAGGCCGGGCGAACACCATCTCCAGCGCGATGAGGAACAACAGCAGGCCGCCGAAGATGCGAAAAGAGTCGAGACTGATTCCCATGACGCGCAGGAAGGCTCCGCCGCCCAGCGCGAACAGCATGAAGATCAGCGCCGAGATGATCACCGCCTTGCGCGCCATGCGCCGACGCGCAGGTTCGCCCACGCCTTCCGTCATGGCAATGAACACTGGAATCACGCCGATGGGTTCAACCACGACGATGAAGGTGATGAAGAACTTGAACAGGTACTCGAACATGATGCTGCGCGCCAAAAAATGCCGCTTGTCGTACCGCCGATGCAGGCGCAGGATAACAGCGACGCTTCTCGCTCACACTGACGAACGGAGGATTGCCGATGATCCGGTCGCAGCGCATCCAGCCCATCGTGGGAGAGTGGTACCAGAGCCATGGCCAGCTGTTCGAGGTCGTGGCGGTCGACGATGCCGAGCATGTAGTCGAGATCCAGCATGCCGATGGGAACCTGGAGGAGATCGAGGCCGAGGATTGGTCCGCCCGCAGCAGCGCCGGCTCGCTGCGCGAGGCTGAGCAACCCGAAGATGCCTATTTCGCCACGGACACCCAGGGCGACCAGGATGCGGACGTCGTGTCCGTAGGGGCCATGTCCGTAGCCTTCGACGAGCTGCAGGGGCTGCGCGCCAGCGCGCTCGACGATCTGGATCTGTTCTCCGGCGGCGAGTGACGGGCGGCAATGCCGGCCAGCGCCCCGGGGCCCAAGAAATCCGTCGCATTGTCCGGCGTCGTGGCCGGCAATACCGCGCTGTGCTCGGTGGGCCGCACCGGCAACGACCTGCGCTATCGCGGCTACGACATCCTCGACATCGCGGACGCCTGCGAGTTCGAGGAAATTGCCCATCTGCTGATTCACGGCCGGCTGCCCGCGCGGGCGGAACTGGCCGCCTACAAACACCGGCTGCTGGAACTGCGCGAACTGCCATCAGCCGTGAAAGCGGCGCTGGAGCTGCTGCCCGCCGCAAGCCATCCCATGGACGTGCTGCGCACCGGCGTATCGGTGCTGGGCTGCATAGCGCCCGAAGCGCCGAGCCATCTTCCCGCAGGCTCCCGCGCCATTGCCGACCGGCTGCTCGCGACGCTGGGCCCCATGCTGGCCTACTGGCATCACTTCAGCCGCAGCGCCGTGCGCATCGGGCTCAAGACCGATGCCGACTCCATCGGCGGGCACTTCCTGCAACTGCTGCATGGCCGTGCTCCGCCGGCAAGCCATGTGCGCGCCATGCACACCTCGCTCAATCTCTATGCCGAACACGAGTTCAATGCCTCGACATTCGCCGCGCGCGTGATCGCCGGCACCGGCGCCGACATCCACTCCTGCATCACCGGCGCGATCGGCGCGTTGCGCGGCCCCAAACACGGCGGCGCCAACGAGGTGGCCTTCGAGATCCAGCGTCGCTACCGGGATGCCGACACCGCCGAGGCAGACATCCGCGCGCGCCTCACGCGCCGCGAAGTGATCATGGGCTTCGGCCATCCGGTCTACACCATCGCGGACCCGCGCAACCAGGTGATCCGCGAAGTGGCGCGCCGGCTCGCGACCGAGGCGGGCGACTTGAGCAGTTTCGCCATCGCGGAGCGTATCGAAGCCGTGATGCACGAGACCCGGCGGCTGTTCGCGAACCTCGACTGGTACTCCGCCGTGGCCTACGACCTGATGCGCATCCCTCCGGCCATGTTCACACCGCTGTTCGTGATGTCCCGCACCGCGGGCTGGGCGGCGCATGTGATCGAGCAGCGCGAGGACGGCAAGATCATCCGGCCTTCGGCAAACTACACCGGGCCAGAGAATCGGCCCTTCGTCCCCCTCGACTGATCACGCATGTCCCTGCACACATCGGCCCGGCCGCCACCCGACCAGGTTCTCACCGACATCGCCGACTACGTGCTCACCTGCCGCGCCAACGGCGCGTTGGCGCGCGAGACGGCCCGCCTGTGCCTCATCGACACGCTGGGCTGCGGGCTCGAAGCGCTGGAATACCCCGCCTGCACGAAACTGCTCGGCCCCATCGTGCCGGGCACGGTGGTGCCCAACGGTGCCAGAGTGCCAGGCACTGCTTTCCAGCTCGACCCGGTACAGGCCGCCTTCAACCTCGGCGCGATGATCCGCTGGCTCGACTTCAACGACACCTGGCTCGCCGCCGAATGGGGGCACCCTTCCGACAATCTCGGCGGCATTCTCGCCGTGGCAGACTGGCTCGCGCGCGAAGCCGTGGCCGCCGGGCGCAAGCCGCCGCTGATGGGCGATGTGCTCACGGCCATGATCAAGGCGCACGAAATCCAGGGCGTGCTGGCGCTCGAGAATGCTTTCAACCGCGTGGGCCTCGATCATGTAGTGCTGGTCAAGGTGGCTTCCACCGCGGTGGTATCTCAACTGCTGGACCTCGACCGGGAACAGATCATCAACGCGCTGTCGCTGGCATGGGTGGATGGGCAGAGCCTGCGCACCTATCGCCATGCACCGAACACCGGCTCGCGCAAGAGCTGGGCCGCGGGTGACGCCACCAGCCGCGCGGTACGGCTGGCACTGATGGCACGCAGCGGCGAGATGGGTTACCCGTCGGTGCTCACCGCGAAGCAATGGGGGTTTTACGATGCGCTGTTCCGTGGCCAGCCGTTCCGCTTCCAGCGCGGCTATGGCAGCTACGTGATGGAGAACGTGCTGTTCAAGATCTCCTATCCAGCGGAGTTCCATGCGCAGACGGCTGTGGAAGCGGCCATGCGGCTGCATGCGCTGCTGCGCGAGCGCGGCAACAGCGCGGCGGATATCCGCGGCATAACCATCCGCACCCACGAGGCCTGCCTGCGCATCATCGACAAGCAGGGGCCGCTCGCCAATCCGGCCGACCGCGACCACTGCATCCAGTACATGGTGGCGGTGCCGCTGATCCATGGCCGCCTCACCGCGGCCGACTACGAGGATGAAATCGCCGCCGACCCGCGCATCGAAGCGCTGCGCGCAAAGATCCATTGCGTGGAGGATCCGGCCTTCACGGCCGACTACCACGACCCGGAGAAGCGCTCGATCGCCAACGCGTTGACCGTGGAACTGAACGACGGCAGCACGCTTGCGGAAGTGGTCATCGAATATCCCCTCGGTCATCGGCGCCGGCGCACCGAGGGCACGCCGCTGCTGGAAGCCAAGTTCCGCCGCAACCTCGCGCGCCGCTTTGCGCAGCCTCAGCAGCAGGCCATTCTCGCCGCATCTGCAAGCCTTGCCGAACTGGAACACATGCCCGTGCACGAATACGTCGACCTCTACGTCACCACGGACCCCTCATGACTTACCTGCTCGCAGACGATCTGCCGCCCGCGCCCGCCGGCGAACGCTTTGCCAGACTGCTGGAGCGCGACGGCATCCTGCCGCTGCCCGGCGCGCACAATGGCCTTGCGGCATTGCAGGCAAAAGCCGCGGGCTTCGAGGCCCTGTATCTCTCCGGCGCGGCCATGAGCGCATCCATGGGCCTGCCGGACCTGGGTTTGCTCAGCGTGGACGATGTCTGCTTCTTCATCCGCCAGGTGGCGCGCGCCTCGGCCCTGCCGGTGCTGGTGGATGGGGACACGGGCTTCGGCGAAGCGCTCAATGTCATGCACATGGTGCGCGCCTTCGAGGACGCGGGTGCCGCGGCCGTGCACATCGAGGACCAGTTGCTGCCGAAAAAATGCGGCCACCTGAACGACAAACGGCTGGCCTCACCCCAGGACATGGCGGCGAAAATCACATCCGCGGTGCGCGCACGCCGGCACATCTTCATCATCGCCCGCACCGATGCGGCCGCCAGCGAGGGAATAGAGGGCGCGGTGCGCCGCGCGCATCTGTATCTGGAAGCCGGCGCCGACGCCGTGTTTCCCGAAGCGCTCACCGACGAGGCCATGTTCCGCGAGTTCGCGCGTCTGGTCGACGCGCCGCTGCTTGCTAACATGACCGAGTTCGGCCGCACGCCGCAGTTCACCGCGCAGCAGTTCCATGACATGGGATACGACATGCTGATCTGGCCGGTGAGCGCGCTGCGCATGGCCGCCAGGGCGCAGCAGCGGCTGTATGCCACGCTGCGTGACCAGGGCAGCGCCCGCTCGCTGCTGCCCGAAATGCAGACCCGCGAAGAGCTCTACCGAACCATCGGCTACGAAAACTACGAAGCGCTCGATGCTTCGATCATCAGGAGCGTGCCGCCGCCATAGCCGCGCTGATCCGGCGCCGGATCAGCAGCCGATCAGACAGAGCCCTTGCCGTCACCGTTCACGCGGCCGGCATCGCCCAGCGCGCGATCCACCATGCCGGTGCGCATCATGTACCAGAACAGCAGGATGCCCGGCAGCGCGGCCACCGTCGTAAGCGCATAGAAGTTCACATAGCCCAGCTGCTCGATCAGGCGACCAGCGGAGGAGCCCGTGACCACGCGCCCCACCACGCTGGCGGCGGCGGAGATCAATGCATACTGCGAGGCCGTGAACTGCAGGTTGCACAGCGCCGAGAAATACGCCACCACCACCACGCCGCCATAGCCGCTGGCGAGGTTCTCGAAGGTCATCGCCGCGGCAAGGCCGGTATTGCTGTGGCCGACCACCGCAAGCAACGCAAAGCTGAGGTTGGACACCGCCATGAGCACCAGCGCCAGCAGCACCGAACGCTTCAGGCCGAGACGCGAATACAGCACGCCGCCGATGAAGATGCCGACCAGAAATGCCCAGAAGCCCACGCCCACGTCGTAGATGGCGATCTCGTCGTTGGTGAAACCCAGGTCGTTGAACAGCAACCGCACCGTGAGCTGCGACAGCGTGTCGCCGATCTTGTGCACCAGGATGAACAGCAGCACCAGCCACGCGCCGGAACGGCGCATGAACTCCACGAACGGCGCGATGATGGAACGCCCCACGCCGGCGAGGCTCTGGCGCGCATGCGACACCACATGCCGCACAGGCTCGCCCACCACCAGTGCCGTGATCATGGCCGGAAACGCCAGCACGATGGTGAAAAGGTAGGCCGCCTGCCAGCCCATGTACAAGGCAATGATCAGCGCCAGCGCTGCCGCGCCCGTGGAACCGATGCGCCAGCCGTACTGGCTCATCCCCGATCCGGGGCCGAGCTGGTGGGGCTTGAGCGTCTCGATGCGGTAGGCGTCTATGACGATGTCATAGGTGGCGCCGGCAGCGGCCATGAGAATGGCCGCGATGGCCGTCGCCTGCACATCGGCCGCCGGATTCACCAGCGCCAGGTTGATCGCGGCGGCGATGACCAGGCAGCCCGACAGCAGCATCCACGACACCCGGTGACCCAGCCTTCCGATGAGCGGCAGGCGCACGCCATCGACCACCCAGGCCCACAGGAACTTCAGGTTGTAGACCAGGAACGCCAGCGAGAACGCCGTGATCGTGCTCTTGCGGATGCCGTCCTGCGCCAGGCGCGTGGTCAGGGTGGCGCCAATCAGCGCATAGGGAAAACCGGAGGAAACGCCCACGAAAAACGCAGCCAGCGATTCCTTCTCGAGATAGGGGCGCACCGACCCCCAGAGGGTGCGCGGAGGCGCCGCCGATTCGCTCACGGTTCGTGGTCCACTTTGGGCGTTATGATGCGCACGCGCCGCATCATAGCGGCTCCAGGGCTCCCGGCATGCACGACTACCAATCAGAATTCATCCGTCTCGCGCTCGACCGCAAGGTGCTGCGCTTCGGCGAGTTCACGCTCAAGTCCGGGCGCATCAGTCCCTATTTCTTCAATGCCGGCTCTTTCGACGACGGCGCATCGCTCGCGGTGCTGGGCCGCTGCTATGCCGCGGCCATCGTGCGCTCAGGGCTAGCCTTCGACATGCTGTTCGGCCCTGCCTACAAAGGCATTCCGCTGGCCGCCACCACCGCGGCGGCGCTGCACACCCACCACGGCCGCAACCTGCCCTTCGCCTTCAACCGCAAGGAAGCCAAATCCCATGGCGAGGGCGGCAGCATCGTGGGCCGGGCGCTCGCCGGCCGTGTGCTGATCGTGGACGATGTGATCACCGCCGGCACCGCCATCCGCGAGTCGGTGGAGATCATCCGCGCGGCCGGCGCCATCCCGGTGGGCGTCGCGCTGGCGCTGGACCGGCAGGAACGTGGCCGCGACGCCGATGGCGGCGAACGCGCCGAATCCGCGGTGCAGGAGGTGGCGCGGCTGTTCGGCATGGCCAGCGTGAGCATCCTGTCGCTCAGCGACCTGATCGAGGCCATGCGCGGCGGCAGCGGGCCGCTGGCCGCCGGCCTGCCCGAAGGCCAGCTGGCCGCGATGGAAGCCTACCGGGTACGCTACGGCGCGCGGGAGTAACGGAGGATCGCCATGAACAGCACTCTGAGGGCGGGACTTTCCCTGCTGCTGGCCTTCACCGCAGCCCAGGCTCTGGCCGCGGACAGCGGCAAGGGCGGCAAGACCTACAGATGGGTCGACGACAAGGGCGTCACGCACTATGGCGACGTGGTGCCGCCGGAATACGCGCGCCAGAGCCGCGCCGAACTCAACAGCCAGGGCGTCACGGTGCGGGAGTTTCCCGCGCAGATGACCGAGGCCGAAGCAGCCGCGGCGCAGACGGCGGCGGCCGAACAGGCGCGGCGCCGGCAACACGACCAGTTCCTGCTCACCACCTACACCAGGGCCTCGGACATCGAACAGCTGCGCGACGAGCGCCTGGCGCTCATCGACGGCCAGATGCGCCTGGCTCATGGTTCGATCGAATCCGTGAACCAGCGACTCACGACGCTCGAAAGCCGTATGCGCAGCTTCAAGCCCTACGCCTCCAGTGCCAACGCAAGGCGCATGCCCGACCAGCTCGCTGAAGAGGTGGTGCGCACGCTGCACGAGAAGCGGTCGCTGCAGGAAAGCCTCGCCGGGCGCGAAGCCGAAAAAAAGGAATTGCGCGAGCGTTTCGACACCGATCTCGCGCGCTACCGGGAACTGACCGCCGCGCGTCAGCCCCGGTAGCCGCCTGGCCTAGCGAACGCTGTAGCCCCTGCCCGTCAGGCAAGCGCTCATGGCGCGCAGGTAATCGGCGCGCAGGTCCGGATCATAGTTTCCCTGCACCGGATCGTAGCCGGTTTCACCCACCGCCCAGCTGTGGCACTCATAGCGGTCATCCGCCTGCTGCTGCTCGCTCTGGCCGCGTGCCGGATACACGTACAGCTCATCGTCGTCGAAGGTGGCCTCCTCTTCGACAGCCGCATCGCCATAGGGTGAACGCGTCACCACGTAGCCGCGGCGCGCCGGTTCATAGAGGTAGTAAGTGTCGTCGGCGAAGAAATAGCGGTTGCTGCCGTACCAGAACGAGGTGTGATAGCCCGGCAGGTACGAGACGAACAGGCCTATCGGCGCCGCGACGATGGCGAACTGCGAACCCCACGGCCGGTACCAGTGGCCGGAGGAGTAGTAGTACGGCCGGCCGTTCCAGTGGTAGCGCGCATAGCCGGTGGGCAGCACCGGCACATGGCGGCGCGGCGGCACCGGGCGATAGTTGTTGCGCGGCGGCGCGGGACGGTAGCCGCTCCCACGATCATTGAGGTTCTGCCACACGCCCTGCTGCGGCAGGCGCACGGCCGGACGGTCGTTGCCGCGCGCGCTGTTGCCCGCATTGTTGCCACGGCCGTTGCGCGTCGCGGTGTCGCGCGCGTTGTCGCGGGCGAAACGCGGCCCGTCGTAGCGGCCGGCGTTGTCGCTGCTGGCGTTCTGCGGCGGCGGGTTCGGACGATTCGCGTTGCCCTGCGGCGGGCTCGGGCGATTGGCCGCCGCGCCATCATTGCGCCGCGGCGGTGGCGCGGCATTGCCGCGATTTTCCGCGCGCGGCGGGCTTGCTTCGCGCGCCGGCTGGGCACGCTGCTCGCGGCGCTCGACCGCCCGCTGCGCCTGATGCTCGACCTGGCGCTCCCTGGCAGCCTGCACGGCCCCCGGATTGATGATGCCCGCCGAGGCCACCGTGGTGCAGGCCAGCAGCGCGCCGGCCAGCAAGGGCAGGAGCAGGGCTGAACGGTTACGGTTGATGGCATTCATGGGTGCACCTCACTTCACGGAATAGCCGCGCCCATCGAGGCACGCGGACAGGGCGCGCCGATAGCCGGCGCCCTCACGTTCATGGCGGCCGCCCCGGCCGTCGAGCTGCTGCCCGATGCGCGCCGCCTCGGCTTCCTGGGCGTTGGCCGCGACGGCGCCGAGCATGCTGCCGGCAACGGCGCCGATGATCGCGCCCTTGGCGGTGTCGCCGCGATCGGCCACCATCGCCCCCAGCACCGCGCCTGTGACCGCTCCAGCCGCCACGGTCTGGTCGGCCGGCCGGGCCGGCACCACGCTGGCGCGCGCCTGCGCCGGCATCGCATGGCGCGAGGGATCGAAGCCCGATTCCCGCGCCGCCCACACATGGCAATCATAGCGGTCGCGATCGACCTGTGCCGGCGACTGCCCATGCCGCGGGTAAACATAAACCTGCGGCGGCGGCGGGGCCTCATACCGGGGCGCGGGCCGCGCGGCGGGAGCGCTGGCGCAGCCAGCCAGCATGGCGGCGGCAAGAACCAGGGGAATCGCGGTTTTCGTGTTCATGGGGCAAGCCTACGCGGCCGCCCTGAACCCAATCTGAATGCCCTGGCTTGCGCCGCTGCATGCGCAATCCTTGCAGCAAGGCGATTTCAGCGGCCGCCTCGGTCCTCTGCCGCTGGTGCTGCTCGCGTGCCGTCGGTGAATGGCAACTGGAAAGGCACGGCGAGCGCGGATGGAGCCACGCTGACAGGCAGCTGGTCGCAGGGCACACCAATGCCCCTGGTATTCACGCGCGTGTCTTCGACATCGGCTGCGCGGACGCGCACTTCATGGATGGCGCAGTGGTAACAACGCCAGAAACGCCGAGGGGGCGCAATGCGCCCCCTCGGTTTCAGACAACGGAACTGGAAGTGCCGCTGCTTACATCCGCAGATCGACGGTGAGGCCGATCGTGCGCGGCTGGTTGACCGTCACGCGGTTGACGGACTGGAAGTTGTTGAAGATCGTCAGGTCCGCCGCCTTGTCGGTGACGTTCCGCACGAACAGGGCCGCGCCCCACTTCTCGCTCTCCACGCCGAAGCGCAGGTTGCCGAACACATAGCTTGCCGAAGCGCGATTGCGCGCCGGCGAGAAGCTGTTGGTGTCGGCTCCGCTGGAGAACTGCAGGTCGCCACGGACATAGGCCTGATAGTTGCCGGAACCCACCGGCCAGCCGTACTGGGCCCAGCCGCTGCCGCTGTAGTCAGGCGAACCTTCCAGCTTGTCGCCAGGCACGCCGAACACCGGGTCCGACGGCACGATGCCGGCCGGCAGTTCGTTGGCCAGCGTCTTCTTCAGCTGCGCGTCGATGAAGGTGACGGTGGCGCCCAGGTCCAGGCCCGGAATCGGACGCGCGATCAGCTCGAGCTCGGCACCCTTGATCTGGGCGCAGGGATCGTTCGACTGGCAGTTCACGAGGCCGTTGAACTGGCTGGTGAACGGCACGTTGATCAGGATGTTGTACCAGTCGATCTGGTAGGCCGCCATGTTGATGTTCAACCGGCCGCCCGCCCAGCTGGTCTTCAGGCCCAGCTCGTAGTTGCGCGTTTCGTCCGAATCGAACGACGGCGGAATCGTCGGCACCACCAGCGAGTTCACGCCACCGGCGCGGAAGCCCTGCGACACCTGCGCGTAGGCGAGGATGTCGTCGGTGAACTTGTAGGTGGCCTGCAGCTTGCCGATGATGTCCTCTTCCTTGGCCGGGATGTTCACATCCACGCCCGCGGGACCACCGATGTCGGGGTTGCGCAGGAACGGAATGATCACGCGGCTGAACTGGTCGCGCTTGGTCTGGAACAGGCGCACACCGCCCATCAGCTCCAGCTTGTCGGTGGCGTTGAAATACAGCTCACCGAACACGGCCGCCAGCTTGGTGACGTTCTCGGCAACGCGATCCTGCAGCAGCAGGTTCGAGTAGGCCGGATCAGGCCGGCCGGTGGCCGGGTCCACGATCTCGACCGTGCTGTGCACATCGCGATCCAGGTGCTGGTAGGTCGCACCGGCCAGGTAGTTGAAGCGGCCGCTGAGGTTCGACGCGTAGCGCGCCTCCACGGTCCACATCTTCGTGCCCTGGTCCTGGTAGTTGGTCGCAAGACCGGTCGGCGACACCACCGTGATGGGGTTCGAGTAGAACTGGAACGGCGGAATGAACGGCACGCCGGTCAGCTCTTCGTTGACGATGGCGAGACCGGTGTCACGGAAGCGCTGCTGCAGACGCACCGGGTTGGACGAATCCAGGTACGACTGGGCCGAACGATCCATCAGCGAGGCGGCCACGGTCAGCGAGCCGGTGTCGAAGTTCGATTCCAGCGTGGTGCCGACCAGCAGCAGGTTTTCCTTGTAGGGCTCGAGCGACGCGGTGTTCTGCTTGAGCACGCCGGCGGCCGGAACATCGAAGCGGTTGTTCGGGATGATCGAACCGTCGGGCTGACGCTCATGCAGGAACGGAGGGCCGACGACGTCGGTGAAATCATAGGGGTTGTGGCCATTGCGGCCGCCCGACTCGATTTCCTGGTAGTAGACCTGCGTGGTCAGCGACGTGGTGTCGCTGAACTTCACGCCCAGCGCAGCGCGTGCGCCGCGACGCTCCTGGGTGTTGATGTCCTTGATGCCCAGCGGGACGTTGTCGATGAAGCCCGCGGTGTCGACGTTGTAGCCGACGATGCGCAGCGCCACCTTGTCCTCGACCAGCGGCACGTTGACCATGCCCTTGATGTGCCAGTTGGTGCCGCCCTTGCTGGTGCTGGACAACTCGCCCTGCACATGCGACTCGTAGTTGATGTAGTCCGGACGCTTGGTGACCATGCGGATCACGCCCGAGGCCGCGCCGGCGCCGTACAGCGTGCCCTGCGGGCCGCGCAGCACCTCGACGCGCTCGGCGTCGAACAGGTCGATGTCGGGCTGGTTGTTGCCCGCTTCCGCGGCGCTCTGGCCGCTGCCGGTCACCGGATATTCGTCGTAGTAGACGCCGACGGTGGCTTCACCCGGGGCGTTGGCGCCGCGGATCAGATAGCGCTTCTGGCCGGGGCCGGTGTCACGTACGTCGAGGCCGGCGACCGAACGCGAGAAGTCGGTGAACTCCGCCACGCCCATCTTGGTGAGGGCTTCCTCACCGAAGGCCTGGATGCTCGCCGCGACGTCCTGAAGCGCCGACTGGCCGCGCTTGGTGGCCGTGACGACGATTTCGTCCAGACCGACGCTCTCCTGAGCGGTGGCGACCTGCGCATTCACCGCGGCAAACGCCGCCGCGGACAACAGCGCCGCCTTGATGGCCTGACGCACGGTTACACCCTGAAAACTTTGCATATGATTCCCCAGTTAAGGATCGGGATTACTGCCCAGGCAGAAAATTGCGGGCAACAGCGGCGCGGAGACTAACTGTTGCTTTTGCGCAAAACAATGATTTCGTCAGTCGAAATGATCAGCGCGTACCGCTATGCCCGAAGCCGCCAGAACCGCGGTTGGTGGTGGCGAATTCATTTACCACATTGAGTTGCATTTGTACAACAGGCACTACCACCAGCTGCGCGATGCGCTCGCCCGGCTCGATGGTGTACGTCGCCTGGCCGCGATTCCAGCAGGAGACCATGAGCTGGCCCTGGTAGTCCGAATCGATGAGGCCGACCAGGTTCCCGAGCACGATGCCGTGTTTGTGACCCAGCCCCGAGCGCGGCAGGATCACCGCCGCAAGGCCGGGATCGTCGATGTGGATGGCCATGCCGGTGGGGATCAGCGTGGTCGCGCCCGGCTCGAGCACCAGCGGCGCATCGATCACCGCGCGCAGGTCGAGGCCCGCGGAGCCCGGCGTGGCGTAGGCCGGCAGGGGCCATGTGGTTCCCAGGCGCGCATCGAGCACGCGCACATTCAGTTGCTGCATCGGGGGATCCTGTCGGTCCGTCGGAAAATCCGCGCAATCTAGCGCGACGCGCGCTCGAGGAAGCGCGCGGCGATGAAATCCATCAGCTTCGCGGCCAGCACCGTCTTGGCGCCCACGCCCAGCTCCTGCCGGCCGCCATTGGGCCACAGCAGCAGCAGCGCATTGTCGTCCTGCTCGAACACCTTGTTGTCGCCCACTTCATTGGCGGCGATCAGATCGAGGTTCTTGCGCGTGAGCTTGGCCAGTGCATGCTGCTCGACATCGTTGGTCTCGGCCGCAAAGCCCACGGTGTAGGGCCGGTCGGCGCGCTGCGCCACCGCGGCGAGGATGTCCACGGTGCGCTCCATGCACACCTCCAGCTTGTCGCTGACTTTCTTGATCTTGCAGCTGGCGGGGTTCGCGGGGCGGTAATCGGCCACGGCCGCCGTGGCGATGAAGATATCGGTGCCAGCGATCTCGGCCATCACCGCGTCATGCATCTGCTGCGCGCTTTCCACGCTGACGCGGCGCACGCCGGCCGGCGCGCACAGGTTCACCGGCCCGCTCACCAGCACCACCTCGGCGCCGCGGTCGCGCGCGGCCTGCGCCACGGAATAGCCCATCTTTCCCGAGCTGCGATTGCTGATGAAACGCACCGGATCGATGCGCTCACGCGTGGGGCCGGCGGTGATCAGCACCTTGCGGCCCTTGAGCGGGCCCTCGGCGGGCAGCACCGCGAAGGCGGCAGCGGCGATGTCGGCTGGCTCCATCATGCGGCCTTCGCCGGTCTCGCCGCAGGCCTGGCTGCCGCTGTCCGGCCCGAACACCTGCACGCCGCGCGCGCGCAGGCGGGCGATGTTGTCCTGCGTGGCCGGGTTGGACCACATCAGGCGGTTCATGGCCGGCGCCACCGCCACCGGCGCGCTCGATGCCAGGCACAGCGTGGAAAGCAGGTTGTCAGCCATGCCATGGGCCAGATGCGCGAGGAAATCGGCCGTCGCCGGCGCGATGAGGATGAGGTCGGCCCAGCGCGCCAGCTCGATGTGGCTCATCGCACGTTCGGCGGATTCATCCCACAGGTCGCTGCGCACTTCGCGGCCCGAAACGGCCTGAAAGGTCAGCGGCGCGACGAACTCGCGGGCGCTGGCGGTAAACACCACCTGCACCTCGGCGCCGCGCTCGATGAGCCGTCGCACGAGATCAGGACTCTTGTACGCGGCGATGCCGCCGGTGACGCCCAGCAGGATGCGTTTGCCACTCATGTGCGGATTATCACGGGTCGCAAGTGGAATTTTCCATGTTCCACACTGGATATGCTCATCACGCCCGGCGCATTGCCACGTGCAGACTCCATCACATCATCGGAGTCGCGCATGTCCATACGAGAGTGGCCGGCACAGGAACGCCCCCGCGAGAAACTGCTGCTGCGGGGGGCGCAATCCCTCAGCGAAGCAGAGCTGCTGGCCGTGCTGTTCGGCAGCGGCCAGCGCGGCTGCGACGCGGTGACGCTGTCCCGCAACCTGCTCGGCCATTTTGGTTCGCTGCGCTCACTGCTGGCGGCAGATGCCGGCACGGCATGCACCACGCCTGGCCTCGGCGCGCGCCGCCACGGGCTGCTGCAGGCGGCGCTGGAGCTCTCGCGCCGGCATTACCTCGCGCAGCTCGCGGCCGGCCCGATGCTGGAATCCCCGCTCGCCACGCGCAGCTTCCTCATCGCCCAGCTGCGCGACCGGCCCTATGAGGTGTTCTGCTGCCTGCACCTCGACAACCGCCACCGGCTGATCGCCTTCGAGGAGCTGTTCCGCGGCACGATCGACGGGGCCAGCGTGCACCCCCGGGAGGTGGTGCGGCAGGCGCTGGCCCGCAATGCCGCGGCCGTGATTCTGGTCCACAACCACCCTTCCGGCGTGGCAGAGCCCAGCCAGGCCGACGAACTCATCACCCACCGCCTCAAGGACGCCCTCGGGCTGGTGGATATCCGGGTGCTGGACCATCTCATCGTGGGGGATGGGCGCTGCCTGTCGTTTGTGGAGCGCGGGCTGATCTAGAGCGCCAGACCCTTGCAGGAGGCCGGCCCCGACTGGTATAAAGCACGCCCTTTTTGGACCATAGATCCAGGAAACTCCTATGTCCCGCGTCTGCGAAGTCACCGGCAAGCGTCCGGCAGTCGGTAACCGCGTTTCGCACGCCAACAACAAGAAGCGCCGCCGCTTCCTGCCGAACCTGCACGTGCAGCGTTTCTGGCTCGAGGGCGAGAAGCGCTGGGTCAAGCTGCGCGTTTCGAGCAGCGCCCTGCGCACCATCGAGAAGAACGGCATCGACGCCGTGCTGGCCGAAATGCGCGCCAGCGGCAAGCTGTAATTCCAGGAGGCCACGATCATGCGTGAGAAGGTCAAACTGCTGTCCTCCGCGGGCACCGGTCATTTCTATGTGGCGATGAAGAACAAGCGCCTGCATCCAGAAAAGATGGAGCTGCGCAAGTACGACCCGGTCGTGCGCAAGCACGTGGCGTACAAGGAAACCAAGATCAAGTAAGCAATGACTTTGTCTTGCTGATCGCGAAAAACCCGCTTCGAAGCGGGTTTTTTCGTTTGCGGGGCCGGTTGTCGCGTCCTGCCGAATATCAACAGACTCTGCGTTGCGTGGCATGCTCTGGCGATGCCCGAGCTTCCCGAAGTCGAGACCACCTGCCGCGGCATCGCACCGCATGTATCCGGCCGCCTCGTCGCGCGGCTTGCTGTGCACAACCCGCGGCTGCGCTGGCCGGTGGCGGCGGATCTGCCGGAATGGGCGCAGGGTCAGCGCATCCTCGGCGTGGGCCGCCGCGCCAAGTATCTGCTGCTGACCCTGGAGCGCGGCCACCTGATGCTGCATCTGGGCATGTCCGGCAGTCTGCGCGTGCTGCCGGTAAACACGGCGCGCGAGACGCACGATCACTTCGATCTGGAGATGGATTCAGGCTGGACGCTGCGCTTCAACGATCCGCGCCGCTTCGGCAGCCTCGCCCGCATCGAGGGAGACCCGGCCGCCCATCCGCTGCTGCGCGAGCTGGCTCCCGAACCTCTGGAACCCGGTTTCGACGGGCATTACCTGCATCGCATCACCCGGCGCCGGCGCGTCGCCATCAAGCAGGCGCTGATGAACAGCCGGCTGGTCGTGGGCGTGGGGAACATCTATGCCAGCGAGGCGCTGTTCCGCGCCGGCATCCGGCCCGGTCGCGCCGCGCGCAGCCTCACGGTGCAGGAATGCGCCCGCCTGGCAAGGACGGTGCGTCAGGTGCTCACCACGGCGATCCGCCACGGCGGCACGACGCTGCGCGACTATGTGAGCGCCGAGGGCAAGCCGGGCTATTTCCGCCAGAAGCTGTATGTCTACGAACGCGCCGGTCAGCCGTGCCGGCGTTGCGGCACCCTGATCCGCCAGCGCCGGCAGGGCCAGCGCTCGACCTACTACTGCCCGAACTGCCAGAGCTGACCCATGCGCACCCGCCTGCTGAGTCATT